>CAZMOL010000020.1:0-10375 GCA_964568045.1 uncultured Thermotogae bacterium
GGAGGGACGTTCGCCGGCGAAAAGGCCGCTTGCTCAACCTCGGCGAAGTAGTTCTCGGGGTTGCGATTTAGCTCAAGTACGCCGAGTTCGATCAGCGGGTAGTCGCCGTGCGGCCAGACCTTGGTCAGGTCGAACGGATTCCAACGATAGGTTTCCGCCTCGACCTCGGGCATGATCTGGACGTAGAGCGTCCACTTCGGATAGTCGCCCCGCTCGATCGCCTCGAATAGCTGATGAGCGTGGTAGTCCGGATTCGTACCGGCGAGCCGATCCGCCTCGTCCTGCATCAGGCACTTGATCCCCTGCTGTGTCTTGAAGTGGAACTTGACCCAGAACCGCTCATTGTCCGCGTTGATGAAGCTGTAGGTGTGACTGCCGTAGCCATTCATGTACGGAATCCCGGCCGGGACTCCGCGATCCGAGAACAGGATCGTCACTTGATGCAGTGATTCGGGGACCTGCGACCAGAAGTCCCACTGTGGCGTGTCCGCCTTGACGTTGGTCTGCGGATCGCGCTTCTGCGTGTGGATGAAATCGGGGAACTTGATCGCGTCGCGAATGAAGAAGACCGGTGTGTTGTTCCCGACCATGTCCCAGTTGCCCTCCTCGGTGTAGAACTTGAGGGCGAAGCCGCGGACGTCGCGGACCGTATCCGCCGATCCCTTTTCGCCAGCGACCGTCGAGAACCGGCCAAACATGTCTGTCTTCTTGCCGATCTCCGAGAAGATCTTGGCCTTGGTGTACTTGGTGATGTCGTGCGTGACGGTGAATGTGCCGTGGGCGCCGGCCGCCTTGGCGTGCACCACCCGCTCGGGGATCCGCTCCCGATTGAAGTGGGCCAGCTTCTCGAGCAGATGATGATCCTGCAGCAGCGTCGGGCCGCGCTCTCCGGCGGTCAAAGACGTCTGGTTGTCGTCAACAGGTATTCCCGCCGCTGTTGTCAGCTTCTTTGCTTCACTCATTGTTCTCCTCCTTTCCCGTGCTTGCTGACGTGATGTCAGAACGTCGATCTGCCATTACCACGATCCCTGGATCATTCTATCACGTTAGCGGCAACGGGAACACCCAGGGATGTATCTGCTTCTAGATCATGAGAAACGCTCTGTTTGCAGTCTTTTCCGCACACAGCGCTCATCACCTCGCACGTGAGAGCACTCGAACTTGATGAACAATCACCCAACCCCCAGACTGCGGGATTCGGACTTGGACTCACAGGCTCCTCAGTGATTTCATAGTTGGTGCACCCAATGGGTGTCAGTATTCCCTGGTTTTCTAACGGGGCTCACGACCAGTTTTGCAGGGGAGGGGGCTACTTCTCAACGCCCTCTTGGTCAAGACGCTTCAGAGCTCGCGGGGTGGTTTCCTTCTCCGGAAAGCGGGTGATGATCCGTCCCGGAATCGGGATTGCCACGCGATCCCCTTCGGCAAGTTCGGCGGAAGGTTTTCCCGCTTCACCTCGCCCGTGTTGCGGGTTGAGTACCGTAATCGGCGTGTCGGGTGCCATCCCACGCTTCTCAGAGATTGCCATACCGACCTGAGATTCCCCGAGGCTGACACAGCTTGTCACCCGCCCAAGATAGTTTCCATTGCGGTCGATCATCGCGGCGCCGGCGCGGACAGGACGGGTACCGGGAGCATCCACTTGGAAGCGGATGATCTCGCGTATCTGGTCCCGATAGGCTTTCACACAGTGTGTGCGGCCAATGAAGAACGGCTTGTGCAGCTTCACATAAGGGCCGAACCCGGCCTCGAATGGGTCGACGAGATGCTCTCCGGCGAGCTCGTGTCCGTACAGCGGCAAGCCGGCCTCGGTGCGGGTGGAGTCGCGCGATGCCAGGCCGCAGGGGAGCAGACCGAAAGGCTTCCCGACCTCAAGAAGCCTGTTCCACAACCATGCGGATCCCTTGCCGCCGCAGTAGATCTCGTATCCGATCTCCTCGCCGGTGTAGCCGGTCCGAGCGATCACCATGTCGTGTCCCTCAATGGAGACTTCGCAAAACTCGGTCCGGTCGAGCGCGGCCACGGCAAGCTTGCTCGGTTCGTCGAGAACCGCAGCGAGAATCTCGCAACTGCGCGGGCCTTGCAGGGCGATATCAATGACCCCATCTTCGGCCTTGAGATCACGCAGGGTCACCCCTGGGCCGGGGCGACGGGACGGGATCTCCCTATCGATCAGATAGCGACCCTCGTTCACCCCGGTGAGCCACTCCCAGTCCTTGTCTTCGTTGGCAGCGTTTACCACCACAAGGTAGCGGTCCCACTCACGCCGATAGACGAAAATGTCATCGATGACGTTGCCGTCGGGATCGAACAGGTAGGTGTACTGGGACTGACCGTCCTCAAGCCACGCGGCGTAGTTGGAGGTCACCGTGTTCAGAAACTCAGTGGCGTACTCGCCGGAGACCTCAAACACCCCCATGTGTCCGAGGTCAAACAGGCCCGCATGTTCGCGTACGGCACGGTGTTCTTCCAGGGTAGAGCCGTACCAAACCGGCATCTCCCAGCCGGCAAACGCAACGAGTTTTGCGCCGAGCTTCTTGTGGTGCTCGTAGAGCGGTGTCTTCTTCGGGTCGCCTTCCTTGCCTTCCCAATCGAAATCGGTTCCGACCGGATCGACCTGGGAGAGATCCAATCGCTGTTGCCCAACGAAGTAGGTCTTGGTGGTCACGAATAGCTCGGGGTGCTGCTGATAGAGCTCCTGGATATCGGCACCGGGTTGGGCATTCCCAAGCTCTTCCTCAAGCCAGGCACGTGGAGCTTCGGGAATCTCCTCGGCGGTGACTTCCTCGATAACCGTCGGTCCTTGTACCTTGCGGAAGATGTCCTCTTCGTCAAAGAGGATGTAGCCATCAGCCAGTCCGCACAGCCACTCCCGCACGGCGTTCGCGCTCTCCTTGGGGGAATAAACGAGGTAGTCTTCCGTTCCCAGGCATCCCACAATCACCTCGGACAGCAGCTTTCCGTTTTCGTTGAACAGCAGGGTGCGGCGGCGGTCGCCTTTCTCCAGTGTGAGCAGATCGGCGGTCCCGGCTTCGTGTAACAGAGCGCGAGCCCGTCCGTCCCGCACACGAAGGATCGTCCACACCTCGTTGCTCGTATGGGTGGTATCAGTGGCGAACGCGGCTGCGGCCTCGGGGTCGATACGCGCGATGAGCTCACGGACTTCCTTTTTCGCCTCCTGGAGCACGGGAAGGGGCAGCTTGCCCCGCGACAGCTCGCCGCCGAGTCCCAGGTACTCGAACGGTTGGATCGACCGCAGTACCTCAGCGATGACGCGCCCGAGGATCGTCATCTCCTCCTTGCCCATCCCGCGCTGTGTGGCCCACGGGGTGCCAAGGCGAATCCCGTGCGCGTCGGCTGCGGAGTGATCGCCGGGTATCGTGTTCTTGTTGCAGACAATGCCCACAAGATCGAGCAGGCGAGCCGCGATTTCGCCCATCATCACAAAGCCGGTCTTGCTCTTGAGCGCCTTTAGGTCGACGACCAGCAGATGCGTGTCGGTGCCTCCGTAGGCGAGAGTGAGGCCCTCCTTCACCAGGGCGTCGGCGAGGAAGGCGGCGTTGTCGACAATCCGGCGTTGAAGGTCGTTAAACTCCGGCGATTGGGCGATCTTCAATGCAACGGCGATGGCTGCGAACTTATTGACGTGTGGACCGCCCTGTTCTCCCGGAAAGATCGCGTTGTCGAGCTGGGCTGCAATCTTGGGGTCGGTTGAAAGGATGATCGCTCCCCGCGGACCGCACAGGGTCTTGTGGGTGGTGAACGTGATGATGTGTGCGTGTCCGATTGGATTGGGATAGACACCCCCGATCACCATCCCCGCGGTGTGGGCGATGTCCGCAAGGAGGATCGCACCCACCTCGTCGGCGATCTTGCGGAAGGCTGCCCAGTCCGGCTGCCACGGGTACGAGGTGAACCCGCCGATGATCATCTTGGGATGATGTGCCTTGGCCTGGCGCATGATCTCGTCGTAGTCGAGCTTGCCGGTCTTCGGATCGACCGCGTAGGAGACGATGTGATAGCGCTTTCCGGTGACGTTGAACTCCGAGCCGTGGGTAAGATGGCCCCCTTCGGTGAGCGCCATCCCCATCACCGTTTCCCCGGGTTGGACGAACGCATCGTACACGGCGAGATTCGCCGCGGCGCCGGACAGGGGCTGTACGTTGGCGTGGATCCACTCCGGGGGAAACTCCGGAGTGGCGAAGCACTCCGCGGCGCGACGGCCGGCGAGTGACTCTACGAGATCGGCGAATTCCGTCCCCTTGTAGAAGCGCCAATCGGCGTAGCGGCGATGCTGGGCGAGCTGTTCGTCGAGGTCGGCCAGCCGTTCGCAAGACCACTTTCGCATGACCGGCCGGGGATAGCCTTCAGCATAGACGCTGGTGAACACGGAACCCAACGCCTCGCGCACGGGTTGTGGGGTGAAGCTTTCGGAAGGGATGAGAATGATCTTGTTCCGCTGACGAAGCTCCTCGGCAGCGATCAGCTGCGCCGTTTGCGGGTCGATGTCCGAGATATTCGACAAGTGGGGCAATTCCGTCATTGACGCTCCTTATCTCCAATCGAACGGGTCTGGGTGAAGTCTACGAGGAAGATCGCGATCTTTCCAGCAGATTTCGGCAAGAAGGTAGAGCCCTCCGCTGACCAGGCAGTGTCCACCGAGAAGGATTGGAATCTCCGCAGCGACTGCCTCGGCCGTGAACTGAGCCCACGGTGGATCCTGAATTCGATCGGGCCGTAAAAGGTCGCTCGCGAATCGATCGGATGCCGGGGGAAGCCGTCCACCTTTGGACAGAAGCGGACGGCTGTCGATGATCGCCCCATCGGCCCTCTGTCCAAGCCACGTGAAGAAGCGGCGAGTGCCGACTTCCTCCAGAAACCCTCTCAGCATGCTCTCTTGTCGGTCCGGATAGGCCCGCATCCCTCGGCCCTCAACAAGCGCACTCGTACGGCACGCGACCACACCCTCGAAATGGGACCATGTTGTGGGATTCAGCCGACCGATCAGATAGATGTGGGCCTGGCGGTCGACGAGTCGTTCGAGCAGCTGCGGAATTGCAGCGGAGGTCAACCGCTGTTCCTCGATGAATGCGCGGGTCGCCTCGCCGCCACGATCCGCGGCCGCAAGGAGGAGAAGATCGGTGGGGGTATCGATGTCGAACTGGGTTGCCGCGTTGCGAGGAAGCTCAGAGCAGGGAAATCCGAGGTCTGAAAGAACCAATCCGAGCGGGTTATCGATCGGTGGTAGCTCCGTCTTCAGCAGATCCTTGGCCCCTGCGATGGCGGCGAAGTCGCACGAATAGAAGTTGTTGAACAGCGCGCCACGTTCCTCACGAGAGATGAATTGAGTCAATTGGCTTACCTGCGGCATTGTGAGCAGTCCACCGGTTCCGCTACCGAAGTACAGAAGGCCGTCGAGGCCCTCGCTAGCGATGATGCGCTGGATGGTCTTGCCGAAGTGAAAGGGCTCCTCACTCATCGAGGAGGCGATGGATGCTCCAGTGCTTTCGAGCTGCTTGGTGAATTCTTCATCGCTTGTGACCACGACGATCCTCGCCACACCGGCCTGCCGTAGCGTGGTTACAAGGTCTTGGGTGAACGCTTCCCGACCCGCTTCGACGAGGCGCTCTCCCGGGCTCTCTCCGAGTTGGACATGTAGGATCACCGCGGCTACCCGTTTCATTCGTTTTCACCTCTGTTCGGCTTTCCCTCTGCGAGGAGCCGAAGGACGTGGATCGCTCCCTCCTTGCTCAGCGGCCGATTCCGGTGACCGCAGCGGGGGGAGTACAGACAAGATGGGCAGCCCTCGGCGCACGTACAGTCGATGACGAGTCTTAGCGCCTCCGTAGCGAGGCGATCGAACGAGTCATACAGCACTTCGGCAAGCCCTGCACCGCCCTCGATGCCGTCGAAAATGAGGATCGTTGGGCAGGTTGTTTGCGCGTGGAGAGAACTGGAAACGCCGCCGACATCGTCTCGATCGCACAGAACGAGTAGCGGAGCCATCGCAATGAGAGCATGCTCCGCGCCGTGTAGCCCGCCGAGCAAATCCCATGACGCCACGCCGAGAGCTCCTTTTGGGAAGCTGATCCACAGGCCGTCGGATTCGTAGGTATACGGTGGGAGGACGAGAGGGTCTACCGATATCAGCCGGTCGAAGTGGACTGTCTTGTAGCCGATGAATGACTCGGTGACTCGAACGCGTCCCCTTCCTCGTGTGGCCGATGCTCCCTCTATGACGTCTTGGGTCGTAAGAATATCCACTGAGGAAGTACGCAGGCCCTTCGTTGAGTAGTCGACGTCTTCTCGACGGGCCTCGGCTATCCCTTCTTCAAGAGCGAGGTGCTCTACCACGTAGCTTTCTCCTCGATGGAGAAACACCGCACCCGGGTACGCATCGCGGCAGGCTCGTAGTCGATCCATCGTCTCCAACAACTGACCTTCGCATATCAACTTGATGTTCTCACCGGAGATATTGTCCAACGATACAAGTTCGTGGGCGCGCCGCTGCCCCCGGTAGATATAGCCACGTGCGGTCTTCGCTAAGAGATCTTTGCGAGTCAACCCGTCGAGAAGCTCCTGTTCCCTTGGGCTCACTTCCGCTGGATCCAGCGGAAGCTCGGCCGCGGCACAGGCAAGGTGGCCTGCCTGCAACCGGGGATTATCGGTTTTGATGACGATCTGCTCCCGTTGCTTGCCGAGGAATCGTTCGGGATGAGAGAGAAAATAGCGGTCAAGTGGGTCTTCGTGTGGCATGAATACGACCAGCGACGGTTCGATCCCTCGTCCGGCACGCCCGGCCTGCTGCCAGGCCGAGATCAGGCTTCCGGGGTAACCGACTAGGATGACCGCATCGAGACTCCCGATGTCGATTCCCGCCTCGAGAGCGCTTGTGGTGACCACACCGTCGATTTGTCGCTCCCGCAATCCCGCCTCGATCTGGCGCCGCTCCTTAGGCAAATAGCCCGCGCGGTAGGAGAGAATCTTGTGGGTTCCCATCTCCTGTGCCGCCGAAGCTACGACCTCGGCCATCGCCCTCGAACCGGTGAAACATAGGGTTTGAAGCCCACAAGCTGTAAGGAAGGAAAGGACACGCGCAGCCTGGGTGAAGATGGAATGTCGCGGATCCGCGGTCGCGTCCCAGAACAGAATCCTCTTTTCGCCGCGTGCTGAGGTATCTTCAGCAATTGCGGTGAAGATTCGACCCGTAAGATCTCGGGCATATTCCCTGGGATTGGCAACCGACGCGGAAGCGAGGATCAACTGCGGAGAGGCACCGTAGTGTGAGAGGAGACGGAACAAGCGTCGCAGGAGCAAGGCGACGTTCGTTCCGAACACCCCTCGGTAGGTGTGAGCTTCGTCGATCACGATATAGCGCAAGTTCTGAAAAAATCGCCCCCATTGATGGTGCCAAGGGAGGTAGTAGTGCAAAGCATGTGGGTTGGTAAGAATGATCCGCGAAGTCTGTTTGATCCGCCCGCGTCGACTTGTCGGCGTGTCTCCATCGTACGTGCTTGGAGCAAGACGAAGACCGGTCACCTGTTCGAGATCGAGGATCTTTTGCAGCTGGTCGTTTGCCAATGCCTTCAGCGGATAGAGATAGAGGGCACTCGATTGTTGATCGGCGAGTAGGGCCTCGACGATGGGAAGATTGAACGCGAGGGTTTTCCCCGAGGCAGTAGGGGTCGTGATGATTACATCTTTGCCGGCACGGATCGCCTCGATTGCGTCCTTCTGATGGCGGTAGAGGCTGATTCCCCTTTCATCAAGATAGGCCTTCAAGGTCGGATGAAGCGAGACAGCGACAGACTCAGCCTGCGAGGAGGGGATTGCCTCAGTATGTGAGATTTGGTTGTGGTACCAAGGCGCTTTCTTCAGATCTGCAAGAAGACTATCGAGCATCATCGCTGTAGCCCAGCAACCGCGTGAGAAGAATCACGAGGGACTCCACGTCCTGTTGATTGTGGTTGACGATCGGAACAAGCGCTCCTGGGTTTCCCGTCTCCAGGTAGGTCGAATAGAATTCGGGGACGGCTTCGCTCGGCAGATCCTCTCCCCTCCGTACTCCAAGAAGCTTCTCTATCGTTCCCAAGCGCATGTTGGGCAGGCAATCATGGAAAGCGCGGCGGGCGTGATGGAGAAGATCGATGTGGCAAATCGCTGTTTGATTCAATCGCAAACCATAGTAGGCAATGCGCTCTCTTAGATAGGGCCAGTCGAAAGCCTTTCCGTTGTAGCTGATGAGAAGTGATGTATTGGCCATCTCCCGATCAATCTGTTCCAACAGGGCGATTTCCTCGTCGAGACTGCGAGCAAGATACTGTGTGATCTGGATGTTGGCTTGCGTCAATCGTGCCAACGCAGCAAGGATGATCGGTGTGCCACCCAACCCCAGAGTTTCCAGATCGAAAAACAGGATCTCTTCTCGCCGAACCAGACCGAGCAATTGTCGAAACAGCGGGTGACTGGCGGGAAGCCAGTGGGAAAGGGTCGCCTGCACTCGATCGGGATTGAGCGGTTGACCCCAATCCTCAAGAAGAGCTTGCGCTGCCTTGCTCCAGAACGGGTGGCCAAGCAGGGAGTGGATGGACGTGTAGCCCTCTTCGCGCAGCTGTTTTTCGTGAGCGCAACCGACTCCAAACAGGAGGCGAAGCTCGGCGAGAAAGGCTTCCTCAGCGTTCTCCTGCGAAGGGAGAGGGAGTTCGTGCGGAATTGCGTGTTCGATTACCAGGCACTCGCCGTACTTCCCCTGCTGCACACGTCCCCGAACACTCTCGATAAGGGTTGTACCCGCGTAGCGTTTAAGGAATCTATCCAGAAGCGAAAACGGCGCGGCGCCCTCGACACGTGCTCGCTCGATTAACCACCCTGCGATCCGATCAACGTCCGACATGGTTTCGTCCGGTGGTGCGGACGAGGAGGGATTGTGTCTACCTACCGGCGCATCTTCATCTTCATAGGCTCTCGTTCACCGACATAGGGCAAGAGGGCGAGCTTGCGAGCGCGATTGATCTCCCGTGCCACTTGACGTTGGTGCTTGGCGCACAAACGCGTGGCCCTCTTTGGGAGGATTTTACCCAATCGATTCATGTATTGCTTCAGTTCTTCCGGCTTCTTGTAATCGAGCGTGATATTCCGTTCACAGACCCGGCAAACACGTCTTTGTTTGTAGAACATCGCTTAGAAAGGAACCTCCTCGTCTTCTTCTTTTTCTTTCTTCTGGCTATCTGGTTGATTGCTGGTAGGAGGGATCGTTCCGGGCTCTTTTTCGGACCGTGGAGGACCGCCCAAGAATTGGACATTCTGTGCCACGACCTCAACGACTTTCCTTCGTTCTCCTTCAGCGTTTTCGAAGGAGTCGATGCGCAAGCGTCCCTCTACAGCCACTGATCGGCCCTTGCTTAAGTAGTTTGCGCAGTTCTCCGCTTGTGTTCCCCAGGTCACGATTGGAATGAAAGTGACTTCTTCCTGAAGTTGACCAGTGCTGTTTTTATATTGGCGGTTAACTGCAATGGAGAACCGCGTTCGAGCTGTTCCACTTGGAGTGTATTTCAGTTCGGGATCCGCTGTTAGATTTCCAATCAGGACTATTTTGTTGAGGCTTGCCGACATCTTTCTCCTCCTACTGGTCGCAAGCGACGATCTGGAAACGGAGGATTTCCTCGTCGATATTTAAGCGCTCTTTAAGAGGCTTTACTGCTTGTGGGGGAAGGCGAAAGGTGGTCAAGCCATAGTGCCCCTCCGAGCAGTGTCTGATCTCGTAGGCAAGATTGCGTTTTCCCCAATCGTTTGTGTCCTCGATCTCTCCCCCATTCTCTGTGATGAGGCTGTGGATCCGCTGCACTTTCTTCGTGTGTTCCTCGTCGGGGAGGTCAGTTCTTACAACGTAAACGATTTCGTATGCTCTCACGTCTTGTCCCTCGCTTTTGCCGTTCAGGCAAAACTTTATCCTGAAGGGTGTTGAAAGTCAAATTAGGGAAAACTCTGTTTGGGTGTAGATAATTGCCGTACCCTCCGTCCAGTGATCTAGAGCGAGGTAGTGCAGAAGTGCCCTTCCTCTCTTGACAGAACGGCATTTGGCCACTGTAACAGCGAAACTTCTACTAGGAGAAAGGGGTAGCTGGGTGTTTTTGTGCGAGAGAGAGAAAGGGCGTGGCTCCAGGCGATTGCGCCGTCTTTCCGTTCTGCTCCGAGCAGAAGCCATTGCAGCAGGAGTGGTACTGCCAGAAAGATGTAGCTGTTGGAAGAGAGACATAGAATAGTCGCGGCATTAGAACAATAATGCATTCAGCTTATTTGCAAACATCATACCAGATATGGAAAAAGTCTTCATTTTACATGTTGGCTAAAAGCCGCATTTGAAAAGGTTCGCTGA
>CAZMOL010000020.1:10475-13852 GCA_964568045.1 uncultured Thermotogae bacterium
TGGCGCACTGGGGCTCATTTTGGGTGCTGGTGCGAAGTGGCACGTCTGATCTATTTGCTAGGAGTGCGATTTAGCTGTTGGTAGTTTTTTTCCTTGCCTTGTGCTAGAGTAGAGGACCGGGTCTTCAATATTCGAAAGAGGGAAAGTGGATCTTCCTGCAAAGGCAAGGATTTATATTGGTTTTGTGGTGCTAGTGGCGCTGGCTGTGGTTGCCTACTACACCAGATTTCTTGCTTTCGTCTCACTTGAGCAAATTGCTGCATTTGTACTTTTTATCTTGCTCGGTTTTCTTTCCGAAGTTTACGCCATTTGGATCCCACTATATGGGACTGAAATGTCCAGCTCTATCGCTATCTATTCAGCTTCTCTTTTCATTCTCGGGCCCGCCCACGCTGTGTTTGTAGTGTTAGCTGCAACGTTAGGTTCGGAGATTTTGATGAGGTGGGATCATTTAAAGAATGCGCCAACGAAATTTGCGTATGCGGTGACCTTTAACGTGAGCCAGTGGGTTGTCTCTGTTGCTGTTGCCGCTTTAATCGTTACTTTTGGTCATACGCTACCCCTTAGACTTGCGACCACAGGTGACTATCTTTGGATACTTGCGGGCTTTTCGATCTATGCTGTGATGAATCTTGCCCTTGTTACAGGCATTGTGGTGCTTACGGGCCGGAAGAGTTTCTTCTATAGCTTTGTGGCAGCACTTAAGGATTTCTCTTTACAGTATGTTAGTCTCTTTGTTTCTGTGCTTCTACTCGTTGTTCTCTATTCCCTCTCTATTTGGCATATGTTCTATGCTATTGTCCCGCTGACACTGGTCCATATCTCTTTTCGCAGCTATCTTAAACTCCGAACCGAGGCACGGAAGACCTTTGAGAGGATTTCCGCTCTTCTCGATGAGCGAGATCACTACACTGCAGTGCATTCAGACGAGGTAGCCGATCTTGCCGTGAAGATCGCGCAAGAAATGAGGCTCCCACAGGGGGAGGTTGAAAAGATTGATGTCGCGGGGAGAGTGCATGATATAGGTAAAATGGCCATTCCTGACGCAATCCTTCTCAAACCTGGCCCGCTGAGCGAGGAGGAGTGGCGGGTGATGAAACGTCACCCAGTGGTCAGCGCGGAGTTGATACAGGGATTGGAGATTTATGCTCCAGTAGCCGTGGCTGTTAGGCACGAACACGAACGGTGGGATGGAAGTGGATACCCGGACGGCTTGAAGGGGGAGGAAATTCCTCTTGTCGCACGGATCATTGCTGCTGCGGACATCTTCAATGCCCTCATAACTAAGAGGCCCTATCGGGAGGCGTTTACACACGAAGAGGCAATAGAGACCATCCGGCAATTGAGAGGAACGGATCTTGATCCAGTCGTAGCCGAAGCTCTCCTTCGTGTAGTCGATGAACAACAGTCATGAGACAAGAGATTCTACAGCTACCGTACTGTTACACGTTGGGTAAGCTCTGATTCCGACGCATGTTTTTCTTCTGTGCAGTTTTCCTTGGCGTTATCCTCGGATACCTGCGAAAAGGTCGGATTGCTAACCTTATCGTTCTTCGGTTGCGGTTCTGGGGGTTCGTTGTAGTCGCTCTGCTGATTCAACTAGCGATTTTTCCCTTGTTCAGTGAACGGCCTCTCCTTCCGTATGCTACTACGGCACTTCATTTCCTCTCCTACGGCCTCATCTTCTTGTTCCTTTTCCTAAACCATCACGTGCTCTCCTTCGCCCCTATTGGCTTGGGGTCCTTTTTGAATCTACTTGTGATCATTGTGAATGGGGGATACATGCCGTCCTCGCTGACGGCTCTTGAACGCTCAGGGGCCCAGGAGGTAGCGACGCATCTGTTAAAGAACGGTGTGTATGGGAACGTCACCCTGATGAGCGGTGCAACACGACTCAATATCTTGGGGGACTTTCTGTACTTGCCTGGGAGCCAACCGTTCGCTTTCGCGTTCAGCATTGGTGACCTCCTGCTAGCACTCGGGCTCATTTGGTTGATCGCGCGGGGAATGAGACAGAATGGTTCGTGATCTCTTATCGCTTCAGTATTTCATTCTATCGCGGTAGTAGAGGCCAGCCTGTTTCGAGATCGGAAGCGGATCAAGTCCTGCGCGACCCTACTCGACGCAGCCCCGTAGGAGGATGCCCCGAGCTGTTCCTGCGTGGATGGTAAATCGAAGGCGGTCGACATCTCATTACGGGGAAAGCCCTTGAGAGGAGGGAAAAGGGGAGCTCGGTTTCCCTTGCCCTTGCCGAGTCGAACGGCGGCCTTGCAGAAGGAGAGGCTACGCGGCCAAGGAGGTTAAACAGCGTGCCTGGACCCCCTCTGCTTGGGCTGTAAACCCATTTTCGGCTGACACCTCGTCACGGACTCGCCGTTTTTGATAATCCATCTCGCGGCGAGAAGCTCCCCTTGGTGGTTAGTGGTGGCTGTTCCGGTCCTCTATAGAGAACCGAAGGATTTGCCGCAACACTGATTCCTTTTTCGTTACCCCCCAACTTGTTCCAGCCAAGGGCGGAAGTATAACCACCCTCTTTACGCGGTTCAAGAGAAGAATACGGCCATGCGTAGGAGACTATGGGTAGAGGCGATTCAGCTGCCTTGGAAATGGGATAGTCTCACGGATATGGGGAATCCCGCAGATCCAGGTAATTGTCCTGGCCATCCCCAACCCAAAACCGGAGTGAGGTACTGACCCGTATCGGCGTAGGTCGAGATACCACTCGTAGGGTTCTTTGGGAAGGTGATTCTCTTCAAGCTGGGCGGTCAGTTCCTCAAGCGTGTCCACACGTTGACTGCCACCGATCAGCTCCCCGAAGCCTTCGGGAGCGATGAGATCGGCGGCCAGAACTTGAGTGGGATCATCCGGATCGCGTTTCATGTAGAACGGCTTCATCGATTTTGGGAAGTATTCCACAAACACCGGCTTCTGGAAATGATCCCCAAGCGTTGCTTCGTGTGGAGCTCCGAAATCCTCACCGAAGGCCACGTCGTGACCGGCTTCTTTGAGGAGGCTCACGGTATCCGCGTAGGATAATCGGGGAAACGGCAAAGCGACCTCTTCGAGGAGTTGCTCGGTATTGCGCTTCAGCAGTCCAAGCTCGCGCTTTCGCTCTGCGACCACGCTGTTGACGACATAGGCAATAAGCTCTTCCTGGAGCCGCGTGTTGTCTTCATGATCGTAGAAGGCCATCTCTGCCTCGGCCATCCAGAACTCGGTCACGTGTTTGCGCGTCTTCGACTTTTCGGCGCGGAAGACCGGGCCAATCCAATAGACCTTCCCTAATGCCATGATCGTCGCTTCCAGGTACAGCTGGCCACTCTGGGTGAGGTACGCCTTGTCGCCGAAATAATCGACTTCAAACAGTGTCGTCGTCC
>CAZMOL010000020.1:13952-21435 GCA_964568045.1 uncultured Thermotogae bacterium
TGGGTGAGGTACGCCTTGTCGCCGAAATAATCGACTTCAAACAGTGTCGTCGTCCCTTCAACCGAAGTGCCGGTAAGGATTGGGGCTTCGGTTGCCACAAAACCGCGCTCGTGGAAGAAGTTGCGCACGGCGCGGAAGACCGCGTCGCGGATGCGGAGTATCGGCACCTGCCTGCCGGTACGGATCCAAAGATGGCGGTGGTCCATGAGGAATCCCGGGGAGTGCTCCTTGAGCTCGATCGGAAACGGTTCTCTTGGTTCGTTGACAATTTTCACATTACGGATCTGTAGCTCGCATCCTTCTGGAGCGCGAGGATCCTCGCGAATGATCCCCGTTACGATGAGAGACGATTCTCGTGGAATACGATCGGCGGTGGCAAACAGTGAGGGTGCGTCGGGCTCAGTTATCACACCCTGAACCATCCCCGTGCCGTCACGGATCTGAAGGAACAGGATCTTGCCGCTTGAACGTTTGTTGTACAGCCACCCGCGCAGGGTAACCTCCTCCCCCACGTGCTGAAGTGCCTGATCGATGGTGATCGTCTGCATGATTGCTCCTTTGCGACGTGCTACGTGAGCTTAGAAGGCGCACCCTATCTTTGCAAGGGGACGACCTCTTCCACTACCTGCTCGACCGGAAGCGGCGCTTCCTTGATCACGCGATGCTTCCAGTTCCCGGTTAGGAAGAACCCCAGAGAAAGAGTGGCCGCACCGAAATTCGAGGCCAACATTGCCCACCAAACACCATCCGGTCCAAGCCCAGCAGTGAAGCCAAGAAGGTACACCAGCGGCAATCTCAAGCCCCACAGCCGAAAGAGGGAAAAGAACATCGAATAGACGGTGTGCCCCGACCCCTGGTAGGTGCCGATGGCCACCTGGAGGATGCCCATGAAAGGGAAAGCCATCGCTACCAGAACGAACATACGTGTCCCCAGTGTAATGACCTCTTCATCCGCGATGAAGACGCGTATAAGTGAAGCTCGCAGTGCAAGGACGAGTGCGCTTGCGATAACCAGGATCGCGGACGAGACCATCATCGCTGTCCGGGCACACTTCTTTGCCCGTTTGGGTAGCCCTGCGCCGAGGTTCTGCCCGACCATCGTCGCTGTTGCCTGACCGAGGCCCATTGCCGGCATCAGGGCGATGGAAATCACTCGGTTGCCGATCCCAAAGGCGCTCACTACGGCTGTCCCGAACCGAGCGAGAATGCCGGTCATGATGGAGAAGCCCAGTGCTGTCCCCGACTGGCCAAGCGACGCGGGAAGACCGATCGCCACGATTTGGTGTACCACGGGCCGCCGCAGTATCAGGTGGCGGGGTCGGATGCGGATACCCAGTCTTCTGGAGAAGAGAAGGGCAACCCCGACTACGGCGATTACGCCGCGCGCGATGACAGTTGCGATGGCCGCGCCGGCGACCCCCCAGGCGGGGAACGGGCCCCAACCGAAGATGAGAAACGGATCGAGCAGAATGTTGAGGGCGACCGAGATCCCCATTAGCTTCATCGGAGTGACCGTATCGCCGGCACCATTGAGCAACGCGGTGACGACGAACATCGCGAACATCGCCGGGATTCCCGCGTAGATGATGCGAATATACGCGGTTGCATCGGGGAGCAGATCCAGCCCGGCTCCCATGATCACCATCAACGGTCGCGCGCTCACAACGCCGATTCCCGCAAGAACAAGAGCGAGGATTCCCGTGAAAGCGAAGACTTGCCCCGCAGCAAGGTTGGCCTCTTCGTAACGTCTGGCTCCAGTGTACTGCGCGACCAGCGCCGTCCCGGCGATTGTCACACCGGCACCTATGGAGATCACCAAGAAAACGAGTGGCCAGGCGATCGTTGGAGCAGCCACGGCCACCTTGCCCAGCCGTCCTAGCCACAACGTATCGACGAGGTGATAAAGCGTGTGAAACAGGTTGGACAGCATTACCGGCCAAGCCAGTGCCAATAGCGATCGGGCGATCGGGCCCGACGTCAGTCTCTCGCTGTTCGTGTATCGTCCTCGATCGACCATGAGGCGGATTCTAACGCATCTCGGCGGGTATCTCTGGGGTGTTGACAAATGTCAACACATGGGATACCCTCGCCAGCGTGACAAAGCTACGCTTTGGAGAGACGATCCGCCGGGCCAGACTCAGAGTTGGCCTGAGCCTTCGGGAACTCGCTTCGCAAGCGGAAATGGACTACACGCGTCTATCCCGGATTGAGCACGGAAGCAGGCCCGCCCCGGGGCTCGGCGAGATTCGCACGCTGGCGGATCTTCTCGGCTTGGACATGGTCGATCTACTCGTTGCAGCCGGTACATCCCGAGAGGTAATGGAGCATCTGCTGTGGTCGGAGAAGCTTCGACACACTGAGACAGCGCCGGGCATTGCGGCCTACAATCCGGACAGCTCACCTCTTCTGGCCAAGAACACGTTTCCCGTGACCGTGCAAGACCGTGACGGCGCGTTGTGCCGGGTCAACCTTGGCGAAGAGGAATTGGCGGTCTTCTCGTTTGCTACGGAGACCGCTCTGGTTATCGCGATCCCGCCGGAGGCAGTCGTGATCCATCGCGACCTGCCCAAAACGGAGTCTTGCACTGCCGACAACGTATTCTCCGCAAGAGTGAAGAAGATCCGTCGATTGGGCCAGGTCACCAATCTGGTTCTTGCAGCAAAGGGTTTTGAGCTCAACACACTCCACACCGGGAAGAGAATCGAGTGCATGAATCTGAAGGAGGGGGAGGCGGTGTTCGCCTCAGTGCAAGCGACAGCAATCCGGACAACACCCAACAAGGAGGCAGAACGTTGAACAGACATCGATGGGCTTGGCTGGCTGGACTGATTGTAGCGATCTCAGTGGGGCTGATAGGGGTGGCCGAAGCGCCGTGGTCGGTGCTGGTGCAAGACGGTGATCGCGTCGAAGTGATCTCCCTTGCGGTATTCAGCTACCGGGACGAGGGTACGGTGGCCTACCAGGGGCCCGTTCTGAAGGAGGGAGAGGAGAATTGGAAGCCGGCGCAAAACTACAGCGGGATACCGCTGGAGGCTGTGCTGCAGGAGATCGGAGGATTGGACGACGATGAGACGTTGGGCGTAATCGCTGTCGATGGGTGGTACAAGATCTTGCCTGCAGCGGTTGTGTTTGGGACAACGCTGGCTGGTAAGCCGATCCTTGCTCTGTCCCGTCGTGGCGATGCCCCGGGGCAGTGGGAGGATGCTCCGATGCTCGTCTTTCTCCCCGAGGATGGACGGTTCGGTAACGACGACATGTTGACGGCCTTTTCCCCCGAGCTTTCCCACTACTACGCCGGGCATCCGTCAACGACCGGATTGATGGTGAAGAACGTCGGCTACCTCATCGTCAACTACAACGGTGGTCCGCTACCCGAACTCGCTGCGGAATCGGCGGCTGAGGAGATCTTGCTAGCGCCGGAAGGGATTGTGCTTTCCGTGGAGAGAAGCGGTGCGCTCGCGGAGTACACGCTCGCGGACCTCGAACAGCTTGAGGTCATCACCGCGCAGGGAATGTTCACGAATTCTGCCGGCGTTGACTACACGTCTACTTACACCGGCGTGCCACTAACAACACTGATCGGCAACCTCTCCGAGGACGCCACCGTTCGTGTAACCGCTTCGGACGGCTATTCGATGAACTACCCGGTGGAGATGCTCACCGACTGCTCCGAGGGAACCTGGATTCTCGCGTTCAAGGAGGACGGTGAATACATGCCACTCGATCCCGGGTACCTGCGTATCGTCCAGATCGGAGAGGACAACACGCATTTTGAAAGCTCACTCTCTGCACGGATGGTCGAACGGATCGAGATCCTTGGCGCGTACGAAGAGTATACGTTGCTTCTGAAAGGAGCGGTCGAGAGGCTGTTCGCTCGGGGCGAGCTGGAAGCAGGGATCGGTTGTCCCTGCCACACATCGACGGTTACCTCCACAGGCAGACAAGGAACGCACACCTACACCGGGCTTCCACTGTGGCGGCTGATTGCGTACGTGGATGAAGTGATCTACCCGGATGCGGAGCTGGGGATCCATTACAACGACGAGGATTTCAACGATGATCTCGCGGCGCAGTGCTACACCATCACTCTGACGGCCTCCGACGGCTACGCGCAGACAGTGACCTCCACGCTTATCGCGCGCGACAATCGCTTCATCGTGGCGTTCAAGAAGGACGGCGTTTTCCTCGATCCAACGGCCGACGGCTACATGCGTTTCACCTACGACGATTCGGTCGAATTCCCTGAGGGAATGAGGCCAAAGCCGGTGAGATTCCTCGCGGAGATCGACATCGACCTGTAACCCCGAATGACCGAACGAGCAGAGAACAGAAAGCACTTCCTCGACGTACGGGGAATCGTCCTTGTGGCACTGCTCGCCGCGGTTGGGGGGGTGCTCTCCGCCTACATCGGCTACATCGGCAACCTGATCAACCGGTTGTTCGGCGTTCCGTTCGGCGCCGGGCAGCTGATCGCCGGGCTGCATGTCGTGTGGCCGCTGTTGGCCCGTAGCCTGACCGGTCGCTTTGGGTCAGGGACACTAACCGGCCTGACCAAGGGAATGGTGGAGTTTCTGGCCGGCGGTACCCACGGCGTGGTGATCGTCTTCGTTTCCCTGGTGGAAGGTCTCCTGGTGGATGTCGGGATGGGGATCTCCCGCCGGCAGTCCCTGACAGTGATGATGCTCGCCGGTGGCGTCGCTTCGGCTTCGAACGTCTTCCTCTTTCAGGTGATCTACTTTTCCGGGGTGTCGCTCTCGTTCATTCTCGTAATGGCTGGCTTGTCGTTTGTGTCGGGGGTGTTCTTCGGCGGGTACTTGGCATGGGACCTGCGTCGGCTTCTGGTTGCGACGCGACTTGTGGTAAATACGCCGCTGCTGCCGACAAAGCGTCACGTTGTCTTGCGCAAACACCTGGTGACCCTGGCGGTCGTGATCGGTATCCTCGCTGGCGGCGCTTACTACTACATCGCAATCTACGACCCGTTTGCGGCCCCGGATGCCGCCAGGGTCCAAGGAGCGGTGTTGGCGCCGTTTACCTTGCGTTATGGGGAGTGGAGCGATCGGGCGGTTACGATCACGGCTGAGCTTCGCGGTAGCGTAAGCTACGTTCCCCCGCGCGAGTACACCGGGATTCCGTTGCGAGAGATTCTCGACTACGCTCAGCCGAAGGACGACGCCACAGCCCTGCGCGTCATTGCGGAAGACGGATACGAGGCTCGTTTTGAGCTCGCTTCGGTGCTCAACGACGAAGCGCTTATTTTGTCTCTCGATGACGGACGGCTGCGGCTGATCGCGGCAGCGTACGATGGAGCGCATTGGGTCAGGCGGGTGACGAGTCTTGTCATCCAGTAGCCGGCCACTGATCGAGATCGAGAACCTCACCGTGGGCTTCCCGGACCGGCAGCAACCGGCACTCGTTGATCTGTCCGAACAAATCGAGCGCGGTGAGGTGGTGGCGATCACGGGACCGTCCGGCTGCGGCAAATCGACCCTCTGCCGCGTTCTGGCCGGTTTTATTCCAGAGATGCTTCCCGCTCGCGTGTCCGGGGCGATCCGCATCGATGATCGGTCGGTGTGGGAGACCGATCCGGCGCAATTGGCGACCCGGATTGGTCTGGTGCAGCAGGATCCGGACGCACAGATTTGCACCTTGAATGTGTGGCAGGAAGTGGCGTTCGGGCCGGAGAACCTGTGCCTTGCACCTGAAGAAGTGGGACGGCGGGTGGAAGCGGCGCTCGATGCCGTTGGCATCGCACACCTCGTCGAGCGTACCACGACCACTCTTTCGGGCGGGGAGAAACAACGGTTGGCAGTGGCCGCCATCCTGGCGATGCAACCGGAGGTCATTCTCCTCGATGAACCGACGGCCAATCTCGATCCGCAGGGTGCGAAGGCGGTCTTCGACCTGCTCGATGCACTCCGCAAGCGAGAAGGTCGAACACTGATCGTGGTAGAGCATCGTCTTGGACCGCTGCTCCCGCTGGGGCCGCGGCTGCTGGTGATGGATCGCGGGCGAATCGTCCTGCGGCGGCCGACGCGTCGGCACGAGGATCTCGTTGCATTGGGACTTCGTGCTCACTGGGAACATCGTCCACCGCCGGTATCCCGGCTCACTGGAATGGGCTTCCGTCTGGAAGAAGTCTCCTTTGGATACGAATCGTCGTCTTTGATCGAACGATTGTCGATTGAGCTCTGCCTGGGAGAGATGCTTGGTGTTATCGGACCGAACGGTGGTGGAAAGACCACGTTGCTTCGGTTGATCGCGGGGTTGGAAAAACCCAGCGGAGGACGTATCGTGCGGTCCGAGGCGGCGACCATTGGCATGGTCTTTCAGCATCCGCATCAGCAGATCTTCGAGCGGACCGTGCAACAGGAGTTTGCGATCGATGGCCCGATGTCGCCGGATGCGTTTGAGCGCGCGTTGGGTGCGGCGCGGCTCGCTGGGCTTGCGAAGATCGCACCCTTCTCGTTGAGTCTTGGGGAACAGCGTCGGCTCACCATTGCCACAACGTTGCGGCGTACCCCGGACATCCTACTGCTCGACGAACCGTTCATCGGTCAGGATAGACACAACGCGGCCTGGATCATCGCTCAGATTCTCGCTGCTCGCGAGCGGGGCGCGGCGACCGTCCTCGTTTCACACGACGTCCCATTGGTGGCCTCCCTGTGCGATCGTGTGCTGTACCTCGGGAAGGACGCAATCGTCGGGGATCCAAATACTGTGTTCTCCGAACTGACGCTTCGAGGTCAAACGGCGTTTACGCCCGGGTATTGGGAAGGCAAGGACACATGATTACCCGGCTGGCATACCGAGTTGGGACAAGGGGCCTTCACCGGGCAAGCCCTGCGGGGAACGTTCTGGTGCTCTCGGGGTTCCTCGTGGCGGTTCTGGCCTGCCCTGGGGTGCTAGTCAAGATTGGCGCGTTGGCGCTGGTGTTTGCTCTTGCCACTATTTCCGGAGAGCCGCTGGGAACGTTTCTGCGTAACATCCGTTTCGTGGTGATCTTCGCCCTTGTCTTGCTCATCGCTCAGGCTCTGTCAAACAGGGAGGGGACTGCGCTTTTCTCCCTCGGTGTTCCGATCACTGATCAGGGCCTACTTGCTGGTGCGCAGATGGCCCTGCGCTTCTTGGTCATTCTCACCTCAAGCTTCCTGTTCGTTCTCGTCACCGATCCGGACCGTCTCGCACACACTCTGATCCGGCTCGGCATTCCCTATCGCTACGGTTTTGTCTTCATCCTCGCGCTTCGCTTTGTCCCCTTCTTTCGGCGTGAACTGCGCACCGTGCGGGAGGCGCAGCGTATACGGGGGATACGGACCTCGGTGAGGAACCTCGCGGGTCTGCAGCGCGCGGTCCGGTATACCTTTGTTCCAGTCCTGGTTTCGGGGCTAATGCGCGTGGACAGCATCGCCATGTCCATGAAGGGACGCTGCTTCGGCCTCCATCCGAGGCGTACCGCGACGAGAAAAGAGCGGTGGGGCGG
>CAZMOL010000021.1:0-14494 GCA_964568045.1 uncultured Thermotogae bacterium
CGGCGTGGCTGGACGGCGTACAACTGCTGGACGAAGGGAAAGTGGTGCATCCAGAACTTGTCGAGCTTGCTCAAAAATTGGGCAAGGGTTGAGAAGGAAACAAGGGCTTTTGCAGAACACTAAAGACGAAGACGCGGTTAGGAAACTCGGACAATCCAGCAAGGCCAGTAGATACAAGGCGTGCTGAGTCAATAACTGTAGGGACAAGGAGTCAATTGAGTTGAACCTTAACGCCTACTCCACATCCAAGGGGGTGATGACCTGACTTATTTGGAAAGTGGGAAGACAGCTCGAACAAGGCAGAGACGAAAAACCAGGGAGGGATAAACAATGAGAACAAAGGCAAGATTCTTGTGCCTCGCGGTTGTGATAAGCGGGTTGCTATTCGGTTTAACCACAACCGGATTAGCACAGGGAAATTCTATTTTAAGAATCGGATTCTCTTGGACAACGTTTATTGATCCGGCGGTTGCATCGGACTTCTCAAGCTCCTCAGCGGTCATTAACTTGTATGACTCATTGGTCTACCCCACGCCTGAAGGCGACGTTGTACCACATGCAGCTGAGAGTTGGGAAATATCCACCGACAACCTCACGTACACCTTCAAGTTAAGGAAAGGCATCAAGTTTCATGACGGCAGCGAGCTGACAGCCGAAGACGTCAAATTCACGATGGACAGGCTTCTAGAGATCGGTGAAGGATACGCTTATCTCTACCGAGGCAAGGTTGACAGCGCGAAGGTGCTTGACAAGTATACTGTTCAGCTAGTCCTGAAGCAGCCCTATGGCCCTTTTCTCGCTTCGCTGATCAGGTTCTACCTGATGAACGAGGACGTGGTCATGGCCAACACCAAACCTGGCCCCTATGGTGATTTTGGAGACTACGGGAAGGAATACCTGCTCAGCCACGACGCGGGATCAGGGGCCTACATGGTGAAGGAGTTTCCGTTTGAGGAATATCTGCTAATGGAGAGGTTCCCCGAGTACTGGGGAGAGGTTGCTCCAAACGCGGCTGATGAGGTCAAGTTCTTGCGCTCTCCAGACCCAGTCACAATCGTGACGATGATAACCAGAAGGGAGCTTGAGATCACGGATGCCTGGCAGCCCGAAGAGTCCTACCAATCGATGGCCAGGATAGAGGGAGTTGACATCGCCCAGTGGGTGAATGGCAACGTCTACTACCTCATGCTTAACAACAAGAGACCGCCGACCGATGACATTCACTTCAGGAAAGCCCTCTCCTGGGTGTTGGACTACGACCAGATCATCACTACCATCTTCCCCGAGACAACGCAGGCACACGGGCCTGTTGCACATGTAACTGGCGGCTATAAGGAAGGCCTTTTCCAGTACCACCAAAACCTCGACAAGGCAAGAGAGGAACTCCAGAAGTCCAAGTACTACGATCAACTTGATGAAGCAACAGTCATTTTCGCCATCAATGTCGACGTCCCGGCCCTGGAAAAAGTGGGACTCTTGTTCCAGGCGAATGCGAACGAAATCGGCGTCAACGTCGAACTGGTCAAGATGCCCTGGGGAAAGATCGTCGAAGTTGTAGCAGACCCGGACGAGAATCCTCATGTTATGCCAATCAACGTTGCCCCCCACTATCCTGAAGCGGGATCGATGATCGAATCCAAGTATCACTCGAAGACCGCCGGTACGTGGGAACAGGCTGAGTGGGTTGACAGCCACGTATTCGACCAGTTGATCAATGATGCGTTGGCAACAGTGGATATAGAGGAAAGATACAGGAAATATGGGCTGATTCAGGAAATAGCAGTGGAACTTGCTCCTACAATTTTCCTGTTTGAGCTGTTCGAGAAACACGCCTATCAGGCAGCATACGTCGAGTGGCCACAGCTTGAAAAGCCTATTCCTGTCATGGGATACAATAACGATTGTCGCTTCATCGAAGTATTCCCCGACCGAATACCGTAGTGGTACCAATGTGAAGGAAGTTGAGGGCAATCCGGGAAAACTCTACTGGGGCGGGAGAGGGGTACACGCTCCCGCCCCTCTGTGATCAAAGGGTGATTCATGGCGTTCTCAACCTATCTTGTGCGACGATTAGCACAGTCGCTCGTGATCTTGGTGGGACTCTCGATCCTTATCTTCTTCATTGCGCGAGTGATGCCGGGTGATCCTGCTCGATTGGCGCTAGGACCGCGAGCTCCTGCGGATGTGGTACAGAGGTGGCGGGAATGGATGCATCTGGATGAACCACTCTATGTTCAGTACTACTACTGGCTCGTAGACACTCTTCATGGCAGCTTCGGCCAATCGCTGTACACTCGTCGCGACGTTGCCATCGATGTGAAAACATTCCTTCCGGCCACGATGGAGCTCGTCCTGTTTTCTGGTCTGATCATGGGCGTTTTTGGTGTATTACTTGGCGCCATCTCGGCCCGATATCACGATACGTGGATTGATAACGTCCTTCGTGTCGGAACCTATGTGGGGGTAGCCACACCAGCCTTTGTATTTGCGATATTCTTTCTCTTGCTCTTCGGATATCTATTTAAGATCCTTCCCACATTGGGACGGCTTGAAAGCACGATAACATCTCCTCCTGTAATGACGGGCATGATTACGATCGACAGTCTCATTACAGGAAACTTCGTTGCTTTTCTTGATGCATTGAAGCACCTCTTGATGCCCGCGACGGCGTTGGCTCTGGGGCCCTTGGCGCAAGAGATCCGCATTACGAGGTCGAGCATGACCGATAATATGTTGAAGCCCTATATTGCGGTTGAGAAGGTTCAAGGCATTCCGGACAGAGTGATCAATCTCAAGTATCTTCTTAAGCCGTCGCTCATCCCGACGGTCTCAATCATGGGGCTGGATTTCGCGGCTTTGCTCGGCAATGCGTTTCTTGTCGAAGGCGTCTTCGGCTGGCCAGGGCTATCTCGATACGGAATTCAGGCAATGATACAAAAGGATCTCAATGCCATTACTGCAGTTGTGTTAGTGATTGGCGTCATCTTCATAACGGTCAACATCATCGTCGACATTGTCGTTGCCTATCTCGACCCTCGAATTCGCTTGCGGGGAAGGAGTGGGATGTCTTGAGCATGGAAGAGAATGAATACAGAGGCTTCCTTGCAAGAAACCGAGAAAAGATTGGAAAAGGGTGGCACAAATTCTCGCGGAATCCTCTTTCCATTATGGGTTTGACTGCGGTACTTTTGATTATCTTCCTCGCCGTATTTGCTCCCTACATTGCTCCGTATCCCAAGCATGCTGGCAAATTTGTGGACTTCGCGGAGGCCAGTCAACCGCCCAGTTGGAAGCATCCTTTCGGAACAGACGTAGTTGGCAGGGACGTTTTGAGCCGAATATTGTTCGGGTATAGGTTTTCATTGGTGATGGCTGTGATTGTCTTGGCCCTTGTTGTACCTCCAGGAGTTGTTCTGGGTTTGATTGCTGGATACTTGAAAGGAAAGTGGATCGATACGGTAATCATGCGCATTACTGACATTTTCCTTTCCATTCCGCCTTTGGTGCTGGCACTTGCCATCGCCTCAGTGTTGACTCCGAATCTATTCAATTCTATGATTGCTGTCTCGTTGATGTGGTGGCCTTGGTACTGCCGGCTGGTCTATGGCATCACGTCGTCCTTGCGGAATGAATTCTTTGTGCAGGCGGCCGATGTAATCGGAGCAGGAAAAGGTCACATCCTTCTGCGTGAGATTCTTCCCAATTGCATTTCCCCAATCTTTACCAAAATGAGCTTGGACGTAGGTTGGGTCATCTTGCTCGGTGCCGCGTTGAGCTTTGTTGGTCTCGGTGTTCAGCCCCCCAAGCCTGGGCTAGGTACGATGGTCGCCGATGGAATGAAGTACTTGCCAGACCAGTGGTGGACAGCGGTCTTCCCAGCCATTGCGATCCTAATCGTCGTGTTGGCCTTCAATCTCCTTGGAGATGGACTACGGGATTTGCTCACCGCAGAAGAGGTGTAACTGCTGATGCCCTGCCCCATTCTCGAAGTAAGAGATCTGAGGATAGACTTTGACATGTATGAGGGAACCTTCAAGGTCCTTGATGGCTGTAGCCTCGTTGTGGCAAAAGGCGAGAAAGTAGGGATCGTAGGTGAAACAGGATGTGGAAAGTCAATTACAATGCAGGCTGTACTGGGGATATTGCCCATGCCTCCTGGGAGAATTTCGAGTGGGGAGATGTGCTTTCTAGGGGAGAATCTCCTAACCGTTACTCCCAAAGCGCTGAAAAACATCCGGAGCAGAATATCGCTCATCCCCCAAGACCCGTCTGCATCTCTTAATCCTGTTTTCAAGGTTGGAACTCAACTTGCGGATGTCATCAAGCATTCCGCGAGTTCAAGAGGACAGACCGCAGATGCGAAAAAGAGGAGGAATCTTGCCCTAAATGCCCTCAACGAAGTTGGGTTGCCTGATCCTGAGCGGAATATGAATAGCTATCCCATTCAGCTAAGTGGGGGAATGCAGCAACGAATCTTGATCGCAATGGCTCTGGTTACCGAGCCAGAACTCCTCATTGCAGACGAACCGAGTACAGCGTTGGATGTCACGATTCAGGACCAAATCTTGCGTCTGATGAAGGAACTCGTTGACAAAAGACAATTGACGATTGTCATCATAACCCACAATCTAGGAGTCGTCAGAGAATTGACAGATAGAACCTACGTGATGTATGCGGGGCAGCTAGCAGAGGTCGCTCGTACGAAGCACCTCTTCTCCGAACGCAAGCATCCATACACTCAAGGATTGATTAAGTCGGTACCAAAATTAACAGGTGGGGGCATATCGCCAGGCATTGAGGGCATGATTCCTGACTACAGCGATCCACCCAAGGGGTGTAGATTCCGACCGAGATGCAAGTACGCGATGGCGATCTGTGAAGAGAAGCCCCCGGACTTTGTGATAGAAGAGGAGCACAAAGTCGCTTGTTTTCTTTACCGACAATGACAGACCTAGGCGAGGCCATGCTTGTCTTGGAACAGGTGAAAAAATACTTTTCTCTTCCAAGAGGGACATTTCAGCGGAAGGGTGGCTATGTCAAAGCGGTAGACGGAGTAACTTTCTCTATCCACCGGGAGGACATCCTCGGTCTTGTGGGCGAATCCGGTTCGGGGAAGTCCACCCTCGGCTATACATTGGTGCGGATATACAGGCCCACAGCTGGAAAAATCTCATTCTTGGGAAAAGACATTACTAGAATAAATAGGGGGGAACTGAAGGGATTCAAGAAGAAAATGCAAATTGTCTTTCAGGACCCGGGCTCTTCGCTGAACCCAAGAAGGACCATCGAACAGACCCTCGAACTCCCGTTGAGAGTACATGGCATCGATGGGGGAAAGGAGAGAAGAAGCAGAATAAGAGAATTGCTTTCTGTAGTTGGATTACCTGGTGTCTACATGCAGAAGTATCCGTCTGCTTTGAGCGGCGGACAAAAACAGAGAGTGGCAATTGCACGTGCGTTAGCAACTGAGCCGTCTTTTCTCATCTTGGATGAGCCGACCTCCGCGTTGGACGTGTCAGTGCAAGGGAAGATCATCTCTCTGTTGCTAGCTCTTCACAACGAGTTTAATCTTCCGTACCTTTTCATCACCCACGATCTGAGTCTGATGCGGAATGTGGCCACAAGAGTCGCGATTATGTACCTTGGTAAGATCTGCGAAATGGCTCCGACAGCTGAGTTCTTTGCAGAACCTCTTCATCCCTATACCCAGATGTTGCTTTCCTCCATACCAGTGGTGACAGACGAAGAAGAAGCATTGAAGCCCAAGAAAGTGACATCAACGGGAGAAGTGCCTAGTCCTGTGAATGTTCCTCCTGGCTGTAGCTTTCACCCACGCTGTCCGGCCAGGATGGACATATGTTCTCAAATTGACCCAATGATGACTGCAGAGACAGATGCGCATCATGTCCGGTGTCACTTATACCCGGGAAGGGACTAGTGGATTCTTGTTCGTTAGTTCTTTAAGTGGACCTGAGAGATAGCCGCTGGGTTTCGTGACTTACGAAGCTGACTAACTAACGAAGCTTTCCCAATCCGCGCAGGCTTTCTTTCAACGCTGCGGTGACTACTGTCGGTGCCTCTTCGACGGGCAGTCGCGACGGCCCGACATCGTGCCCGAGCAGCCTGACCGCTTGCTTGATGGCGTCTGGGTGTAGCTCCATTGCGTTGATGAACGGCAGAATTCTGTAGTGCATATCCCGTGCCTTCTCCAGATCCCCCGTTTGGAAGAGATCGTAGATGGCGACTACTTCTTCAGGAATTGCGTTTGCAGCTGTGGCGATAATGCCGTGGAGGCCCAACGAGAGCGCCGGTAGGAGTTTACTCGCCCATCCGGCGAACACGGTGATCTTCCCTGCGGTCAGGCGGAAGATCTCCGCGGGGTGATCCAGGTTCTGATGCGAATCCTTGATCCCAGCGATGAGGCCTTCGTTACCAAGCCGCGCGACAAGCTGGGGAGAGATGCTATAACCCATCGCATCCGGCCAGTTGTAGACGAACAGGGGAATGGAAACGGCTTCACCGATTCGCTTGTAGTGCTCGTACAATCCGTCTTCGGTCGGTCGGGGATAATGAGGCAGAGAAACGATTACCGCATCGGCCCCCGCTTTTTCCGCGGATTGGGACAACTCAATGGCGATACGGGTGCTGTTGTGGCCAGTGCCAGCCAACAGCGGCACTTGCCCATCGACCGCCTCGACGCCAGCCGCGATCAGCTCTTTTCGTTCCTGCAGCGAGAGCAGCGTGTATTCCCCCGTGCTTCCGGCAACGAAGATGCCGTGGACGCCCTTGCCAACCAGATGGCGGATGAACGCCTTTGTCTTGTCAAGATTGAGGCTCCTGTCAACATCAAACGCGGTTACTACTGGTGGAATTACACCTTTGAACTTGCTCATGGAAGCATCACACCTTATTCAGCGGGCAGTACGCCTGATTTCACCGTACCCCGAACCCTCTTGGTCACGTTTGAACTCGGTGTCAAAACATAGACCACGACCCCGAAAGAGTCAAGCAGGAGGTCGTCTGAATGAGGAGCTATCTGGTACGCCCGAGAGGACTCGAACCTCCGGCCTGCGGTTTAGGAAACCGCTGCTCTATCCAACTGAGCTACGGGCGCGTGTTTAGAATTCCTCCAGCATCAAGTATAGCTGTTTTGCTGCCGCTTGTTCGGCCTCCTTTTTGCTGCGGCCACGGCCGACTCCACGATGTCCAGCCACAGAGACGGTGACCACGAACTCCTTGCGGTGTTCCCTGCCAGTTTCTTCAGTGATGGAGTACGCCGGTCGGCAGTCAAACAGGCGTTGTGCGGTTTCCTGTAATAGGCTCTTGTAGTCACCGGTTGCTGACTGTTCGGCCAAGAACCGCTCGATGTCCTCCTTCAGATGTCGAAGGATGAACTTCGCCGAGTACGGATAACCACGATTGAGGAAAATCACCGCGATCAAGGCCTCAAAGGCGTTTCCCAGATTGGAGGTGCGTTTGCGGCCGTCGTTTGCCTCCTCTCCCTTCCCCAGACGGAGGTAGGCGGCCAGCCCCAGCTTTTCCGCCTTCTCAGACAGGATGGGCCGACTAACGGCGACCGATTTTGCCTTGGTGAGGCGCCCCTCGTCTGCATCCGGATACTGCTTATACAGGTAGTCTGTCACGGCAAGGTCGATCACCGCATCGCCCAAGAACTCCAGGCGCTCGTTCGATCCCCGCGGATCTCCCCGTTCGTTTACGTATGAGCTGTGCAGAAACGCTTGTTCCAGTATATCTGGAGCGATCTTTAGACGGAGCTTGCTTGCCAGCTCTTCGATAGGTCTTTCCTTCATGCTTGCACGGTCTCCCCAGGCGATTACTTTCAGGGTTTTTCAGCGAGAAGTCAAGCCGCTAGCCCATGGAGCGGCCTAGGATTCAAGCGTTGTCACCGATCACGATGAACTGCCAGTGGGACGAAGTTGCCGCGTGGTCACGGCCCTTTGTGGGTTGTGGAAGTGACAAATCGGCAAGAAGTGAGGAGTTACGCTGATATTGTAGAGCCGATACCGAGGATCGCTGAGGCTGCTACTAGTAGGATCAGCTGCGGGCCTATTCCGCAGTCTTCATTCTGATGGGTGATTGATCACCCTGAGTTAAGGGCCTCAAGTATCCGGGGCAGCATTTGGCGCGTTGCCGCCTCCCCGGCCTCGATCCCGCTTTTTACATCACTGTAGCAGGGGGGATTGGGGGAGAAGTCCGGTTGAATGAGTACGTCGGGAGGATGTACCCGAAGAGATAGGTCGCTGACGCGCTTTTGAAAAACGGTTGACATCTGGAAGAGAACAGAAAAGACGCTTGGGTAGAAACGACGTGCTGCTCCATCGGCTGCTGCTGTAGCGTCCATTCTTCGGATGATTCCAAGGATTCTCTCTCGATACTCCGGGATTGGGATCCCGGAAAGCCTTACCTCTTCTGGACGAACCAGTACGTCTACAGCGACAACCACCTCGGCCCCAAGCTGACGGGCCACGTCGACCGGTACAGGGTTGGAGACCCCACCATCGATCAGCAGATGGCCGTCGATCCAAACAGGGGTAAGCAAGCCGGGAACTGATATGCTTGCCCGGATCGCTCGGGCGAGAGATCCTTCTGTTATGGAATAAGGGAGCCCACTCTCAAGGTCGGTCGCCACAGCAGCGTAGGTGATGGGAAGCTCTTCGATGGTAATCTCTCCGATCAGCTGGCGGAGAAAACGCATCTTTTCCCTGCCAGAGCACCATCCGGACCAGGGAATGGTTGGTAGAAAGTTTCTTACCACGGTGCCGAAGTGCGCCGATCGCCAGATGGCTGCCATGTCTTCCACACTAACTCCGGCAGCGTAGGTCCCGCCTACCTCGGCCCCCATACTGGAACCCACAATCACATCCGGCTGGATCCCGTGTTCTTCGAGGGTTTTTAACACTCCCACGTGTGCCGATCCTCGTGCCCCTCCGCTTCCAAGCACGAGGCCCATCTTCTTACCTTTCACACGAACTCACCGCCCTATCCTACCACGTGAGCGACAGCTAGACAATACCTCAACTACAATGCGGGTTTTCCGTTGGTCAATGGGGTCGCTCTTTCATCGGTCCCCGAATAGCGAACGAAAAAAGTCACCGCAGAAAGCGAGTTCTACTGCTCTCTGCGGCGATCTCTCAGGCGCTGATCGCGCCTACCGGGCACTGATCGATAGCTTCTTGGATGCAGGCGGCGGTTGCGTCGGCGTCTGCTTTAACCTGCGCTTGGTCGTCCGCTCCCAACTCAAATACCTCAGGACAGACCTCCGTGCACACTCCGCAACTCACACAGAGATCGCTATCCACTGTTGGATTTGCCATTGACTCCTCCTTCTTTTGGTTGTAGGTCGCAGTTGGGAACTATAACACACCGCGAGGACGAAGCCAACCGCGATGCCGTAAGTGTCAGTGGTACTCCGGATGGCTCAACCCATTGCGAATGCAATTGGGCGGCTTCCTACCAGGATTGCTTTAACTTGTTATCCTCAACCGTTACCTCGTGGCCGACAACCACAACAAGAGGACGGGGCCTGGTAGGCCCCGTCCTCCTTGGAGAAGCGGCATCGCACGGCATCAAGGAGGTGTGATTTTCTTACATCGCATATACCCGCTGTGCGTGGAGAGGTTTCAATCGTCACACGATCTCATTGAACCAAGAACTCTGCTGGGCAAGCCGGAGATACTGAAGGCATCTGGTACAATCATGGCCTTGCTCTTGGTAGCCACTTCACTCCTGGAGTGGATCGGTGCCTCTCTTGAATATGAGAGCGGTTGGGAAAGAACCACAATCTCACGTCCCTCTTCGGGGACGGAGGACCGGTACTCCTCAATACAAGGAGATGGGCAAGACCAGACGACCATCTCATTCTCTGGCTATTCGTAGTCTCCAATGCAATCACCCCACGCAGTTGGCGCGGGGTGATAGTGTATTTCCGTCTTTTTCGTAGGAAGGAAGCTACTTTCGCTCGCCCAAAGGGAGCACCGTCCGGCCGTGCGCGCTATTGATGAGAATCCCTGCTGAGGCGTACCAGGCAATTAGGGAACAGAGGATTCCTTCGTAGCCAGCGATCGTGTGTACGATGGGGTTAAACTCTCCGATGGCGAGCAGGACAAACAGGATTGTTAGAGTGATGAACACCCACGTTACTGCCCTCGGAAGTTTGAGAGATGCGATTGTGGCGTAACCGGTGAAGATTCCCCACGCAATCAACACTACAGCGATCCCCGCCGGCGGGACGGCGACGAACGCTTGGACGCCGGCGAGCCTGAAGAAGAAAAACACGGCAAGCCCCATCCAGAATGCTCCAAAAGAGGAGAAACACGTCGCAGCGAAGGTGTCTCCTCGTTGCACCTCCCACATTCCAGCTGCGAATTGAGCCACACCTCCGTAGAACATTGCGATTGGCATCACAACTCCCAACGTTGCCGCATCAACCAATCCGGCATTGACGGTGTTTAGTATGAACGTGGACAGAGCAAACCCTCCCAGACCTAGGGCACCGGGATTGGCAAGCCCATTCGTATTCTGACTGCCCAAATCGACCTCCTCAGCCGCTATATCCGACGAGTCTCTTTAAACGATCGACGCTTTCGGGGTTCTGCAGTGTGGTCAAGTCTCCTACTGGTTCGTTTCGAACTAGCGCCTTCAGCACGCGGCGCATGATCTTTCCGCTGCGCGTCTTTGGTACGTTCTCGGTGAAGATGATCTCATCGGGGCGTCCCGTTGGGCCGATGATGGTATTGACCGTGTTCATCAGTTCCTTGCGGATCTCGTCTGAGTGCTCGACGCCCGCTTTCAACACGACGAAGGCCACGGGAACCTCGCCCTTGACGTCGTGCGGACGTGAAACAACCGCGACTTCACTTGTTTTCTCGTTTTGGGCAAGGGCGCTCTCTACCTCGGCTGTGGCGAGGCGATGGCCGGCAACGTTCATCACGTCGTCGACTCGGCCGGTTATGCGAATGTTTCCCAATTCGTCTTTCCGCGCCCCGTCGCTTGTGTAGTAGTGGTCGTCACCGTAGTCGGTGAAATACTGAATCTTGAACCGTTCCATGTCGCCGTAGATGCCACGGGTCAGTGCCGGTGGGAATGGGTTGTTGATTGCTAGGTACCCGCCTTCTCCAGGGGGTGCAGGGGTTCCGCCAGCGTCGAAGATGTCGCCGATGACGCCGGGGAACGGTCTGCCGGCGATCGTGGGGACAAACGGCCCGATGCCCGGCAGGCTGTTCACCATGTTCGCGCCGGTCTCGGTCTGCCACCACGTATCGATAATCGGACAGCGCCCTCCCCCGATTTTCTCGAAATACCACATCCAGGCATCGACGTTGATCGGCTCACCGACCGTTCCCAAGAGTCGAAGAGATGATAGGTCGTACTTCGCTGGCCACTCGTCTCCCCACTTGATGAACATGCGGATCGCGGTTGGCGCGGTATACAGCTGCGTGATCTTGTGCTTTTCGATGATCGCCCACATGCGGCCGAAGTCTGGCGCATCCGGCGAACCTTCGTAGATCACAGTCGCTACGCCGTTCATCAACGGGCCGTAATTGATGTAGGTGTGACCGGTGATCCAACCAACATCTGCAGTACACCAGTAGATGTCTCTCTCGTGGAGATCGAAGTTCCATTTTGCCGTGGTGTACGCCTGGACAGCGTACCCTCCCGTAGTGTGCATAATTCCCTTGGGTTTCCCGGTTGTTCCTGACGTATAGAGGAGGAAGGAGAGGTCTTCGGCGTCCATCTCTTCAGCTGGACAATTCTCCGAAGCGGTTGCCATCAGATCGTGATACCAGAGATCGCGGTCCTCCATCATCGAAGCGGATCCATCGAGCCGCTTGACGACGACGACTCTCTCCACCGGGGTTCCCTCGATGCCAGCATCGGCGTTGCTCTTTAGATCAATCTTTTTGCCGCGCCGGTAATATCCGTCGGCCGTGATCAGTACCTTGGCACCACCATCAATCAACCGGTCGCGCAGCGAGTCGGGACTGAACGCGGAGAAGATGACGCCGTGCGGGGCTCCAATTCGAGCACAGGCCTGCATAGCGACGACTGCCTCCGGAATCATCGGCAGATAGATTCCCACACGATCGCCTTTCTGCACACCAAGATCTTTAAGGACGTTGCTCAGTTTGCATACGCGTTGATGCAGCTCCGTGTACGTGAGCCTGACGGCCTCTTCGTCTACTGGCTCCGGCTCCCAAATCAGCGCAATGTGATTGCCGCGGCCCTCCTCAATGTGGCGATCGAGACTGTTGTAAGAGAGATTGATCTTGCCGCCCAGAAACCATTTGTAGGCTTGTGGTTTAAATTCGTAGACCTCCTCCCAGCGTTTGAACCAGTGAAGTTCCTCGGCACGTTCGGCCCAGAATTTCTCTGGATCGGCCATCGCTTCAGCGTAGATCGACTCATTCGAGACCCACGCATGCTCCTTCATCGTTTCAGTCGGCCAGAAGACGTTCTCCTTGTGTGGGTCCTTCCTGACCCACGTAATCGGATCTGACACAGTTAACCCTCCTCATAAGATGGATCGCGTATATGGTTTCGAAATACTAGCCAAAGAGCGGGTTTCCTGCAATGCTAGATAGGCAGGGCCATCAGTAAATGGCTGAGAAAGGGCAGGCGGTAGAGGACACGGTAGGTGGACCAGCCACGCATTACACGAGATACGTAGACTCTGGTTTCAGGGAAGAGCGTTCCTCCTTTAGATTGCCAGCGAAGCAGATTGGAAAGGCCCGCGTTGTAGGCGACTAGTGCAGATTTGATGTCCTCGTCGAGCTGATCAAGGAGGTATCGTAAATACCAGGTACCAAAGCGGATATTGATTTCTGGTTGGTACAGATCTTCCACCGTAAAATCCTCAAGTTGCAGTTTCTCAGCGATCCACTCTCCCGTTGTGGGGATGACCTGCATGAGTCCCATTGCACCTGCATGAGAAAGTGCGCCCGGGCGAAAGCGACTCTCGGCGCGGATCACCGCAGCCACTAAATAGGGATCAAGGGAGTGCACAGACGCCCAATGGTCGATCTCCTTTGTGTAGCGTATGGGATAGGTGATTTTGAGGCAGCACAGAAGGCCAAAAAGGAGAAACAGGCCAGCGAGTATCCATATGATCGTTCTTTTGCGGTATGCATGCCTGCTCATGAACCCCTATAATACGGGAAGGTGACAAACGAGGTTATGTCTCTGGTATGGAGGAGCATGTGAAGAGATTCTTGCGTCGACTTCGAGCCACCTTCGTGAGTGGCCTGCTGGCGATCATCCCTGTAGGTTTGACGGTCTATGTACTATGGTTTCTCTACCACCTCATCGATGGGTTGGTGGGGAGGAGCACGCCGTTTGGGGTAATGGTGCAGAAGGCCCTAGGTATATGGATCCCAGGGATGGGAATCTACATGACCGTGATCCTCATCCTGTTGGTCGGTGTAGTTACTCGCAACTTTCTTGGAAAGACTCTTCACTACTACTTCGAGCGGATTTTCTTTAGCATTCCCGGCGTGCGCAAGATGTACTCAACCCTGAAGCAGTTCACGAACGCTCTGCTCAGCCGGGATACTTCCTCTTTCCAGAAGGTCGTCATGTTTGAATACCCGAAAGACGGGATCAACATTATCGGGCTGGTTACCAATGAAGAGCTGGGACGACTGCAGAATGAGATGGGAGAGGAGTGCCTGCTTGTCTACGCACCCACTGCTCCGAATCCCCTATCCGGGATGATGCTAATCGTGCCAAAGAACAAGGTGACCTACCTCGACATCCCGGTGGATGATGCGCTGTCGATGGTTCTCTCCAGCGGTTCTGTCCTCCCCGATAGCCTCAAGGGAGTAAAAGAAGAGGAGAAACGAGTCCGCTTCAATCCGTTCAAGCGACGCCAGGGAGGATGAGAGAATGGCGATTTTCAAGGAGAAGCACTATTTCCGTGTTAAGCTAGACAAGGAAACAGACGAGAGCCTCTGGATGCGATGTAAATCGTGTGGGGAGCTTGTGTTCAAGAGGAAGGTGCGGGAGCACAACAACATCTGCCCACACTGCGGGGAGTATTTCTTCCTCACCGCTCGAGAGCGGATCGAGTCGCTGATCGACGAGGGGAGCTTTGAAGACATCTCCGAGCCGATCATGGCGGATGACCCGCTTTCCTTCAAGGATTCAAAACCCTACTTACAGCGGATTGAAGAGGCGCAGGAAGAGACCGGACTGGCCGATGCAATCATCATTAGCAGTGCCACCATCTGTGGGGTCCCAGTGGTGCTAGGCGTGATGGACTTCCGCTTCATTGGGGGAAGCATGGGAGCGGTGATGGGTGAGCAGATTTGCCATGGGATGGAGGACGCAATCGCCCGTCGTTGCCCGTTTGTTCTTGTCTCCTCTTCCGGTGGAGCACGCCTGCAGGAAGGTATCTTCTCGCTTCTGCAGATGGCGAAGACATCGGCAGTGCGCAACCGTCTTGCGCAGGAGCGTCTTCCGTATATCTCCGTAATGA
>CAZMOL010000021.1:14594-21216 GCA_964568045.1 uncultured Thermotogae bacterium
TCGGCAGTGCGCAACCGTCTTGCGCAGGAGCGTCTTCCGTATATCTCCGTAATGACCTACCCCACAACCGCGGGGGTGTATGCCTCGATCGCCAGCTTGGGCGACGTCATCATCGCTGAAAAAGGGGCAATGATAGGGTTTGCGGGACGCCGGGTGATTCGCAATACGATCGCTGAGGAACTTCCTTCCAATTACCAGACCGATGCCTTCGCCCTTGAGCACGGATTGATCGATCGGGTAGTGAATCGGGAGGACTTGCGCGAGGAACTAGGCAAGGTGCTCGGTTTCTTCGTGGAGGCGCAATGAGTGACGAACAGACGCTCGACCTCCTGGAAGCGAAGATCCAGGAGCTACGCGAGCTGAACAAAACAGACGGGATGGATCTTTCCCACGAGATCACCCGGTTAGAGAAGAAGCTTGAGAAGCTGAGGGAAGAGCTGTACGCCGACCTCAGTGATTGGGAACGGGTGAAGATCGCTCGTCATCCTAAACGTCCGTATTCGTTGGACTATATACAACAGATCTTTACCGATTTCTACGAACTGCACGGGGATCGCCTTGGAGGGGACGATCGGGCCCTCCTCGCCGGTCTCGCTCGACTTGAGGGTCAACCAGTAGCGCTTCTGACCCAACAGAAGGGGCGCACGACGGAGGAGAACAAGGAGCGCTATTTTGGAATGACTCGGCCACAGGGATACCGCAAGGCAAAACGAACGATGGCACTGGCTGAGAGGTTCTCCTTTCCTGTAATCAGTCTGATCGATACTCCTGGCGCTTATCCTGGATTGGAGGCCGAAGAGCTGAATATCGGAGGTGCTATCGCGGAGAACCTATCAGCGATGGTTGTGCTCTGCGCTCCGATTGTCGCGGCGGTGATCGGTGAAGGGGGATCCGGCGGTGCCTTGGCGATTGGTGTAGCTGACCGAGTCATTATGCTCGAAAACGCGATCTACTCTGTAATCAGTCCCGAGGGAGCAGCCGCGATCCTATGGAAGGAAAAGGAGCGCACAAAAGAGGCCGCAGCGGCTCTTACCTTGTCTGCGCCGCACCTGCTTGAGTTGGGTGTGATTGACGAGGTTGTTCCTGAACCCCCCGGCGGCGCGCATAAGCAACCCGAGAAGACGGCTGCTTCTTTAAAGGAGAGTCTGTTGCGCCACCTAGGAGAAGTCTCGGCAATGTCGATCGAGGAATTGCTGGCTGCCAGGTACGAACGGTATCGTACAATCGGGCGTTACCGAACTCTACAGACAACGGAAGATGACGAGCCCTCATAGGCATGCGGTGTTTGCCTTTCAGGGGCCGGAAGATCGGCTTTGAACCTCAGCCAAGCATTCATGGCTTGATTTCCTCGTCTACGTGGACGGCTTCCGCGATCGTTGTTTCTTCTATTTCCCGTGTTCGGTGAAAAAGGCGGTAGGTCAACAGGGCGGTGAGCAAGTATAGCGACCCGGTAATGAGGAAAATCGGTGAGAAACCGGTCCTCACTTGGAGTTTTCCACTTGCATACGCACTGATGGCCCAGCCTCCGTTCCAGGAGAGGACCAAAAGGCTTGATGTGATTGGCCTGAGTGCTGCGGGGACAATTCCCATTGCAAAGGCAGTAAGCACCGGGGCACTCATGTTCATCAGGGCAGTGCGCAGCAGATAGCTGCCGGCGGAGAGGGCGAAGATCGGCGAAAAGCCCATCAGGAAAAGAAACGGCAAAGAGAGCACCTGTGTCAATACAATCGTTTTCACCTTTCCCATTCGCTTAACCCAGAGGGGGACGAGCATGACTGCAAGCCCCATCGTCAATGAAGAGGCGGCGAAGAGCCCCCCCAGAACGTGGTCGGGAAGGCAGAAGCGCAGCTTGTAGAAGACGTTGACAAACGGCATAAGGAGCCCCGCTCCGAGGGAGATAGTAAGTTCAGTGAAAACCAGCTTTCCCATGACGGGACGATATCGATGCGTCTCCCCTACCTGGGTGTCTGTCTTACGCGCAGCGGAGCGGCTGCGGATTGCTGCAAGCGGAAGGAGAGAAACGGCGCACAGCGCCCCGGCGACGAGCAGTGTTCCTCGGTAGGTGCCGGCACCCTCCAACGGGAGACTAAACAGAAATGCAAACACGCGGGGGAGGATGCCGCCGATGAGGCTTGCCAGCACGCCAGCGAGGGTGTTCAGTCCAAACTGAATGCTGAACAGGTGTGTCCGCTCCCTTTGTGTGCTCGAAGCCACCATGAACGGCGAAGAGCTGATCCAGATGAGAGACGAGCCCAGTCCGAACAGCGCGCTGGCGAGGATGAGGGTTGCCTTTTCAGGGAGGAAGACCCAGCCAAGGAGCGCGAGCATCTGAAAGAAAGTCCCCATAAGAAGGCTCCGCTTATAGCCTATCCTAGGTAACAATACACCGACAGGAATCGCGACGATTGCGGTGACCAAAGAGGGAATGCTGGCAAGTACGCCAAGGAATTCCTGATCGTAGCCAAGGCCGAGAGTGTAAAGATTGAAAAACAGGTAATACAGGCCGTACATGAAACCAAAGAAGACCGTACTTGCGAGAAAGAGTCTTGCGTTCCGCGAGAAGGCACGCACGTGCTTCAAGTAGGTTGGCGCTTCTTTCTTGTACATCGGCTTGCGCATAGTAAATCCACTCCTTGTGCCCTGCAACCTGAAGGATGGCCGCGTCCAGAAAGGCGGGTAAACCCTTGAGGTATCATTTGCGCGCGTTCTTTCGCGTCATCTCTGCGGCGAGTGTATCCACACATGTGGTCTGTATGGCTGAGAACGATCTCGACGCCATGGTCATCGCAATGACCGGTGGTCAAGCCGGTGCCGGGCGGGAAGTGCATCCCACTCCGGTACAGTGTGATCGAACGAAGCGATTGATGGCAGCCAGGCTGGCAAGCGCGAGCAGATAGCCTGTCAAGATCTCATCGACACAGCTGCAGCCAATCCAGGAATTGGGCGCTCTGCATGGTGCTCGGCGACTAGCTTTCGGACGCCTGATTTGGCCAACAATTGCCTGCATCCGCGATAGTAATTTCGCACACAGCAAAGGGAATCCGCAAAAGAGTGGAGAATCTAGGCATAATGAATACAATGGTTCACAGAGGCCGCGGGAATTGTCAGGAAGGCTGAGGAGACTCCCTGAGGGTGAGAGGAGAGAAAACCTTGTGTTGCGTTTTGTAGATTGCTTGCAGGTAGGGTGGATCCGATGACAGGTTACGTACAGGTTGTGACAACGGCGGAGAGCAGAGAGGTGGCAGAGAGAATTGGCAGAAGCCTGCTGGAAAAAAGACTAGCCGCTTGTGTCCAGATTGTTGGGCCGATGACGAGCTCCTATTGGTGGCAGGATAAGATTGAGACCGCAGAAGAGTGGCTGTGTCTGATCAAGAGCAAGTCAGACCTCTATGAGGAGATAGAGCGGACGATAAACGAGTTGCATACATACGAGACGCCAGAAATCCTCGCACTTCCTGTGGTAACAGGGAGTCGGACTTATCTGGATTGGCTGAGAGCCGAGCTGCGACGGGATTGACCTCGCAAGATGAGAATTCTTCTTCTCTGTGACGACGCAAACCGAGCTGTGAATACGAGGGATCGATTCTAGTACTTGAATTTCTTTACTTCGATCTCACACCTCAGCGGAATCGTATTCCCATAAAAACACGCCGATGCAAGTTACGCCAGAGAGGCTCTTCCGAGGTCCCTTTCATCCGCTGAATAGTAGTCTGCCGCTACGTCGCGCGGATCTCCCGGCGCATAAAGATGATGTACGAGGCGGCAAAGCAGATCGAAGTCAACGCGATCAGTCCTACGAGCTGTGGCCAGACAATGAGGAAGCTCTGTCCGAGTGGCAAGGGGTTGGTCGGCACCTGGGCCTGCGTAAGCAGCTCTGCAACACCGACGATGGGCATTGTCCATCCGAGTGCCACTGAAAGTGGGACACGAAACTTGGAGACAAGGTGTGTGTAGATGGCGTGAGGTGGTACACATGAAAACTCGGCTGTCTGCTTTGCTAACGCTTTTTCTGATTGGGATTTTGGGTCTGGCGACACTTGTAGGCGCACAGAGTACGCCAAGCCCGCTGGGCATTGTCCCCACTCCGACGCCACAACCCCTTGCGATTAACGTCTGGACTGACAAAACGGCCTACGGTGTGGGCGAGACAATGCGTGTGTATTTCAACGTGAACCAACCGGCGTACATCTACCTGTACGATATTCAGCCGGATGGGGTTGTCCGGCTTGTCTTTCCCAATGCTTACTCGCAGAGCAATTTTGTCTCTGCAGGAACGCACATTCTCCCGGACCATCCCTCGTACCAGTACACGGTGAAATATCCTGCCGGAGTAGAGAAGATCCAGATCTTTGCCAGCTTGACTCCACTGACCGCTGCTCCCAGCGCCTACGGGGACCCGTTCCCAATGGTTGCTCCCGAGGAGATTCAAGGCCACATCATGGGAATCAGCTCCGAACCAACGTGTCAGCCAACCTGGGCCACTGCGTGGGCGTCATTCACGATCACCGAGCCGCCCGCCAGCTGCCCACCGCCTACATGCTATACACCGCCTACTCCCAGCTACACCCCTCCACCCTGCTACACGCCATCGCCTCCTTGTCCGCCAGTCTTTGGCTCCTGCTTCCCGGGTTGGACTTGGTGCTACCCAAGTGTGCGATGGTCTTTTGGTCTGCGAATTCGCATCGGTTTCTGCGACCCGTAGGAAGGAACTCCCAGAGAGGCGTAAACAGTAGCCCTTTTTGCCGAAGAGGCTCCGAAAGGAGCCTCTTTCCCTTTGTTGTCTACGGTGCTGCTTTGCCCCGAGGGTCACCAGGAAAGCCACAGAGAGATTTCTGGGAAAAGCACGGTTCTATCAGGAGGATGGATGTTGTGCTGTAATTGGCTCTTTGGCGTTTATTACACGACGAGCGGTAAGACTTGAACTACTTCCAAGGACACACTGACTTTGTACATCCTTGCTGAAATACCTGAGAATGAGTGCAGATGTCTCCAGACTTGTTGGAAGTCTTAGAGTTTGGGATATCTACGCGATGGAAAGAGCCTCGAGTTTCGAGTAGGATCGGTGAGCTTGCGGTCTGCAGGTAGTCCCACCGGGTGGGGACACTGTTTGAGCCGATCACGAAGTTCTACAAGGGAGTACGTCACTCGTATGCGCGAGATGCTGAAATCCAATCGGAGGCTGTTTGTTTACCTCGTCGTCTCCAACTTCTTGCTCTTCTTCGGCTACCGCGTGTGGGAGGCGATGTTCAACAACTTTGCCGTGGAGACGATCGGAATTGGGCCGGCAGCCATCGGCTGGGTTCAAGCGGTGCGTGAACTGCCGGGCCTGATGGGTTTTCTCCTCGGTTTCCTTGCCCTCTTTCTTTCCGAAGTCCGCGTCATGGCGTTTAGCGTCGTCCTGCTTGGGGCCGGCATGATGCTCACCGGCCAAGCGGCCAGTGTTCCGTTCTTACTCGTTAGTACGGTCGTGATGAGCGTGGGCTTCCACTTCTTCTACCCCAGTAACAACGCCGTAGTGTTGATGGTCGTGGACAAAGAATACGCACCTAGGGCACTCGGCCAATTGCGAAGTCTGGGTGCGATTGCCGCTCTGGTGGCCACCGGCATCGTCTTCCTGCTGGCGGGTCGGCTGGGCTATCGAACGCTGTTCATGGTCGTGGGGGGTGTTGTGATACTCGGGGGACTGATGCTGTTGCCCTTTGAGAAAGGCACGGAGGGTTTGCCCCAACGACGACGGGTTGTCTTTCGGCGGCGCTACTGGCTCTACTACACCATCGCGTTCTTAATGGGCAGTCGCCGCCACATCTTCACCACGTTTGCCATCTTCCTTTTGGTGAAAGAGCATGGTATCTCCGTCGAGACGACGGCGCTGCTGTTTCTCGCCAATAGCTTGATAAACACCTTCGCTTACCAATACGTCGGCAAACTTGTTGGCCGACTAGGTGAGAGGCTGATGCTCTCCGTTGGCTTCGGAACACTGATCCTCGTCTTCCTCGGATACGCCTACGTGAACATTCTCCCGATACTGTTTGGCCTGTTTGTAATCGACAACATCATCTTCGGGTTCAACCTGGCCACGGCAACCTATCTACAAAAGATCGCCGTATCGCAAGAGGAACTCACCAGCAATCTTTCGTTGGAGCAGACCATTAACCACATCGCGGCCATTGTAGTCCCAGTGGTAGGAGGCACGGTGTGGGCTCTGTTTGGCTCACAAGCTCCCTTTCTGGTGGGGGTTGGCATCGCCGCTGTGTCGTTCGTTCTTTCCCAATTCATTCGCACGCCGGCAGAGCCGGTGCCAGGCAACAGCACCGAGCCAAGCTGAAAAGCCTGTCGCCTGTGGAAAGGACCTCCTTTCAATCCGTTCGTGTCTAGCAAATTGCCCTTGTTGTGGCCACGCCTGACTGACACACGGACTTTTGCCACCCGGACAAATTCGATGACAGATCCCGACAGGTGGCCGCCGGATCGCATTCACATCCCGGTACTGTCTAAGTCGGTCGTAGTAGGATGTCTGGGTCTGCTTGCTGATTCTGCCGCAATGCGATGTGCGACAGCAGCGCAGCGTACATCGTTTGGGATTTGCCCAAGGATACGTGGGGCTGCAGCATCCGTGCGCTAG
>CAZMOL010000022.1:0-16558 GCA_964568045.1 uncultured Thermotogae bacterium
AAGGCGGTGTTGGCCGAAGAGAAGGTCGCTATAGAGAAGGAGCTTTATTTGTCGTTTCTCATCGATAAACATGCTAACCGGCCGATGGTCATGGCCAGTGCAGCCGGAGGGATGGACATCGAAGAGGTGGCACAGCGAAGTCCTCAGCGGATCATCAAAAAACACGTCACCCCGTGTCCAGGACTTCCCAATTACTTGCCTCGATTCCTCGCCAAACGACTCGGTGCAGAGGCCCATACGAAGGCTTTCGTGGAGCTCTTTAGTAAACTGTTTTATATCTTTCAGGACTACGATGCCACCCTTGTTGAGATCAACCCGCTGGCTTTGACTCCAACTGGATTGATGGCTCTCGACGCAAAGATTCTTCTTGACGACAAAGCCCGCTTTCGGCAAGGGGAGCGTTTTGATGAGTTCTTGAAGGAGCAGGCACCTCTCGTAGCAGAGGCGAGACCCGAGGCTGAGCGACTCGCGGAGGAAAAAGGCATCACCTACGTCCAACTTGATGGGACTGTGGGCATGATCTCCGACGGCGCGGGCTCCGGCATGTTGACCCTTGACTTGATCAAAGCAGCTGGAGGACAAGCGGCGAACTTCTGTGAGTTGGGAGCCTTTGGTGGAAAAGAAACCATGCGCGACGCGATGGAGGTCGTTCTTGCCAATCACCAAACGAAGTCGCTCTTGATCAGCCTTATTGGTGGCCTCACAAGAATGGACGAGGTCGCAGAGGGTATCGTTGCCTATCTCAAACAAACCGAAGCCTCCTTACCTTTGGTTGTCCGGATGTGTGGTACAGCAGAAGAGCGGGGCAAAGAGTTGCTGCGTGAGGTAGGTATCGAAACCTTGGACGACCTTCCAACTGCCGTTCGCACCGCGGTGTCGTACGCTAAGGAGTGATCGTGGCCATTCTGATCGACGAACATACTCGCTTGCTAGTACAAGGCATAACCGGGAAAGTAGGCTCTTTCCAATCACGGATCATGAAGGACTCTGGAACGAATATCGTTGCAGGAGTCACCCCAGGAAAAGGAGGTTTCACGGAATACGGCATTCCAGTATATGACTACGTAGAAGACGCAATGGAGGCGCACCGGCCAGATGTCGCCTTAAGCTTCGTCCCCGCGCCATTTGCAAAAGATGCAGCCATAGAAGTAATCGACAATGGGCTGAGAGCAATCATTCTAACTGCAGCGGGTATTCCTGACCACGATATGCTGGCCGTCCTAACATCCGCTGCAGGTAGAGGAGTCCATGTCCTTGGACCGGATACACCTGGGCTAGTCTCGCCTGGGAAATGCAAGGCCGGGGTTCATCCGAACAGGGTACTAAAGGAGGGGAAGGTCGGTATTGTCTCCAAGAGTGGTGCGCTCTCTTACGAAGTGTGCAAATTGCTGACCGAAAGCGGAATCGGACAATCCACGATTGTTGGTATCGGGGGTGGCCCGCTCTGGGGGCTAACGCAACAAGATGTGTTGGCCATGTTTGACGAGGATCCCGAAACCAAAATCGTTGTTATGTTAGGTGAAGTTGGGGGCATGATGGAACACGATGCAGCGGCGTTTATCATGAAACGTATGAAGAAACCTGTCATTGCACTTATTGTCGGACACGGAGCTCCTCCAGGGGCCCAAATGGGCCATGCCGGTGCCATTATTGAAGGTGATCGGGAAACGGCCGAGAGCAAAGTCCACGTACTTCAACAAGCTGGAGCGTTTATCGCTAAGAGTCCTGCGGAGATCGTTTCCCGAATTCAGCAGATAGGAGTGTGACCGCAAATGACCGAAAAAGAAGTCCATACGGACGTCGAGATCTGTAAGGGCTGCGGACTATGCATTTTTTACTGTCCGAGAGATGTTTTGCGGCTCTCCCGGGAGCCCAACAGAAAGGGATACACTGTTGTCGAAGTCTATCAGAATAGCGATTGTATCGGGTGCAGACAGTGCGAGGCCAACTGCCCCGATCTGGCAATTTATGTATCCACTTAGGGAGGGGGAACTGTTGAAAGAAAGACCTATCGGGGTTTTCGATTCAGGTCTAGGAGGGTTGGCTGTCGCTAGAAAAGTCCTTGACGAAATGCCCGAAGAGGATATCGCCTACTTTGCGGACTTTGCCAATCTACCGTACGGCCCCAAGCGTCGCGAGCAAGTCAAAGGATTTGTCCTTAACGTTATGGATTTCTTTGTGAAAAGAGGTGTCAAAGCTGTCCTGATTGGCTGCAATACTGCCTCGGCGGCAGCTAGAGACGCCGCACAGGAGAAAACACGAGATATTCCCGTTATCGGAATGATCAAGCCAGCAGTTGAGGCGGCCTTAAGACAAGCTCACATCCGAAGGGTTGGAGTTGTTGGCACAATCGGGACAATTGAGAGCAAGGCTTACGAACATGTGTTCCAGCAGCTGTCCCCATCTACGGAGGTATTTGGTAACGCTTGTCCTGAATTACTTCGACTGGCAGAGCAGGGAGAGATCTCAGACAAAGAGGAACTCCGACGATTGGCCAAATCTTGCATCGAGCCGCTTGAGGAGAAAGGGGTCGACGTCCTGATTTTGGGATGTACGGATTTTACGTGTGTTGTTGAGGATTTGCTCGCTGTATTATCGCCCAGCATTCGCGTTGTTGATCCTGCCGATGAAGTAGCGACACAGGCAAACCTGATCTTAGGGAGCAAAGACTGGCGCCGTACAGGGGCAGAGACGGGCACCATGACGTTTTTCGCTAGTGACAAAGCACCCGCGGGGGCAAAAGACTTCGCAAAACGGGTGTTCGACATTCACATCGATGAGTTTTGCCTGGTGAGTCCAAAGTGATTTCAATATTGAAAAGAATCGAACGAAGAAATGGCGCAATAATGAGCAAGACGGATGAACAAAGGTCCCGCGTGGAAGATTCGAACAATGAAAAGGTTATCGGGATACTGGGAGGAATGGGGCCTGAGGCAACTCTAGAGCTTTTTCGTAGGATCTTGGACAAAACATCGGCCTCGACGGACCAAGATCATCTGAGAATCATCATTGATAACAACCCCAAGATTCCGGATCGAACTGCAACGCTGCTACATGGCGGAGAGGATCCCATTCCGTTATTGCTGAGCACTGCAACAAACCTTGAGAACGCTGGAGCCGACTTCATCATTATGCCCTGCAACACGGCGCACCACTACATCGATCGTATCAGTGCAGGTGTAAATATCCCCCTACTGAATATGGTCGAGCTAACGGTCACCTCTATCCGCGAGCCGTGTGTTGGAATCCTGGCTACTGATGGCACGCTAGCTAGCCGCCTCTATCATAAGACCTGCAGCGAGAAGGGCATTTTGCTGTTATGCCCTGACGGGTCAGACCAAAAGGGCACCATGGGAGTTATCTACCTGGTGAAAGGGAGGCAGATCGACCTAAAGAATGCGAAGATAAGAGTCAGTAAGGTAGCCAAGAGATTGATCGACCGCGGTGCTCAGGCAATCATCCTCGGCTGCACTGAGATCTCATTGGTATTGTCCCAAGGGGATGTTGACGTTCCCATATATGATCCGCTCGAGATCCTGGCAGAGGAAGCGATCAAGAAGGCGCTTTCATCCTAAGGGAATGTATTTTCAAGGAAATCAGCAGCCCTCATTCATATCTGTTGCAGATAGGTAAGGTCTTGTTGATCGGCCAGATCATTTGGATTGGGAGGTATCAGACTTCGCTCGCTGGGGTTGTTATGTCTACTGCTGCAAGCTACGCTGTCCAGAAAACGATTCACATCCAGGCGGCTAGCGAAGAAGTCCAAGGTTGTGTAGCCTTTTGAGCATAAAGGGCCGGTGAAGAGATTGAGACATCGACATGCTCCTTCATCAGCGTAGGGTGAATGAATAGACCAAAGCAAGGTGTCCAGATGTCTCTTTCTCAGAGTCCTCTGACGAAGAAGGTGCAACGGAAGTTCGACCAGGTCAAACAGAATGGAGAAAGAGAGGATTGGCTTCGCGGTCTTGTCGAATCATAGATTCAAGGACCGCTGGAGGTGAACTTCGCCCAGCAGCTGGGAACACAGCGGTACGAGCAGACAGAAGGCCGTTGCGACTACCGCAGCGGCTACCGAGAGCGTCAGCTGCATACCCAACTGACCCTACATGTGTCTCGCGACCAAGAAGGGAAGTTCTCAACGGGTTGCGTGATGCCTAGCAGAGGTACTTCCCACACGGAGTGTGGCAACGCTGTCAGGCCCGTTGCCAGAGCAATGCTACAGCAAAGGTCCCTCTCGCCGTGATCGAGCCGAGGTTTACGACTAGCTGTACGATGTGTTTGCCGCTGTGGATCTCGAGGAAGCGCACCGGCGAGTCGATCGGAAGATCGCGCATTGGAAGGACCAAGTCCTCACGTTTGTAGAGTGGTTGGAAGAGACGAGCAAGGACTGTCTGTCGGTGTTCCAACTACCGAAGGGGCATCGCCTACGACTCCGTCCGATGAACGGTCTAAAGAAGTTTCATCAGGAATTGAAGCGTCGTACGCGAGTGGTGCGGATCTTTCCGAACCGAGCAAGCTGTCTGCGCCTTGTCAGTGCGCTGGCGATGGACCAGTCTGAGGAGTGGCTAACCGGACATCGAACCTAATGATGCTCGAAAGCGCACCGGTTGAGGAACATACCGAGGAGGTCATGCCACAACCTGTTGCCTGAAGGAGGAATTCACACACAAAACCTGCCACAGCCAGAACCAAACGGACTTTAACAAACGTGCTCTTGATTCTTCCACTATAGAACGTAATCAAGGGATCTAGATAGGGACGCCATATGAATCGCATTTTTGTCAGCCTGTTCATCGCTGTTGCTGTCGCTATGATGGGTGTTGGAATCATTGCTCCGATTCTTCCTCTCTACACCAAAACCTTTGCAGCAACAGGAGTATCGATCGGATTGGTCTTCTCCGCCTTCTCCGTTTCCCGCTGTCTGCTCGGTCCGCTCATCGGCCGGCTCTCCGATCGGATTGGACGCAAGAGGATTCTCATGATCGGACTTGCCAGCTACACCCTGGCCTCCGTCCTCTACGCGGTGGCGATGAGCCTATGGCAGCTGGGGATGTTCCGTTTTGTCCAGGGAGCGGCCGCGGCCATGGTAACGCCGATCGCCCAGGCATACATCGGCGACATCACCCCAAGGGGAAAAGAAGGACGGACAATGAATCTCTTCTACTCGTCGATGTTCTTGGGGATGGCCCTGGGACCACTGCTTGGTGGTGGGTTGAGCGCGCTGTGGTCGTACGAGCTTGCCTTCTATGCGATGGGGATCCTGAGCACAGCCGCGCTGATCCTAGTGGCGGCCACTCTCCCAGCGGATCACGGCCGTGCTGAACATGGAAAGAGCCGACCCCACGAGATCGTCCCTCTGCGGCACGTGATGAAGAACGACGCCGTCAAGGCGATTGCCGCATACATGGCCACGCGTGGATTCTGGCGGCAGGGCTTCAACACCTTCTATCCGCTCTTTGCTGTTGTCACAAGTGGACTAGGGGAGGCGAGCATCGGGACCGTCGTTTCAGTGTACATGCTGGGTGGAGGCCTTCTCCAGATCCCATTTGGGTATCTCGCCGATCGCTATCCACGGCTCCCACAGATCGTACTGGGAAGCACTTTTGCTCCGCTTGTCCTTTTCGCCGTTCCCTTCGTTCGACACTTTTGGGTGATCATTCTGATCACCTTCGCGATGGGTGCGTTCTCCGCCCTTTCGCGTGCCTCGATCATCGCTATCCGTACTGAGCTGGGCCGAACACACGGAATGGGGACACTTGCCGGGCTTCATGGAGGATCATTCGCCGCAGGCCAGATGGTGGGACCGTTGGTGAGCGGTGTTGTCGCTGATTTTCTTGGATTGGGTGCGGTCTTTCCGGTCGGAGGGGGAATCGGCCTGTTGGGAACAGGCTTGGTGATGGTGTGGCTGCGCCGTTGGAAAAAGAGTCATGTGCCTACTGATAACTGACCCTATTCCCGAGGCTGCTGTTGGTTTACAGAAGCTGCTCAATCATCTGTGAAGCGAGATAGTCAGGGTGTCCAACGTAGCGGATCACACCTTGCCGATCAAGCAAGAAGGTGTGGGGAAAACTGTGCACGTCGTACAGCTGTGCAATCGGGTTCTGGCTCTTGTATCCGGGCTCCCACACGCTGACGAAATCGGTGTGGCCATTGTCGCTTAGGAAATCGATGGCATCCTGCTTTTCCTGGTCTGTGCCCACAAGGACCACCACCAGGCCGTCCGGTGAGAATTGATCGTAGAGATCCTGCAGGTGGGGCATCCTCACACGGCATGGCCGACACCATGCCCCCCAAAAATCGATCAAAACGACAACGCCGGAGTAGTCAGACAGAGCAATCTCCTCATCACCTGTTGTGTGAGCGGCAAACTCGGGGGCCGTCTCGCCAACGGCCAGCCCAACAGGCGGGCCGTCGTCGCTGACGGTAATGGTCAACTGATCTTCTGCTTCGTTTCCTTGCGCGTCGGTCACGTGGAGCAAAGCAGTGAAGTCATCGCCGGTGTGATAGGTATGATGAACGATGATGTTGAACTCCTCACTTGTTGTCGGCTCGGATTGATCACCAAAATCAAGGGCAAACATCATCTGATCTCCATCAGGATCTTCACAATGGGAAAGGTCAAACGCGACGTCGAGTGGGGCTGGGCCACTGATCACCGGTGCACTCAAGACAGCAACCGGCGGTCGATCCAGCGAACACCCCGCAAACCCCATGGCTGCAATGAGACAGACAACGAACATCCATGCCGGGCGATTCCTGATAAGCTGCCGCGTCCAAGTTCTCATCGCATGGCTGATGATATAGCGATTTCGCGCGATACTAAATGGAGTACGGCCAATCACAGCCGGACACACGGGCTATTGATTCATAAGACCGATGTCCAATGGCATTGTCCTTGGTAGCAAAGCGAAGGAGCAACGATCTTGACTGCTTGCTGCATCGAGGCTATGATGAGGAGTGATCGAGAAATGCCGATAAAAGGACCAGTCTTTCGAACACTATTGATTTATATTATTGCGCCCCACTGAAGGGGCGACTCGTCAACTGTTAGCGTTTCAATACTCCTAGAATGGTTTTGGTTGTTGGAATGCACTCTCTTTAGTGAGAAAAGGAGAGGCGGATGAAGCGGTACGAAAAGCTTACAAAAGATCCGATTGCACGCGAGGAAAAGATTCTTGCGCTGTGGAAGACCAACGCAACGTTCAAACAATCCCTGCAAACGACCAAGGGCGGTCCACGGTACGTCTTCTACGAGGGACCACCGACAGCAAACGGGCGGCCACACTTCGGTCATCTGATGCCTCGCGTGTACAAGGACCTCTTTCCTCGCTACAAGACGATGCAGGGGTTCTACGTAGAGCGAAAGGGTGGCTGGGACACCCACGGGCTTCCGGTGGAACTCGAGGTAGAGAAAGAAATCGGCGTCAACAGCAAACCTGAAATCGAGGCCTACGGGGTAGAGAGGTTTGTCGAGCGATGCAGGGAATCGGTGTGGAGGTACAAGGCCGAATGGGAGCGGATGATCGAGCGAATGGGATTCTGGATCGATCTCGAATCGGCCTACGTCACCTACACCGATGGCTACATCGAGACCGTTTGGTGGATGCTCGCGGAGATGTTCCGTCGTGATCTGTTGTACCAGGGACACAAGGTCCTTCCGTACTGTCCACGATGTGGCACCGGTCTCTCCTCGCACGAAGTGGCACAAGGATACCAGAGAGTGGAGGATCCGTCTCTTTCGGTGCGGATGACGATCGTCTCCGACGAGGGCGCTCAATACAAACAGGAACGTCCGAGCAAAACGGCGCTGTTAACCTGGACGACCACGCCGTGGACACTGCCGGCAAACGTCGCCCTGGCCATCGCCCCCGAGGCACCCTATGCCGAGGTTGAGCAAAACGGCGAACGATTGGTCTTGGCCAAAGCACTTCTTGAGGCGGCCCTGGACAACGACTACGAGGTGATCCGCGAGTTTCCCGGCGAGATGCTCGAGGGATTGGCCTACGAGCCGCCCTATCGCCTGGTCGACCACCCCAATGCGTACCGCGTGTATGCCGCTGACTTTGTCAACATGGAGGAAGGCACGGGGATCGTCCACACTGCCCCTGCTTTCGGTGAAGACGACTATCAATTTGGCATAGACCGAGATCTCCCGTTCTTTCACCCCGTCGATCTCGCCGGGGCGTTCACGGAAGCATTTCCACTCGGGGCCGGCCGCTTCGTCAAGGAAGTCGATCCGGCGATCATCGAGGATCTCGAGACACGTGGTCTTCTCTATCGCTATACACCATACGAGCACGACTACCCATTCTGCTGGCGGTGCAATACGCCCCTGCTCTACTACGCCCTGGATTCATGGTACATCAAGACAACGGCACTGAAGGACGAAATGATCGCCAACAACCGTCGCATTCAGTGGTATCCGGCTCACGTCGGCTCGGGACGCCTGGGTGACTTCCTGGAGAATCTCAAGGATTGGGCCCTGTCGCGCGATCGCTATTGGGGAACCCCGCTGAACCTGTGGGTGTGCGAAGCGTGCTCGAAGGTGATCGCCATCGGGAGTCGTGCAGAGTTGGTCACCCGCGCGCTGGACAGAGATTTGGCCGCCAAAGTGGAGCTGCACCGTCCGTACGTTGATGAGGTTGATCTTCGGTGCCCGGACTGCCGGGGCACGATGCACCGTGTGCCGAATGTCATCGACACCTGGTTCGACTCGGGGAGCATGCACACTGCACAATGGCACTATCCATTCGAGAACGAGGAGCAGTTTAGGGCAAGTTTCCCCGCCGATTTCATCTGTGAGGCGATGGAGCAAACCCGGGGCTGGTTCTACACTCTCCTTGCCACCAGCACAATCATTCACGGCGAGCTGCCTTTCCGCAATTGCATCGCCACCGGCCTTGGCCTGGATGAAGACGGTTTCAAGATGAGCAAGAGCAAGGGGAACGTGATCGATCCCTGGGAGTTGATCGATCGGTACGGGGCGGACTGCCTACGCTGGTACCTGTTTGCATCGAGCGCGCCGTGGAAGTCAAAGCGGCTCGGTGAAGCCGATATCAAGGAGCCGCTGTACCGCTTCCTGGACACTCTGCGAAACACCTATGACTTCTTTGCCCTGTATGCCTCAATCGATGCCTACAACCCGGAGACCCACCATTCGGAGCAAGAGCACACGAGCGTCCTTGACCGGTGGATCCTCTCGCGGCTCGCCTCAACGACGAAGGCGGTGACCGAAGGGCTTGATGCCTACAACGTCATAGCGGCAACCGAGGCACTGGAGGGATTCCTCGATGAGCTGTCCAACTGGTACATCCGCTCTTCGCGGCGGCGGTTCTGGAAGGGAGGCATGGGCCCGGATAAAGCTGCCGCATACACAACACTCTACGTCGTACTGATCGATTATGCGAAGCTCATCGCGCCGTTTATTCCGTTCATCGCCGAGGCGATCTACCAGCGCCTGCGGTGCTCCACCGATCCGCAGAGCGTTCACGTCTGCCGTTACCCCCAGGCGAACGAGGGGCACGTCGATGCCGCGCTTGAACGCGAGATGGCACTTGCGCGGAGAATCGTGTCACTCGGTCACAAGGCGCGTAATCAGGCGCAGTTCAAGGTGCGCCAACCGCTCTCTCGTGCGTTGATTGAAGTGGCGTCCGCGGTCGAGGATGCGACGCTTCGCGATGAGGTACTCGACCTCGTCAGAGCAGAGCTGAACGTGGAATCGGTGGAAGCCGTGCCAGCGCTCGACCCGCATCTCCAGGAGGTGGCAGCTCCCAACTTCAGCACCCTCGGTCCACGCCTCGGCTCCCTCGCCGAAAAAGCAGCGGATTGGATCAAGAAGCAACCGGCAAGCGACCTTCGCGAAGCGTTGGCTTCCGGCAACGTTGCTGTCGAGCTAGCGGACGAGCGGGTCGAGATCTACGAAGGAGATATTGTGTTTGAATCGGCTGTTCCAAATGGATTCATCCTCGCCGAGGAGGAGGGGCTCCGATTTCTTCTCGACGCGAACCTTGACGAGGCGTTGCGTGAGAAGGGGCTCGTGCGTGAATTTGTCCACCAGCTTCAGCTGTTGCGCAAGGAGGCGGGCTTCGAGGTGACCGATCGAGTCACCCTTGGCTACGCGAGCGATGCAACAATGGCCAACGTGCTTGAGAGACACAGAGAGCTCATTGCTTCTGAGGTCCTGGCACTCGAAATTAATCCCACCCTCACACAAGATTACGAAACGCAAAAGGAAATCGTGCTCGCGGGCACAGTGATCAACGTTGGGCTTTCACGGGCAGCAAACGCCTGACAGACCAGCAAAAGGAGACAGAATGTCGACGGCGATCTTGGGAATGCAGTGGGGCGATGAAGGAAAGGGGAAAATCACTCATCTTCTTGCGAAACAAGCAGAGATGGTCGTGCGTTTCAACGGCGGTCCTAACGCCGGCCACACAGTAATCGACCGCGGAGTGAAGTTCGGTACCCACCAGATTCCTGCCGGCGCATTCTATCCAGGTGTCCAGTGTGTTCTGGCTAGTGGCATGGTCATTGACATGAGTGTTCTGAAAGCGGAGTATGAGACGCTCACCGAGCATCTTGGCCAGAGCCCACAGCTGTTCATCAGTGAAAACGCCCATCTCATTCTGCCATACCATCCAATGCTGGAAGAGCTTGAAGGCAGTGGCGCCCACATCGGAACAACGCGTCGAGGAATCGGTCCGGCGTACCGAGACAAGGCGGCTCGCGTAGGAATCCGTGCGGGGGATTTGCGTTATCCCTCAAAGCTACGTGACAGGCTCAATCGGCGGGTCGATCTACTGAGGCGGACATGGCCCAAAGCATCGGAAATCACCGCTCTATCGGCAGACCGTCTCGCTGAGGAACTCCTGAACATCGCCGAGCCTTTCCTCGGATCGATTGGCGACGCTGCTTCCGTCATTCGCACTGCGCTGGGGCAGGATAAACGGGTCCTTTTTGAGGGTGCTCAGGGAGCGCTGTTGGATCTTGATTTTGGAACCTATCCTTATGTGACTTCCTCGTCTACTACGCTTGCTGGGCTGAGCAACTCCACCGGGGTCACAACTACCGAGGGAATCGACAGCGTTGGGGTGGTAAAGGCGTACACCACGCGGGTAGGGGAGGGCCCCTTTCCCACCGAGCTTAGCGGGAAGATTGAGAATCGACTCCGCGAACGGGGTGGCGAGTTTGGTGTGACAACTGGTCGGCCCCGCCGCTGTGGCTGGCTAGACCTCGTTGCACTCAAGCACGCGGCCGCGTTGAACAGGCTCACGGGCCTGGCGATAACGAAGCTCGATGTGTTATCGGAGATGGGGGAGATTAAGGTCTGTCGTGCGTATCGCTTAGGGGAAAAGGAGATTACGCGCTTTCCGCTTGGAGAAGAGGAGTTGGCTCACTGCGAGCCAATCTACGAGACACTTGCCGGCTGGAAAGAAGAGATCCACACAGCGCGTACGCTCGATGCTCTTCCCAGCGCTGCTCGCAGCTACGTGGATCGCATTTCACAAGTCCTTGAGGTCCCGCTTACGCTGGTCTCCGTCGGGCCCGCTCCGCAGGAAACGATCGTAATTGGTTTTGACAGGCCCTAGGCTGCTCGTTATAATCACCCTCTTGATTCTTGATTGCTAAGAACATATCGCTTGCGAGGCATATCCATGCAACGAACCTATGTAGCGAAGAACGAAGAGATCGGCAAGTGCTGGGACCGCAACTGGTACCTGATCAACGCCGAGGGGATGCACCTCGGACGCCTGGCGTCTGAGATCGCAATTCTGCTTCAAGGCAAGCACAAGCCGATCTATACCCCGCATGTGGATACAGGAGACTACGTTGTGGTTATAAACACCGACAAGGTGGAGCTGACAGGGAAGAAGTGGGACCAGAAGCTCTATCAGCGCCACAGTGGCTATATTGGCGGTCTGAAAGAAACCCCGTACCGACGGCTGATTGAGAAGCGACCGACTCTTCCCGTTCACGAGGCGGTGCGGCGTATGCTCCCGAAATCCACCCTCGGGCGGCGCATGCTGCGCAAGCTCAAGCTCTACGCCGGCCCGGCACATCCCCACAGTGCACAACAGCCCGAAGAGATTACCTTCTAGCGAAGTTTAGACTGTATATTGCGTGGACACGTGTCCACGCCCCTTCAGACAAAGTCGGGGGAGACTTTTGACACCCTTCCTTTCTATTCCCCGGCCCCGCAATTAGGCTGCATGCACACAAAGACGCTTCCGATACGGGTGGTGGGCGAGTATGACAAGCAACACCCATAGTGTGCAGCTCAATATTGATGCAGTTCTGACAAATACTGTGTCTGCGCTTCGTCAGAAGCCAAGGAATACAGTCACCGTAGGTCCATTATTTCCAACCGCGCAACCGAAAGAACGTATAAGTCGACGTTTTGGCATCGTACTGGCCTGGACAGCTCACCGCATTAAGGAGATCACCAAGCATTCGCGTGATTTCGGGACGCATCATACTGCTATTTTTCCTTTCGTTCGCTGGATAAGAAGCATCTCCACCAACTCGAAGCGCTTGCCGTTGCTGCTTACCACAGAATTCTTCCTACATCGCGGTTTGCATCAGAGGCGTACAAGCCTGGCGAACCATTTGTTCGACGAATCTGCTTGCGCATTGAGTCCCTCAAGGAACATCAAATCTACCATCGCGGACACCGATGCGAAACAACCGCTTGACACCTTGCTTACAGCAAACCCGTTGGAAGCGGTAAACCGAGCGGTTGCGGCAGCATTGGATCAACCCGGCTGCGGTGGTTTTACGAGGTTCGCATGCCGAAAGGAGGAAGTAAAAGCGTAATCGGTGTTACAGACTTTCAAGCCGGCTTTCTGATAGAGTTGAGATGGTTTGGTGCTTTGAAGAATACAATATACGATATGGACAAAGGAGGTAACAATGAAGGATTGTAAGGTCAGTCTCTATGGCCTTTGCCTTCTCTTGGTAGCCTTTCTCCTGCCGATGATAGGGTATGCTCAAGGGGGAGGATACTACTCACTCAGCCAAGGGGAGACACGGGTGGAGATTAGCCCGTTGGAAGATCCTGCCAGCGCTATCGATTTTTACAGCCTCGAGACGAATCGATCGAACACAGGGCTAGAAGGGGTAAACACTGCGACCTTCTTCCTTTACGAGGATACCACGACGGGAACGGTTTCGCTGTTCCTTCTACTCGGTGGAGCCGGTGGAACCGCTGGCACAACGGCGATTACACTTTCCGGAATCCCTGTTGGCGCCGATTTCATAGTCAAGGATGATGAGATAGACTCGCGCGACTCATTCGAGGTAACTCCACCAACAGGATCCTTGGCCTGGACGTGGGATGAGGGAAACTCGGACGGGGCGGTACTTGCTCCACTCGGACCTGAGTTCGAGGTAACGCTGTATCCCCAGTTCACTTCAGGGATTACGGCAGTGAAGTTCCTTTTTGGAAGCCTTCTCGGACCACAGACGATCGACCTCAACCTTGTTGATCCGATGATCGTCAAGGGAACACAGAACTTGTCGCCGATTGTCACGTTCTCAGCGTTGCCTGCCGATCCGCACATCAATGAGCCGGTTACTTTCGACGCCAGCGGATCCGTGGACCCAGACGGGAGGATCATTACCTACGAATGGGACTTCGATGGAGACGGGATCTTCGAAGTATCCACGGGCGAGCCCGTAGTGACCTACAGCTATCCTACGAGCGGTGTGATGCTCGTAACACTGCAAGTTACGGATGATGAAGGGGCCGCGGCGAGGTATACGTACGAGGTTCCGGAAACCAGAGGACGTGGCCTCCCGGTTTCCGAACTGTCGGTGAAGGTCAGACGGGCGATCTCCACGATTCAGGCGCTACCAGGGACCACGTTCAAGGTGGTCGTGCGGATTGAGACCGAGATGGACTTGGCCGGCGCAGGGCTGCAGGAGAATCTGCCGGTTGGGTGGAAGATAAAGCCCCTAGAAAACGGTGGCGCGGCCTTCAAGCGCGCAGCGGTGCAGTGGGTATTCATCGATAAGATCAGGGCCGGCACGAGCAAAGTCATCGCCTACGAGGTGACGGTGCCTGATAGCCAGCAGCTCATTGCCACGACTCTGCCAGTGTGCTTTGGCATCACTGGAGTCTTCCAGGCCGTCACCCCAGAGTTCCAGCTCCCTGTCGAGGGAGACGGAGAAATTGAGGTCACTGATGCGTTGCGCATCAAAACGGCCATTGCTCACCTCGTCCCACGCATTGGCGAGGACATGGAGGACACGGTCGACCTACGGCTATCGCAAAGGATCGATCCCGTCCAGCTCGCGCGGGCTCTGGAGATGTGGCAGTACGGCGAGCCGGTCCCGTGGACTCAAGGTGCCACGATTGACCTGCCGATGATGAAGGATCTTGCAGCCTACGCGTACACTTGTACACCCGTAGATCTACCGCTTCCGCTTGCCCCGGCAGCGAATATCAATGCGGTACGTACCATCGCTACGCCGGTTCCGTGCAGGAATGTCCTCCTGAACTACTACGGTAGGGATGGAACCCCTGCAGGGAATAAGTTCACGGTCAAAGTGGAGATCTGGGCCGACCAAGACCTGTACGGTGTGGGCCTCGACGAGGATCTTCCCACTGGTTGGCTGGTGACACCGATTGAACATCCTGGTTTCACGTACAAGCCGTCGCACATCCAGTGGGTACTGCCGGACAAGCTCCCGGCGGGCACATGTAGGGTCATCATCTATCAAGTGGAGGTTCCACAGACTCAAGCAATCGAGACGCCTTCAAGCGACCCCTGCTATGTCAGTACAAACGACCTATTCGGCATGGTGGATTCGGCCCTGCCGTGTCAGGAAGTCCCAGTCACTGGAGACAGTGCAGTGGATGTCAGCGATTGTCTCTCTGTCATTGCTGCCATCTCCAGATGGAATGTGGAAGACGATACAATCGATATCACCCTGTCGGACAAGATTTCGTTCCAACAGGTGCAGCGTGCGATCGCCTTCTGGCTGGAGGACGAAATCGTCCCTTGGACTTGCAGGAACATCGTCAGCTATGAGCTGTTGAAGACGATTATCGCTTACTGGCTCACCAACACGAACATCTGCGAACCTCTTCCGGGCTCGGTACAGGATCCCTGTGATCCCGACGATGTTCCCTGCGTGCCCCCATCGGCGGCATGCAGCGGCTGACAGTTGCACTGAGCAAGAGAAGAGTTTTGGGAGATGGTACAGATGAAAATGAACAAAACCTCGGCGAGGGGAATCCCCCTCGCCGTCCTTTTTATTGCGCTCGCAATGGCGGTGATTCCCGCCACCGCGGCGGAGACGCCGTCGCTGTTCGTGCAACAGTTTCTTGACCCAGAACAGATCTACGTAGCCGGTACAGAAGGAGCACCCGGCGTTGCCACTCTTACGCTTGTCCTCGAAGGGTTAGGACCGATGGATCGCGTACCGATCGACTGTATGCTGGTGATCGACGTGTCCGCAACCTCCGAACTTTCGGAAGCCAAGCGATTCGCGCTAGATCTGATCGAACGATTCTCCCCCGAGAATCGGATTGGATTGGTAGCGTTTGGTACGACCGCCTGGCTCGAGGTTCCCCTGACCAGCGACCGCACCCGACTAAAGACAGCGATTGCTGATCTGACGATGGGTGGAAAGTCCGCGTTTGGTGACGCTCTGCAGTTGACCAGACAAGAACTAATGACCCATGGGCGCGGTGACGCCATCGTGGCGGAAGTGCTGCTCACCGATGGTCAGAGCAACATAGGACGTGACCCGTATGCGGAAGGAGAGGCCGCCGGTGCAACGGGATTTAAGATAATCTCCGTCGGAATTGGGACCCTGATCAACCGTAGCCTGCTCGAAACGCTCGCTTCGGAAACGCAGGGGCTTTTCTTTGCCAGACCGACATCCTCCACCAACGAGAAGATCGAGGCGCTGCTCTTCGTCGAGACGGCCGCGCAAACCATCAGAGTGGAAAAGGTCTTGCCTCCTGAGATCCTGTACGTCGAAGCGAGCCCGTCTCCACGTTGGGTGGAAGAGAATCCTGATGGAACGACATCCCTCGTCTGGAACATCGGGAATCTCTCTCTTGGAGGCCAATGGCTGACTCAGATCTCGCTCAAGGCAGCAGAGAAAGGAGTCTGGCTAACTGATCAGGGCTCCTCGGTACAGTTCAAGGATTTCCGCGGTGTGGAAACACAGATCCCGATCACGGCACTTCAGCTGGCTGCGGTTGAGCCAAACTGGCCGCCAGAAGCTGTTTTTTCCTACAACCCGACTGCGCCGAGGACCATTGACGTCGTGACCTTCACGGATCAATCCACGGACGCAGACGGTCAAATCGCTAAGTGGTTGTGGATCTTCGGAGACGGCGAGCAAAGCCGTGAGCAAAACCCCGAGCATCGATTCTCCAACAGCGGAACCTACACCGTCACGCTGCTCGTTGTGGATGAACTCGGTGCGGAATCCGAACCGATCACGACGGATCTGGTTGTCCTGAACAGTGAGCCCATGGCGCTTTTTACATGCGAGCCGAAGGAGCCCCGTGTTGGGGCAGAGACCCTGCTTGACGCAGGTG
>CAZMOL010000022.1:16658-18259 GCA_964568045.1 uncultured Thermotogae bacterium
TGCGAGCCGAAGGAGCCCCGTGTTGGGGCAGAGACCCTGCTTGACGCAGGTGGATCTGCCGACTCAGATGGACAAATCGCTTCCTACGCGTGGGACCTCGATGAAGACGGCCTCTTTGAGACAGAGAGCACCTCACCCCAAGTAACGCATACCTTCAAGCGAGCAGGTAAGATCAACGTTTCTCTCAAGGTGACCGACGATGAAGGAGAGAGCACCCTAATCGAGAAGCCTCTAATTGTGCTTGCCAGCGTAATCGCCACCCGTGTCATCGGAACGTGTCTACCCGACGATGAGACGATCGCAAACGGGATCATCACGGTAACGGTGTCGATCACCGCCAACACGGTGGTCCACGGCCTAACGCTCCACGAGACGACTCCGGTTGGCTGGGTGTTCACCCCGATTGACAACGGTCGAGCCACCTTCCGTGAGGAGACGACAGACTGGCTGTTCCTCGAAACGCTCGTCGACGGGGACGTACACGTCATTAGTTATGCTCTCACCGCCCCGTGTACGCCGATTTCCGAGAGCGAAGACGGCCGTGAGAGAAGCACGATAAAGGGCGTCGTGGGGAGTTCCTCACCACGGATCTCTCAGATGGTCCTCGGCGAGGACAAGATTACGCGCAGGGTTACGCTCCCGATCCCCGTTGTAGTATCCCGGTGGGACAGCGAACAGACTGCGATCGACCTCTGTTTGCCGGATGAGATCGCCTTTGATCAGATCCAATACGCCGTTGCTCTGTGGCTGTCCAGGGATTCCGTACCGCACACAGGCAACCAGATGATCGACCGGGGTACGATCCAGGATCTAATCGCCTATTGGCTGACTGATACCTCCGTGCACAATCCGCTCCCCTAGGGGCGGATTGTGTGCCGGGTGAGGAGGGGGAAATGAAAAGAGTAACACAGGTTTTCTGTTGCGTGGCTGCCCTTGTGGCAGTGGTCGGCCTTGTCGCACTCGGAGCGGAGATCGATTTTAGCCCTTCGACCTACAATCCCGCCCTCAATGAGGCCGTAACATTCGAAGTGTGTGAGCCCTGTTTGGGAAACGGAACGTTCGTCTACAAATGGGATTTCGATGGAGACGGTGTTTACGAGATCTCAAGCGAAGATCCGATCGTGACTCATGCCTTTACTGAGCCCGGCTTTGTCGATGTTGGATTGCAGGTAGTCGATGGAAGTGGGCGAACCACGCTCCGCAGGAAAGGGATTCTCGTGGGAGAATCTCCCCTCATTGCGGTCCGTGACTTGGTGAACGAAGACGGGGCCACGTTTGTTGTCATCACGTTTTCCGCCAACTGGGCCTTGACTGCGCCCGGCCTGGAGGAGACCGTTCCCACAGGATGGCAACTGGAGATACTCGACACAGCAGGATCCATCGAACCACATATGGAGAACCATACCCTGGGGGTCCTCTGGGCCGATCAGATACTGGAAGGATGGACGTGGGCATTTTCCTACCGACTGTATCCCACCTATGCAACGGGTGTACCCGCACTGAGCGGGATCGCCAGCGGCTACATCGGAGGAAAGAGAGTGAAGGCCACAGTCTGCGGGGATCTCAGCATCCCAAGATAGAAAAACCATTTCGAAAGACTG
>CAZMOL010000022.1:18359-21167 GCA_964568045.1 uncultured Thermotogae bacterium
GCGCATCAGGCAGAATGGGCCTGGCGGCGCATGGAGACAATCCCCAGTACCAGCATTACGACGGCAAATCCGGCAAGCACACCGACCTCGAATGCGACGCCGGAAAGACCCTTTGCGGCAAGCATCAACTTGCGCAGTGCACTGTTAGCGTAGGTGAGAGGGCTCAGATACGCCAGGGGGCGGATCGTCGGCGGCATCATCTCCAGCGGCCAGAACACCCCGCTCACCATGATTGAGGGGATGAGGATGAACAGCACGAATTGCATCGCCTGGAACTCGTTCTTGGCGATGGTGGAAAGAAGGGTCGCGATCCCCTGAAGGGCGATCGTAAACAGGATAATCACCAGGGCGACCGCAGCCGGACTCCCCACGAAGCGGATGCCAAACAACAACACCGACAACAGGAACAGTTCCGCCACCTGCAGCAGGGCAACTGACGTGAAGGCGAGCGTGTAGCCGAACGTCACCTCCCACGCGTGCACCGGCGCGATGAGAAGCCGTGTCAGCGTCCCTCCGGTGCGCTCCCGCACGATGGAGATGGCGGTGAGCATCACCGTGATCAACGTGATCGCAAACCCTATGATCCCCGGCGCCGTGTAGTCGAGCGTGCGGATCTTGCCCTCGTACAGCAGCTGGACGTCGAGCAGGTTTTCAGGTTCCAGCGCCGCCTGCTGCTGCGAGAGCATCTCTGACAGGGCCGCATTGAGCGCTTGGAGAATCGCCGGGGCGAGCAGCGGATTGCTGTCGTCGAGCCGGAGGGTGGCAATCGGCATTTGGCTCTCCTCACCGGGCAGGAGGCGGATTGTTTGGTCCTCGTAGGTGATTGTCCGCTCCCCCACTCTGCGCAGCACCTCGTTTGTCACCTGCTGGGAGAAGTACTGGGGAAACACGAGCGCCGCCACGACTCCGCCGCGGCCCACGCCGGCGATCGCCGCTGCCGCGTCGTCGGCGAAGGTAATGTCGAAGGTGGTCGGACTGAGTTGCTCGATGAACGCCTCGGCCAGAAACAGCGACAGCGTCACCCGCCCCAACTCCGCGGTCTTCACCGAGGCAAGGCCGTTGTCCTGATTGACGATTGTGAGTTTCAGGTTCTGCGGCTCGCCGGAGAAGGAGTAGCCGTACAGAAGGACGAACAGCAGCGGAAGGATCGCGATGAGGACTAGCGTGCGGCGATCCTGACCGATCCGCCGCAGGATGTTGGCCGCGATCACGAAGCTCTTCACATCAGGCCTCCTGTTGCTCCTGTAGAACGAGAAACGCGTCATCGAGGCTGTCTGTCCCTGTTTGACTCAGGATCTCCTGCGGAGTCGCCTGGACGAGCAGGCGTCCCCGCATCAGAAAGCCGATCACGCCACAGCGGGCGGCCTCTTCGATCAGATGCGTGCTCACCACTAGCGTCACGTCCTGGCCTGCCAGCTGGTTGAAATAGTCCCAGAAGCTGCGTCGAAGCTTTGGATCGACCCCCGCGGTTGGCTCGTCGAGGAATAAGAGGCGCGGCTTGTGGATGAGGCTCACCGCCAGCGACACGCGGCGGCGCATCCCGCCGGAAAGCGTCCCCACGCGCTGGTCGCGGCGGTCGGTCAGCTGTACAAGCTCCAGCAGCTCTTCGCCGCGTGCCTGCACGTCCTGGCGCGACAGGTCGTACAACGCACCGAAGAAAACGAGTGTTTGCATCACCGTGAGATCATCGTACACGGCGAAATCCTGCGGCATGTATCCCAGCTGAGACTGAATGCGAAAGCTCGGCACCCGCCAGCCCAGAAGATGCGCCTCACCCTCGTCGGGCCGAAGAAGGCCGCACAGCGTGCGGATCAGCGTGGTCTTACCCGCTCCGTTCGGCCCCACCAACCCGAAAAGCTCCCCCTGTTTGACCGACAGGCTCAACCCATCAAGCGCCGTGCGCCGCTTGAACCGCTTGACCAGGCCGCTGGCGCGAATCACTTCTTCCATGACCACCTACAGGATGTCGTAGGCCAGGTGGACCGTGAGCATCGAGATCGGCTCCTCGTCCCCGGTCTCGTAGCCGATCTCGCCGGTCAGGCTGACGCTCAAGTTCGCCGCAATGTCCGCCAACAGGCTGGCGTGAATCCGATGGTCGATCACGGGCGCCGCAGCCTTCGCACTCCAGAGATGATCGTAGCTTAACTGGTAATCCACGCGAACGCGCCAGCTCTCCTGAAGTCGCCGCGAGGTGGAAAGCTCAAGCTCGGCCACGTAGTGCTCCCACTGCGTCGGTCGAAGCTTCAGTGTAGCATTGGCCACCCACTGCGACACCGGGGTAGGGACCACCGCCCAATTCCAATCCAGCACCAGCGTATCGACGAGACCCTCGAACGGCACCGCCGAGGCGCTCACACCGACCCGCGCCTGCACGTCCCAGCCGCACAGACGCGCCTCCTCGAGCGACGCAACGATCTCCTCGAGGCGCAGCAGTCCCATAGCACCGATTTCATCGTCCTTGACAAGCCCTGTCTCCAACAGTAATTGCTCAATCTGAGCGATCTTCTCATCCTGAGTCGGTCCGACCTCTCCCAGGGTCTGCGCCGCTTCCAGGAGGATCACCTCCTCAAGTGGAGCCAGCAGGATTCCCACATCCAGAAACGCGTTCTGGATCTTGATCGCCTTGGCCAAGGGGGTCACGTCGCGAAATCGGCCGGCCCCAAATCCTCCCGTGGCGTTCGCCTCGAATCCGTCGGCAATATCCCCGGCAAGTTCGACCGCACCGACGGTGAACACGTCATCGCGGAAGTAGCGCTTGTAGTCTCCTGCAACGCTTGCCTCGATCTGTAGATCCTCCGGCCGCAGCGA
>CAZMOL010000023.1:0-2167 GCA_964568045.1 uncultured Thermotogae bacterium
ACTTGGCTTTCAATGTGATATCTGTTACAATGCCGGACGTATGACCCCTGTATTGGGGTGATGAGGGGGGCGGGTAGAACGGTGGCGAACAAACGAAAGTCGCATACGGTCATGGGTTAGAGGGGGTTTTTGATGATCGATCTTAAGGACTTTCACATTTTCTCCGACCTCAAGGAGAAAGATCTAGAGAAGCTTCGAGAGAGTACGCGCAAGATCAAGTACGGTCAGGGCGAGATCATCTTCCAGGAGGGCGCACCGGCGTTCGGGTTTTACCTCATCTTCGAGGGAATGGTCAAGCTCGTAAAGAGGAGCATGCGCGCCAAAAGCCAGATCCTGAAGATTGCAGGTCCTGGTGAAATCTTGGGGGAGACGACCCTGTTCGACAAGGGAAGTCACAACGCTTATGCCAAGACGCTTGAACCGGTGGTGGTGGGGTTCATCGAACGCGGCGATTTCTTCTATTTCTTGGAGAGGCATCCAAAGACAATCTTCCGCCTATACGAGAGGCTCTCCGAAGAGCTGAAGGCCTTTCAGAACAAACTGGCCGAGCGGTCCTACTCGTCGAGCAAAGAGCGACTGGCCCGGCTGATCCTGTATCTGGGCAAGAGCGGCGTGGAACTCTCCCGCGCCGAGCTGGCGGAGATGGCTGGGGTCTCCTCCAAAACGGCTATTCGAACACTGAGTGAACTCGAAAGCAGAGGAATCATCGCCATTGAGAGCCGCAAGATCAAGATCCTTCGCGAGGATTACCTGCTAAAGATCATGGAGCCCTTTCCCGTGGATCTTCATGCTAATCTGATTATCTAGCTCCACAAGAAGAACGTCTTCTGGATTGGTGACCGGTGTCCTTCCTGATTTGACAAGCACTTTTTATAGTCTAGAAGGGTGTTTTGGGCAGTTTGGAGGGCTGAAACGTTAACGCGGATGGTCTGTTGTTGACGAGTGGATTGAACGCGGTGGAGAAGGCGATTATCGTTATTGTCGCGTATGGCATCGCGATCCTCGCTGTTGTACTCCTACACAGTGCAGGGTATCCGCCCAGTGGACTAGTCTTTCCTACACTCGCTGTTCCCCTTGTTCTGGGAGCATGCTCTTTGAAGCTTAGAGGAGGGCTGCTGCTAGGGGGAGTCACGGCGGTGATTGGAATTCTGCTGCTTCTGTTCCTCAAGCCAACGTCTCCCTCTATCTTGGTGGCTCTTCTGGCAACCGATGTCGGTTTGGGAGGAGGGATCGGCCTGGTGAATCGCAAACGAGATGTGCGCCGAAATCAGTGGCGACGTGCCAAGAGCGTCAAAGGGCCGTACGAGGAGGATATTCTCCAAAACTCCCTCAATATGATTCACTTCATCGATAAGAATGGCACTGCTTTGAAGCGCAACGAGGCCTCGCGAAGCACGATCGGGTACCCTACCAAACGGTCGCTGCAACTGTCTGAGTACATCCATCCGAACGACATGGACCAACTGAAGATGGAGTTGTTGCGCCTATTTGAACGCGGAGAGATTCGCGATGTGGCACTTCGGTTCATCTCGGAGAAACGGGTGAGCATCCCAGTCGAGCTGAAGGCAAGGCGGTTGACTGAAAGATTGGCGGTGCTGGAGGCATGTGACTGCCGGCAAGAGAAGGAGTTGGAGCGGCGCCTCATGGAGACGGAGGCGCTCTATCGAAATCTGATTGAGGATGCAGTGGACACACTCGATTCAGGGATTATCATTACGGATCGGAAGCGTCAAGTAGTGTGGGCAAATGAGACCATCGGTCGCTTCTTTGGAGTGGATCGGGAACGATTGATCGGCATCGATGCGCTACGGGCCTTCGGTCGCTATGTTGGTGCCTTTGAGAAGGCAGAGGACTTCCGTCGCACCGTAGAGGAGGCGATCGAGACCGGGCAACGCATCGACTCCTGCATTTGCCGTGTTCGTCCCGGATTGGAGCGAGAGGAACGAATTCTTGAGTACCGATCGATCCCTATCGAGACGGATCGGTATAAGGGTGGTCGTATCGATCACTACATCGATATTACGACAATCAAACGCTTGGAAGAGGGACTGCGCGAGAAGACGCTTCACTTGGAACGTACAAACGAAAAGCTGGAGGAATTCTCGCACGTTGTCTCCCACGACCTCAAAGAACCTCTGCGTACGGTCGAAGTATTCAGCGGCTTTCT
>CAZMOL010000023.1:2267-21029 GCA_964568045.1 uncultured Thermotogae bacterium
AACGGGATCGGGATTGAGTCTCGCTATCAGGAGAAGATCTTTGGGATATTTGAAAAGCTGAACCCAAGAGAGGACTATGAAGGAACTGGTGTAGGTCTTGCAATCTGCAAGCGCATTGTAGAAGAGCATGGGGGGGAAATCTGGGTGGAATCGGAGGTTGGGAAGGGTAGCGCGTTCTACTTTACCATCCCCAAAGTAGCCGAAAGAAGAGAGGTGAAGATCAATGCTTAACCCAGAGGTAATTAAAGTTCTCGTCGTCGAGGACAACCCCAACGATGTTGCGATCATCAAGCGAGCAATGAGGAAAAGTGATGTCAAGTGCGAGCTGTACTTCGCCCGTGATGGTGCGGAAGCACTTGACTTCCTCTACCAACAGGGAGACTTCGAAGACGCCCCTCGGCCCGATCTGATTCTCCTTGACCTAAACCTGCCCAAGATAAAAGGGTTGGAAGTGTTAACCAAGATCAAGGCGGATGAGCACTTGCGGCGTCTTCCGGTGATCGTTCTTACCATCTCCGAGCGGGAGGAGGATATGGTCAAGGCGTACGATAGTGGTGCCGCAAGCTACATGACCAAACCGGTTGACTCAAAGGATTTTGAGCGCCTGATTCAGACTGTCCAGGATTATTGGCAAATTGCCAGGGTCCCATCCGAGTAGGAGGACACCTGCTACCCCCTTCTGGGACCGGTGAGACAGCTTCTTGCCGCTAGCGCCATCTTCTCTCTTCACCGGTGCCCTCTACTGCCTGCATGCCACTGGGGTATTCTTTCCTCTGTCAGAAAAGGAGTGAAAGAAGATGCCCGTGTGTGACAAGGTGGCAACCAGTTCTGGCTTTAGAGAGCATGCTGCGAAGACAAGAGATCTCTGTTGTTACCTCCTTACCGGTTTTCTCACCGTTCCGAGAGCACGGTGGGATTTGCTTTCACCTTCTCCGCGTGTCCGGGCGTCATCTTCACCACAAGGTTGTTCTTGACAAACGTCATCGAAAAGGGATGCGGTAGAACAGCCAACGGTTCTTACCCAGGGGAGGCGGGTTCAGGCAGCAAGCCCGCCTTCCCTAACCCCCACGAAATCGCCTAAGCGGTGCCCTAATCTCCTTCTATTAGAAAGGCATGGATCGATCGGGCAAGTGTGTCCGCCTGCGCCCTCTCTTGAGGGGAGAGTTCGTGACCAGTCAAGGCGGCAAGGGATTGGATGGCGTGTGTAATTTCCTCGGGTAGATTCGCCGGCGGAGGCGAGGTCTCCTCCGATCCAAGCAGAATCGGCTCGAGTGCGGCGTCGATCCGCACGATCGCCTCCTGATTCATGAGGGTGCGGGTGGCAAAGGCGGTGCTAAACATCCAGCGATCGTTCGCTTCCTCGAGGTTCTCGATGGTGAGATTCAGGGTTTTCTCGAACAGCGTGTTGAGATCGGAAATCGATGCAAACAGGTCATCCTCTGCGGCTCGGGCGAGGAAAGAAAGATCGATCGATTCCGCGGACGCAATTGTTGTGATCGGTTCGCGGTAGTTCTCGCAGAATGATGCAACCCTTTCGCGGAGACGAACGACGTATCCCACTTCCTCAGTGTATGGCAAGTCGGTTTGAACAATGAACGTCATCTGCAGGTTCTCAAGACGAGTTGAACAGGACTGACAGGCCGACTCTAGATCGAGCGGAACGACCACTACAGAACCGTGGAAGAGGTACTCCGCGTAGGAGCGATAGAGGGCGTAAAGAGGTGCAAAAGCCGAGTAGGCATCGGCAAACGCCGACCCAACATGTGCCGGTGAGGCAAGACAACCTGGAGCAAGAACAACCAGGAAGATCAGACAACACAAGCAAAGGCGATAACGCATGGTTGACATTGTATAGAAGAGCGCGCCGTCAGCTCAAGTGATCACTGCGCAGGATTCGTTTTCAGGATTTGGATGAAGGGGTACTCGTGCCGTGACAACGCGTGAAGCTGATTCACTAGAACTCGGCGGGAAGAGCGTTCAGCTCTTCCAAGGTGAACACCGGGCCGTCCTTGCAGACGTACTTGCTTCCGATGTTGCAGCGGCCGCATTTGCCGATACCGCACTTCATCCGCATCTCAAGCGAAAGGATGGTATCGCTCGGGGCGAAGCCCAGCTTTTCGACCACCGGGAGGGTGAACTTGATCATGATCGGAGGGCCACACACGGCCATCAGTGCATCCTTGGAACTGGGCGCAACCTCTTCGAGTACCGTGGGCACAAACCCTTCCCGGCCTTTCCAGGCATCATCGCCCTTGTCAACCGTGATGATGGTCTTCAGGTCATCACGTGCTTCCCACGCCTTGAGCTCCTCTTTGTACAGGAGCTCTCCCGGGCTTCGTGCGCCGTAGATGACGGTAATCTCGCCAAACTCGCTGCGGTTACCATCGGCGATCATGTATTGGGTGAGAGCCCGAAGTGTGGTGAACGCAAATCCACCTCCGACGATCACGACGTTCTTACCCTTCATCCGATCGATCGGATAGGGCTTGCCGAGGGGACCACGTACTCCGACGACTTTCCCCTCCGCGAGGCTGTGTAGCTCACCGGTAACCACCCCCGTTTTCTTCACGGTAAACAACAGGTACCCTTTCTCAGTCGGCGAGGAGGCGATCCCGATCGGGCTCTCTCCCTTTCCGAGCACAGACAGTTCGGCAAACTGGCCCGGGGTGTACTCGAACGCCTTCTCGTGTTCGGGATCGAGGAAAACGAGCTTGAATGTCTTCAGGTCGCGCTCATCGTTCTCGATCGTGACCGCGTCGATTCGTACTGGATAGGGCACATAGGGATTGGTTATTGGGTCCATGTCACCACGCTTTCTATCAAGTCACCTTGGCCGTTGAAGCAAGCCGCTCCAATACCGCTCTTAAATCAAGGCCAGCGGGGCAGCTGGCTATACACCGACCGCATCCCACGCAGAACGCCTCGCCGAAATTCTCCCGGCAGTAGAGGAACTTGTGCAAGACCCGCTGCCGGTATCTCGCATCCTGTGTCGTTCGCGGATTGTGTCCAGAGCCGTGCAGGGTGAAGAGCGAAAACGCACAAGTGTCCCAGCTACGTACCCGCCTACCGACCCCTTTTCGCGTTTCGTCGGTGATGTCGAAACAGTGGCACGTGGGGCAGGCATACGCGCAAATGCCGCAGCCCAAGCATTTCAGCCCCAGCTCTTTCCACATCTCTGCGTCGAAGCTCTCCTTTAACGCGGCCAGATCCTCAGGTACAGCAACCGGCTTCAGCAGTTTCTCAGCCTCAGCGGCCGCATTCTGTGCGGCCTTTTTTTCCTCCTTGGTTGCTGCTTTGGTGAGTGAGGAGGCGCTGTTCAATAACGTCTCGCCTCGATCAGTTAGCGCACGAAGGAGTAAACAGTCTCCCAAGTCGAAGCCTAGGACGTCGGCACCGGATTCGCTGGCCGGAGACCCACCGACCGAGCTGCAAAAGCAGGCCTCTCCGGGTACGTTGCACGCCAGCGCTACCACGAGAGTTTTCTCCCGTCGCTTAAGGTAATACGGATCGTTTACGCCGTCCCAGGTGAACACCCGATCGAGCAGCTCAAACGCCCGCGCGTCGCACGGCCTCACACCGAACAGCACGGTCTCCTCGATCTGCAGTTCAGCCTTGTCGACCTGGTCACCCTTGAAGGTATATAGTGTCTCCCACTGCGGAAAAACGACCTCCTTCGGCGAAAGGTTGGTGTTCACCGCTTCCAGGCAGACGAGCGAGGGATCGGTGATCTCGGAAAACACCGTTCCCAGCTTGTCCACGACCGGAGCGACGAGTCGGCGATCCGTGCCAAGCAGCTTTAGTAGGTCCTGCAGCTTTGACTTATCGAGGGTCACTTCCAACATCTGCACACTACTCCTTACGGTTCGGTCATGAAGGATTGGTCGTCCTCCATCCGGAAGCTCAACAGCGCCTCTGCCTCTTCCAGCGAGAGACTTGACTGTACTCCGAACAGCTCTTCCACATCTTTGTTGATCTTCTGGTTTAAGAGGCGTAGATCGATCCCCTGTGGACACGCTGCGACGCATGCACCGCAGTCCACGCATCGGCCGGCCTGATGGAGCGCCCGGCCAAGGTGAAAGACAAACACGTCTGAGGGGTCAGTCGTCACGCCCAGCCACTTCGGCGTGGTCTCGTCCGCAAAGCACTCTTGGCAATAGCAGTTTGGACAGGCCTCACGGCAGGCGTAACAGCGGATGCAGCGCGAGAATTCCGACACCAGGAACTCCCAGCGCTCATTGGGCGATTTGGACTCAAACTCTGCGACGTCGGCATAGCGCGAGGTCTCCGGCGCTTGCACCGAAGTCTCGCTGAGTACCACATCGGAAAGCACCGCCGATCGATGCTGACATTCCCGGCAGGAGTCGGCAAGGGCTTCCGCAAGGTCGATCTGCTTTTCTGTTCCATCGGTTCCGATTGCTTGCACCGTGGTCCCATCGATCGTTGCCTCGGCAAGCCCAGCCGTTCCGAGGGCTCGGGCTACCTTGTGACGGTCGATCATCCCCTCGCAGCCCACTCCAATCACGAACAGTCGGTCGCGAGGAATCTGTTTCTCCTTGATCAGTCCCACGATTGAGCGGCTGTCGCAGCCCTTGGCAACCACTCCGACTCTGGGGGCGGTCCATTCTCCTTTTGCTCCCTCGGGTCGCTTGAACAGCTGCGGCAGATAGGCAGCAAGATTGATCGCACAACTTGCGTTCCACACGAGTCGTTTGGCCTCATCTGCGGAGCTCAGAAAGCATGCGGACGTCTTCAATGGCACGCCAGCGGCCTCGTGGCCCACGAAGAGGTCAATCGTCTTGTCCTCGAAAAGCTTCGTGACTTCTTTCTTCAGTGCTTCTTCCACTTGGCTCATGTGACTTCCTCAAGTTCCTTGACCATCTTGCTGGCTGGGCCCACCTCTCGGACCTCATCGATGACCTTTTCCAGGATCTCGGCGAACCGCACACCTTCCGCAGCGGAGACCCACGAAAACTGGACTCGCTCCGGTTCGATGCCTACGTACTCGAGCAGGCTCTTCAGTAGGGCGAACTTCCTTCGTGCATAGAGGTTGCCACTGATGTAGTGACAGTCGCCGGGATGGCATCCGCTGACCAGCACTCCGTCTGCGCCGGTCTGGAGTGCCTTGACAACGAACAGCGGGTTGATCCGGCCCGAGCACGGCACGCGAATAACACGGACATTGGGTGGATACTGAATGCGGCTTACACCGGCAAGATCGGCTCCGGCGTAGCTGCACCAGTTGCATAAGAAAGCGACAATCCGGGGTTCCCACCCGTTGCCGCTTGTCTTTTCGTCTTTCTTTTTGGTCACACTACTGCCTCCAGCATCGCCAAGATCTGTTCGTTCTTGAATCCTTTGAGGTCGATTGCCGCTGCTCGACAGGATGCCGTACAGACGCCACAGCCCTTGCACAGTGCTTCGTTGACGACTGCGCGTCCAGTCTCTGGATCGAGTTCAATCGCTTTGTAGGCACAAACCTCGACACAGGTTCCACAGCCGCTGCAACGCTCCGCAAGGACGTTTGCTACCTTTCCTTCAACCTCGAGGGTCGTCTTGGCAAGCACTGTCGCTGCCCGTCCGGCGGCCGCTTTTGCCTGGGCGATCGACTCGGACAGATCCTTCGGATAGTGAGCCAGGCCGCAGACGAAAATCCCATCGGTGGCGAAATCCACCGGCCGAAGCTTTACGTGCGCCTCGAGGAAGAAGCCATCAGGGCCCAGTGGAACCTTCAGCATCTGAGAGATGGCCTTGTTGTCGGGGTTGGGTGCCACACCGGCTGAAAGGACCAACAGATCAGGTTGGAGCGAAAGCCGCCGGCCGAGGATCTTGTCATCCACTTCGACTGTGACAGCCCCGTCGTTCGCCGTCACGATCGGTTTTTCGTCCTTGTCGTATCGGCAGAAAAGGATTCCCTTTTCGCGCGCTTCACGGTAGCGCAGCTCCTTTAAGCCGTAGGTCCGGATGTCACGATACAGGATGTGAACCGCTGCCTCGGGGTTACGTTCCTTGAATGTTAAGGCGTTCTTCACGGCCGCTGAACAGCACACCCGGCTGCAGTAGGGCCTCTTGTCGTCACGTGATTCCACGCACTGAATCATCACCACCGACTTCAACCTGTCAAGGGAGGGTTCCCCGGAGGCGAGCCGTGTCTCAAACTCGCGTTGGGTGAGGACGCGGTCGTCCTTCCCGTAGAGATACTCAGACGGCTCGACGGCGAGGCCGCCCGTCGCTACCACCACCACACCGTGTTCCACAGGCTCGTGTGCGTCGGACAGCTTGGTCTTGAAGTTACCCACGTACCCGGCAACCTCCTCCACTGTAGTGCCCAAGTGCAGTGTGATTCGAGACTCTGAGCGAATCTGCTCGGCCAGGGACTCAAGGAACGCAGCCGTCCTGTCACCCTCGTAGGTGAAGTGCACGTGCCGCAGATTCCCGCCGAGCTCGTTTTCCCTCTCTACGAGGTGAACCGGGAAGCCCTGGGCCGCCAGCTCCAGCGCGGCGGTCATTCCCGCTACCCCGCCGCCGATCACAAGCGCGGTCTTGTCGATTCCAAGCGTCATCTTGGAAAGAGGCTCCAACCGGATTGCCTTTTCCAGAGACATCTCCAGCAGTTGCTTTGCCTTCTGCGTGGCCTTCTCCGGTTCCTTTTGGTGAACCCAAGAACACTGCTCGCGGATGTTGACGAACTCAAACAGATACGGGTTCAGCCCCGTGGCTTGGAGGGTGTTCTGGAACAGCGGCTCGTGGGTGCGTGGTGTGCACGCCGCGACGATGACACGATTGAGATCCTTCTCGTTGATCACGTCAGAGATGGCCTGTTGAGAGTCCTGTGAGCAAGAGAAAAGGAATTCCTGGGCGTGCTCCACGTTAGAGAGGGTTTTAGCGTGCTCGACGACCGCTGGCACGTCGACCGTCGCGCCGATGTTGATGCCGCAGTTGCAGACGAAGATACCGATACGAGGAGGTTCACCCCGGATGTCGCGCTCCGGTGGGTATTCGACCTTGAACTGCGCCTGCGGAAAGTCGGCCACCACGCTGGCCGCTTCTGCAGCAGCGGCAGAGGCCTCGACAACGGACTCGGGGATGTCCTTGGGTCCGGAAAGCGCCCCGCACACAAAGATGCCCGGGCGAACGGTGCTCACGGGTTCGGTGCTCGTGACCCGAACGAAGCCCTGATCGTTCAAGGAAAGGCCGAGAGCCTCCAAAGCCCGGCGTTGTACGGGATCCGTCTCCAATCCCAACGAGAGCACGAGCATGTCAAACGCTTCGGTCGTGACGGTCGAGCCGTCCGTGGCGTACTGTACCACGATATTGTCGGTCTTGGGGTCGAACTCGACCGAGGAAATGCGAGCGCGAAGGAATCGGCACCCCTGCTCCACTTCTGCCCGATCGATGAAGCGATCAAAATGTTTCCCGTAGGCACGGATGTCCATGAAAAAGACAGTCGTTTGAACGTCGTCGAGGTGCTCGCCGAGGATGATGGCGTCCTTGGCCGCCTGCATGCAACAGATGGCCGAGCAATACTCATTTCCTACCTGACTATCGCGGGAGCCGACACATTGTAGGAACGCGATCCGTTTCGGTTCCACCCCGTCCGAGGGGCGGACGACGTGGCCGCGGCTCGGGCCGCTCGCGGAGAGGATCCGCTCAAACTCGATGCTGGTCACCACGTTGGGGAAGGTCTTGTAGCCGTACTCATCCTTCAGGACGGCGTTGAACTCCGAGGTGCCAGAGGCGAACACGATGCTACCCACCTCAACGTCCAGCACTTCCGGCTTTTGCTCGTAGTCGATCGCATCGGCCTCGCACACCTTCGAACACACTTGGCATTTGCCGCGGGTGAGATAGAGGCACTTCGTATCGTCGATGATCGCCACCGCTGGAACCGCCTGGGGAAAGGGCACGCGGATGCACTTGGTCATGGAAAGACCTTTGTTGTATTCATCGGGGATCTTCACCGGACACTTGTCGGTGCACGTGCCACAACCGGTGCACTTTTCCTCATCGACGTAGCGCGGGCGCTTCAAAAGCTTAACGCGGAATTGCGGCGCTTCTCCGGCGATCTCTTTGACCTCGGTGTTGGTGATGATTCGGATAGATGGATGTGCCCCGGCCTCGACAAGCTTGGGCGAGAGAATACACATCGAGCAATCGTTTGTGGGGAAGGTCTTATCGAGTTGGGCCATTCGGCCGCCGATGCTCGGTCCTTTCTCAACGAGGAGGACCTCGACACCCATCTCCCCGAGGTCCAAGGCGGCCTGTACGCCGGCAATCCCTCCACCGACGACCATGACTGTCTTATGATCCATACTGCCCCCCCAATTTCTCCTTGGCGCGATGTCGTTTTCGGCTGGTAAAGGAAACGATCTTCGCCATCATCTCAGTAGCATGGTTGCGCTGGCTCTCCGGCGCGGAGAAGGTCAGCTCCTTGATCGCTTTGGCGTGACAGGCGCCGTTGTAGACCTTCTCTCCTACCGAACTTCGAACGATGACCGTCGTGTAGCCGTCCGGAGAACCGAGCCCGCCGCAGGAGATGTCGGCGAACTCGTTGGAGAAATCCGAGCACGCGAAACACGCCGGTCGCGCGAACTCGTCAACGAGGTAGAACGGAACGTGCGTGGTTTTTCCGTCGCTTCCGGTGATGATCACGTCGTCCTTGACGTTTAACTTCTCAATGTCGGCGAGTCTGACGCCGAGGATCTCCTCGAGGCGCTCCCGTGTGGTTTCGTCGAACGAGAAGCTCTCCATGCAGAACAGGCCAATGGTCAATGTCACCGTATCCGCAGGAAGGACGTTCAGAAGCTGCATCTTGCGGATCGTATGGATTTGGCACGGCGTTCCCACAAGCGCGATGCGTCGGATGTCCTGTTCGTGCAGGCTTTTTACCTCGCGAACTGTAGGGGCAAAGGTGGTGTAGCGCTGGCCCGCCTCGGGGAGTTGTCGAGCCTCGTCGTAGTGGGACCCGGCCGCCGCGATGATCTCCTCGGGTGTGGTGGCGATGACAACCTGTCGTTCAAATGGCCCCGCCCGCTTGCACACGATTGCCGCCTGGATGATGTGCTTGTCGAGCGCGTGCACAAGGAGGGAAGTGACGACACCACCGTCCGTACAGACAGCGCGGGTGGTTTCATCGGTGGTCTGGGCCGAGGTAAGCTTTCTCATCGGGCCGATCGGGCCTCTCCACGCGTACCACTCTTTCAGCTCGTTATCCAGGACGCTGATCTGCGGGCAGATGAGATAACAGATGCCGCATTTCAGACAGCGGTCCTCGTCGGCGAACTGAGGAGTCCCGTCCGGACCCAGGGTGAGCGCGTTGAACTCGCCCGCGGAGCAGAAGGAAACGCACCCTCCGCATTGTCCGCAAATACCCCGTTCTTGGACCTCGACAATCAAGTCGCGGAACGTCTTGACCTCTTCAGTCATCGCTGCTCGCCTCTGTCTCTTCTTTAGCTCGGCGCTCCACGAACTTGGCGAGTTCCTCTTCGAACGCGGTTTTTACCTGTTCACGTCGCTCTTTCTGCATTTTGCGGTCGATTTCCTCCATCTTGGCCAAGATGTCAGGGGGGGCGTAATTTCCCTTCAATGCGAGATAGCGCAGCGCCCGCATGATGTCAGTGAAGTTAACGTTCTGAGGACAGCGTGCGTAACAACGGTAGCACACCAGGCAGTACCAGATTAGGGGTGAAGAGAGCACTTCCTCCCGCATGCCGAACAGGATCTGTCGGATGATCTTGCGAGGACTGTACTCTGGATCCACCTCAGAGACGGGGCAACCGGCCACACACGTGCCGCAGGCAAAACAGCGTCGAAGATGTTCACCGCCGGGCTGTGCGATCACCTCTTCGCAGAATGTCGGATCCAGCTTACTGACTTCTAACGTCTCCAGCGCTTCTTCTGGCATTTGCTCACCCCTTCTTGGCTTCTATTGTTTGTTTACCAGTCCTATCTCGCTGTAGGAACCTTTTCTCAATCAGCTGAGTCGCACGGGCCACGGCGTCCTCCACTTTTGGTGAAAGGCCCATCTTGACCTCATCTGGGATCTCTCCCACCTGGCAAGCGACTACCACGACCTCAACGGTGCAGTGGTCCCTTAGCTCGCGTAGCAGGTTCGACGTGGGCGCTTGGTGCAGCGAGTAATCGGAGACCTTGACAACAGGGATGTCATCCAAAGAGATCTCGAATACGTTCCCCGGGGGGCGACCGACGTCCACCGCGTCGATCACCACGATCAGCTCGGGACGTTGTTCGGAGAGCGCGATGTCGAACAGGAACTCCCGCACCGACGTACCGGCATCGATTACCTCAATCCACGCCGGCACGGCGCCGGAGGCGCAAAGTTGGTTCGCGACTGCGGGGCCGAATCCATCGTCACCCCAAAGCACGTTTCCGCAGCCGAAGACCACGACCGGCTTCGTGCAATACTCTGGAACGACGTCAAGGCTCGTTGCGCTCTTCATGCGATCCGGACTCCCTTTCCCAGGTAGTTGCACCTAGGGCGTGTTCGTCAGCGTATCGATCTGTTCTTTTTGGCTGTTGACGATGTCAATCCGCACCGGCAGCGTCCCGTCCAGCTTGTGGGTCGCGCAAGACAGACACGGATCGTAGGCGCGAATGGACATCTCCACTTTATTCAAGATGGTTTCGTCGTAGTTGCCGTCATGGATCAGGCTCTTTGCCGTCTGTTTGACCGACATGTTGATCGGCGCGTTGTTGTGGGTCGTGCCCACGATCAGGTTGACGTTGGTGACCATCCCGTTGTCGTCGGTCTCGTAATCGTGGATGAGTGTTCCCCGTGGGGCTTCGATGCATCCCACCCCCCGAGCTGCCCGTGGTGTCACTGGCACGCGCGTCTCTTTGCCGGTAATTTCGGGATCGTTCAATAGCTCGACAACATGTTCGGCGTTGTAAATCAACTCGATCAACCGTGCGTAGTTGTAGAGCAACGTTTGCTGCGCCGGCCGACCGAATTTCTCGCGGAACTCCTCAAGCTCGGCCTGAGCCAGTGGTGTGGCCATCTTGTCGCACACGTTGATGCGAGCGAGCGCATTGGTGCGGTAGATCCCCACCGGACTGTCAAGGTCCATGCTGAAGTCGCCCCATTTCTTGGCGTAGGGGAACTTGAGATAACTCCACGGCTCGATGTGCTCGGCAATGTAGTCGGTGTACTGATCGTACGCGAACTCCTCGTAGGTGCCGTCCGGCTTCATCAGCCGAAGCTTTCCATCGTAAACGTTGAGGCTTCCATCTTCAGTTACCGTTCCCAAAAAGCCCGTTTCGATCACGCCAATGGAGTTGATCTCTTCCGCATACTTGGGGAAGATATTCTCCTTGGCGAAGCCAATCGCGAACTTGGCGAACTCCAGCACCTCCTCGGCCATCGGCTTCATCCGGTCGCGTTCCTTCTCGGTCAGTGGCTTGCTGAACCCGCCCGGAACGGCCGTTACGGGGTGGATCGACTTTCCGGAGGCGGTCTGAAGCATCTGGGTGCCAAGGTATCGTGCCCGCACGACCTTCTTGCCAAGCTCTGGATTAGCACCGACGATGCCGAGCACATTACGGACAGAGTAGTCCGCATCTGGACCCATGACGAAGTCGGGACCGGCCAAAAAGAAAAAGTGGAGGATCTTGTCCGAGCAAAAGGCGATGCTCTGGCAGAGATCCCGCAGCTTCGTACCGGTAGGCGGTGGTGTCACTCCAAAGACCGCGTCGTTTGCCTTGGCCGATGCCAGGTGGTGATGCCAGGGGCAGACTCCGCAGATGCTCGTCACGATGCGGGGAAGCTCCTCGACCGGTCGGCCGATGCAGAACTTCTCGAAGCCTCGCAGCTCCACCACGTTTACGTAGGTCTCGGCCACGTTTCCTGCGTCATCCAATTCGATGGTAACCTTGGCGTGACCCTCAATTCGCGTCACCGGTGCGATCGTTATTGTCTTACCCATTAGTGATCCTCCTTATCGACCCGGCCGTTGGGGAAGGGGTCGAAGCCGTTTCTGCGCGCCGATGTAGCGATTGAGCAGCGCGCGCCGATCGAGCACCTGCTTAGCGTCCAATCCAATCGACGACAGGGCGCCCATCATGTCAACCAGGGGATTGGCTCCCTTGCGAATGGGGCCAAAGCAGCCGCGGCACGGCATGTAGCCCTGAATGCAGCGAGGAACCTTGGGCCCTCCCTCTTCGTACACCGAAGCACAGCCCGAACGCGTGACCGGTCCCAGGCAGAGATACCCCTGCTCCATCAGACAACGGGTGTTGTCCCACGGCTGGTCTTGGGCGAACTGTGGAGTGTCCAGCGGCCGCTTGATCTCGCCCCCACCGGCCTTCTTCTCGCGCCTGACCGGGCAGTCATCGCAGACGCTCCGCTCAGGGAGCTCGAACGGCTTTCCCTCAAGAAGTGCAGTGAGGGCATCCGCGATCATCGTTGGGTTGGGGGGACAGCCAGGGATGTACATATCGACCGTCACGACCTCGTCCAATGCGTAGACGCGGTCAAGAAGCGGGGGTAGGTTCTCAGCCGGGGTATCCGCGGAATCGGTCGTCACCGAGTCTCGATAAACCTTGTTGTACAGATCATCCAGAGGGAACATGTTGGCCATGGCGGGGATTCCGCCGAAACTCGCACACGAACCCAGGGAGATCAACGTGTTGGTTTTCTTCCGCATCTCCTCGAGTACGTGCTTCTCCTTCTCGTTTCGAACTCCACCGCTGACGATCCCGATATCGGCCTCGGGGATGGTCAGCTCCGTTCCCTCACCGGTCTGGCCGAAGTACTTGTGGTCCATCAGCACCGGCATGTGGACAAACTCCAGCTTTGGCAGGATATCGAGCAGCGGCTCGCCGATGTCCAGAATTGAGACTTCACATCCGCCGCAGATGTTCAGCCATTCTTCTGCGACTTTCACTCCCATCAGGTACCTCCTCGCATCGATGTGATCTTTTTGCCTCGTTATCTAAAGAGGCGCCTCGCCCTCAAGTACGATCTCGGTCACAACCCGACGGGTGTAGACCAAGAATTTGTTCTCTTCGGCAACGATTTGCGTCTCGAAGCCGTCGATCTCGTAAGCACCGGCTTTGGCCTTTGCCTCATCGTCGGATGCGTACTCTGCACCGTCCCACATGTATTTATCTCCTTCTACCAATAGGGCTTCAGAAACCGCCATTCCCCTTCACCTCCTTACGTCGCATAGGGGCTTGGTCCCAGCTCCTTGATCGTGGCCACCATCTCCCTCATGACCTGGGCAAAGCGCGGCCCCTCGGAAGCGGAGATCCATTCCAGGCAAAACCGTTCAGGTTCGAGGCCAAAGTCCTCCAGTATGAGATCGATCGCCTCGGCCCGTTTTTCTGCCCTCAGGTTCCCTTCCAGGTAGTGACAGTCGCCGGGGTGACAACCGCAAATCATCACCCCATCGGCCCCTTTGGTCAACGCTTCGATGACCATATTCGGATGGACCATCCCCGAGCACATCACCCGGATAATCCGCACGTTGGGCGGATACTGCAGCCGGGATGTACCCGCTAGGTCCGCCCCGGTGTAGGAGCACCAGTTACAGCAGAACGCTAGAATCTTGGGTTCGAATCCGTTTGTCTCATCCATTGCTCACTCCACTTCCAGTGCCGCATCCACCATCGCGTTGATCTGCTCGATCTTGAAGTGCCGGACGAAGATCCCCTGCTTGGGGCAGGTCGCCATACACACGCCGCAGCCCTTGCACAGGGCGGGGTTGTTCTGCACCGTCTTTTTGATCTGGTCGCCGCGGACATACTCGATGAGCGTCAACGCGTTGTACGGGCACGGATCGATGCAGTAGGCACAGCCGTCGCAATTGGCGTCGACGACCTCGCTGATTGTGGCCTCGAGTTCCAGTTCGTCTTTCGAGAGGAGTGTCGCCGCGCGTGCCGCCGCTCCCATGGCCTGAGTCACGCTCTCTTCCACCAACTTGGGCGAGTGCGCCATCCCGCACAGATACACTCCGTCGGTGGCAAAATCGATCGGTCGAAGCTTCATGTGGGCCTCGAGGAAGAACCCATCTGCATTGAGCGACACTTTCAGCATCTGGGCCAGTTCCTCGCTGCTTTGAGCAGGAACCAACGCGGGAGCAAGGACGACCGCATCGGCCTCAATCCGTATCCGTCGCCCCAGCACTGGATCGTCTGCGCCAACTCGCAGCGTTCCATCTTCAACAGTTACCTCAGGCTTTGCTTCCGGTTCGTAGCGGATAAAGCGGATTCCCTCCTCGCGTGCCCGCGTATACATTTCCTCTCGCAGTCCGTAGGTTCGGATGTCTCGGTAGACGATGGCTACTTCGCTGTCCGGGTAGGTTTTCTTAAACTGCAACGCGTTTTTCACCGCCTGCGTACAACATACCCGGCTGCAATACGGGTGCTCATCATCCCGACTTCCCACGCATTGGATCATCACGATCCGCTCGCCGATTTTCTCGTCGGCGGCAAGTTTCTGCTCAAATTCGAGTTGGGTCATCACGCGCGGATCTTCTCCGTAGAGATATTCGGTCGGTGTGCTCGGCTGCGCTCCCACTGCGACAATCACTGCCCCGTGCTCGACGGTCTCCTCCGTGCCGTTTTTGGCGATCAGCGAGCTGAAGTTGCCGACGGACCCTTCCACGGACTTCAGTTGGGAATCCAAGTGAACCTTGATCTTCGGATGGTTCGCGGTCCGTTCGACCGTCTGTTCGAGCCACTGTGCAGGAGAGGCACCGTTCTGAAGAAACCGGACGTCACGCATGGCGCCACCCAATTGGTCCGCCTTCTCTACGAGGTGGACCTGGAAGCCTTGGTCGGCAAGGTTGAGGGCGGCGGTCATGCCGCTCATCCCACCTCCGATGACCAGGGCGGCATTGTTCACTGAGATCAAACCCTTCTGCAATGGCTCAAGTAGCCGTGCCTTGGCAACGGCCATCCGTACCAGGTCTTTGGCCTTCACGGTTGCTGCCTCGGGCTCGTGCATGTGGACCCAAGAGCACTGGTCGCGGATGTTGGCCATTTCGAACAGATAGGGATTGAGACCGACCTGGCGCACCGTGTCCCTGAACAATGGTTCGTGGGTGCGTGGAGTACACGAGGCAACGACCACTCGGTTTAGGTCGTGTTCTTCGATCAATTCCCGAATCCTCTCCTGGGTATCGGAGGAGCAGGTGTAGAGATTGTCCTCTGCGTAGGCCACATCCGGCAGTGTTCGGACGTACTCGACCACTGAGGGTACGTCCACCACCCCACCGATATTCTTGCCGCAGTGGCAGACAAACACTCCGATCCGTGGAGGTTGCCCTGCAACATCCTTCTCGGGGGGATATTCCTTCTCTGTAATCTCGCTGCCGCGCTTTTCCGCCAGCAGGGTCATCGCATTGGCAGCGGCAGCGCTCGCCTCCATGACTGTCTCAGGGATGTCTTTGGGTTCTGTAAACGGACCGCATGCGTAGACACCATCCCTGGAGGTCGATACAGGCGACGTAGGATCGGTACAGGCAAAGCCGTATTCGTCTAGCGCGATGCCAAACCGTTCCCCCAGTTCCTTAACGTCCCGGGGCGGCTGCAGACCCACGGAAAGGACCACCATGTCGAACTCTTCGCCCTGGTGGGTGCCGTCCTCGGCTTGGTAATGAATCTTGAGGTTATGGGTCTCGGGGTCTTCCTCCACGTGCGATGGCCGGCAGCGGACATAGCGGACGCCAAGCTCCTTGGCACGCTCGAAGTAGGCGTCAAAGCCCTTGCCGTAAGCGCGCATATCCATGTAAAAGATTGTGCACTCCAGGTCGGGTTCGTGTTCCTTGGCGATGATCGCCTCTTTGGTCGCGTACATACAGCAGACCGAGGAACAGTAGTTGTGTTCGTGGTCTCTGGAGCCCACGCACTGGATGAAGGCAACGCGATGCGGATGTTTCTCATCCGACGGCCGCAGAATGTCTCCTTCGTAGGGGCCGCTGGCCGATTGGAGTCGCTCGAATTGGAGGCTAGTCAAGACGTTTGGGGACCAGGCGTAACCGAGCTGGAGCGTTTGGTTGGCGTCGAACAGGCAGAAACCCGGCGAGAGGATCGCCGCTCCCACGTTGATTTCAACGATCTCGTCCTGCTGCGTATAGTCGATGGCTCCGGCAGGACACGCACTCTCGCACGCGCGGCAGGCATCGAGGCTTTCGTCCTTCAAAAAGTGCATGCAGGTGTCCCGGTCGATCACGGGAACCTTGGGGATCGCTTGCTGATACGGAATGTAGATGGAGGACCGCTGGACAAGCCCGGCGTCGTAGGCGGAGGGCACGGGACGCGGGGGACGGGAGGAGACCTTAGCCAGGTCCACCGCACCAGTTGGACACACAACTGCGCAGGCTCCACAGGCCATGCAGATCGGTGAGTGCTTGTCGTATGCCGGGCCGATCTCACGGGTGTTGCCGCGGCCACGGAAATCGACTGCACCGGACTTCATCAGTTCGGAACAGACTCTGGTGCACAGCCCACAGAGGATGCAGTCCTCGTTCTTCTTCGGGAATCGTGTTTCGGTAACCCCGAGTTCGGCGGCGACCTCTTTGACCTTCTCCACTTCAGGGCAACGCGCCAACAGGAGTTCGGCCATGATGCGACGCGTCCGCTGGACCCGCTCGGTGTTCGTGCGAATGACCAGCCCCTCTTGCGCCGGGAAGGTACACGATGCCTGAATATCCGTTCGTCCGTTCTGCTCTACCTCGACTAAACAGAGCCGACAGGCTCCGTAGCCTCCTAAAGCCTTGTGGTAACAGAGCGTAGGGATCTTGATTCCCAGCTCCTCGCAGCCTTCCAACACGGTGCTTCCGGGTTCGAGGCTCACCTGCTGTTCGTCGATCGTTAGCGTAATCTCACTCATAGCTTTACAACTTCCCGTGTATCAAGCCGTGTGGCTTGCGCCCCTCCTCTGTGCTCGTACAGGAAATCGACCCCGGGATTCCCTGCAATCAGCGTCTCCAAGGTGACCGGTATATCACCAAGCGGCTTTCGGTCCGGATGGTTGTAGCGAAAGGTTGCCTTAATCCTTGTGCCGACTCCCGGCGTGGATAAAATCTCAAACTCCCCGTCTGCTTCCCTCGTTGCTTGCGCCAATAGAGCAAGTCCCATTCCGATCCTTTTGCCTTCCTTGGTGGTGAAGAAGGGTCCAGCCGCCTGATTCAAGGTCTCCTGTGCCATGCCCTTTCCGTCATCCTTGATTTCGAGGGCAAGCAGATCCATCTTTTCGTCCTCCACCACCGAGATTTCGACGCGCTTGGCTTGCGCGCGGATCGAGTTCTCCACGATGTCTAGAATATGAAGCGATAGATCTTTCACTGCTCTGTTAGGATTCTCCGATCGTCGATTTGTCTTAAGGCCATCCCTATCTCTGCTACCGTTGGGGCTTTCATCAAAAAGCGGGTACATCTTGTTCCAATCTCCCCGGACCGGTGTGCATCCGAAGAACAGATCACCGGGAGGTCTCCAGGCGATGACAGCGCGCTCCATGAGCTGACTTCGATCCCATCGAGTCCCAGTCCTTGTGGGATAAACCCCAGCTGGCTAACCACGCTGAAGCTTGGGCGATCTACATGAGCAGCGATCGCGAGGCCACCGAACTCGTGGATGGTCTGCACCACATCCTCGAGCGTTAGATCGGTAGCGCCGATCAACAACTTGTGATTGCTCTTTATGACTTCATCCTGTTCGTTCATCACCAATTGCTCACCGAACATGTTTGGGTCGTTCTCTCCGGCGAGGTGTTCATAGACCACATCCTGGGCCGCGGCAAGGCTGCTGTCCTCCGGAAAAAGCCCCAACACATGCACCTCTTCCTGCGAAGTAATCTCCATTCCTCCGATCACGGCGAGTCCAATCGGCCTTGCTGCAGTCCTAACTGCCGTGACATTCTCCGCGGAGTTGTGGTCACAGATCGCGATCACGTCCAATCCTCTCTGCCTCGCCAGCCTGGCCACAGTGAAGGGGGACATTTCCGTCTCAGCACAGGGCGAAAGACACGTATGGATATGAAGATCCGCATGAAATACCCTCACGTCCTCGTTCCAGAGATTCCGAGTTTGCACAATCGCCCGATCAACTCGAAGGACGGCAATGCACTTGTCAGCAGCGGAATATTCTCCTCCTTTGCTTTCTTGAGCGTATCCGTCTCAGGCTCACGCCTGTTGACCAGAACGATTCCCGCTAAACCTTTCATACTCGCTACAGCGATCGTGTTCTGATGAGTCTGTAGAGTCACCCACAAGTCTCCTTCCTGTGCATTCGCGAGCACATCGCTGAGAAGATCGCTTGCATACCCACCGCGAACCTCGTTCGAAAGCGAGCCGTCGTTGCCCGCTCTCACCTCAAGCTTAAGAATCTGCACGATCTCAGCTAGCGTCACGTCCATCTCCTGACAGGATGTTGACCTCAAGTCGCGTTCCCACACCTACCGATGAATCAAGCTGCATTCTGTCGGCGCACGTTTCGATGTTGTGCAAACCCATACCCGCACCGAAGCCAAGCTCCCGTACCCAGTCCGGTGCTGTGGAAAAGCCCGGCTGTCTCGCCTGCTCGATGTCCTCGATTCCAGGACCGTTGTCCGTTACCTCAAGTCGAATCAACTCGGGTTCAACCCGCGCGGTAATCTGGCCACCACCGGTGAAGAAGATGAGGTTCATCTCTGCCTCATAGGTGGCGATAGCGGCCCGGCGCACGGTCTGAGGGCTGATCCCGAGTCGCTTGAGTGATGTCTTTAGCCCACTGGCACTGACACCAGCCCGCTCGATGTCTCCGCCG
>CAZMOL010000024.1:0-3154 GCA_964568045.1 uncultured Thermotogae bacterium
CCGCACGTCGCGACAGACACGCCCACATCGGGCACGGAGAAATCGGCGAACAGGGTTTGTCTCTGATAGTGAATCACCCTGCGTTGCGCGATCTTCCGTTCATTCTCGAAACCCCCAAGGATATGGATGGTCAGCAGGATGCGGACCGGATAAACTTGGGCCGAGTGCGATCACTGCACCAAGACTAGGGAGGAATTATGAAGCTTTTCATCGACACGGCGAATGTCTCGGAGATTCGTGAGATGGCGTGGCTGCTCGACGGTGTCACCACCAATCCCACGCTCGTAGCACGGGAGAAACGGCCATTTAAGACCGTGATCGCAGAGATCTGCGAGCTCGTCGACGGCCCAGTGAGTGCAGAGGCCACTGCCCTTGATGCCGAAGGGATGATCGAGCAGGCCCGCGACCTCGCCGAGATTCACACCAATGTGGTCGTCAAGATCCCGATGACGCAAGAAGGTATGAAGGCAACAACAACGCTCGCCAAAGAAGGGATTCGCACAAACGTCACGCTCGTCTTCTCCCCAAATCAAGCGTTGCTCGCCGCAAAGTCCGGCGCTACCTTTGTCTCCCCGTTCGTCGGTCGAATCGACGACGTGGGTGGAACCGGAATGGATGTCGTCTCAGATATTCTTGACGTATACGCAAATTACGGTTTCCCCACAGAGGTCATTGTGGCCAGTGTCCGCCATCCCGCGCACGTGTTTGAGGCCGCCCTCCTCGGCGCCGACATCGCCACCGTGCCCTATGCGATCTTGAAGAAGCTGTTCGACCATCCGCTTACTGATGTCGGCATCGAGCGATTTCTCAAGGACTGGGAAGGGATGCCGAAGTGACGATCGGCAACCGCTGTCGGTAACCTATCAAGGAACGAAGGGCTTCCTAACTATTAGGAAGCCAGGAGAGCAGGAAAAGGATTGAGCTCCTGCTTCCTTATATCAGACCTGCGGTCTTGTTTCTCGTCATGGCTTCCTGGTTTCCTTATAACAAAGTTGAAGATAAGCTTAAATTCGGGTCACTCCCTTGTAACAGCGAGGAGCAGTTTCCCGCTTGCAAAATAGGAGCCCAACGCGCTATGCTTCATGTGGAAACGTTGTCCCACAAATTCCGCTGATAGAACAATCGTGAGAAGGAGGACACCGATGCCGTACGGATACCACGGTAAAATCCTGCACGTTGATCTCACCACACAAACCCTGAAAGTCGAAACCCCTGATGAGACCTTCTACCGCATGTACCTCGGCGGTAGCGCCACGGGGACTTACTACCTCTTGCAGCATACTCCACCCAAGGCAGACCCACTAGGCCCGGAGAACACCCTCTCGTTGATGACAGGCGTCGTTACCGGTGCGCCATTTCCAGGCCAATCGCGGGTGACCGCAACGGCGAAATCACCGGTCACCGGCCTAATCGGTGACTCGCAGGCTGGCGGGTTCTGGCCCGCTGAACTGAAAGCAGCAGGGTTCGATGGCATTGTGATTCACGGCAAAGCAAACCGTCCAGTGTACCTGTGGGTCCGCGACGGCGAGGCGGAGTTGCGGGATGCGTCAAGCCTCTGGGGACAGTTCACCGCCGACGTGGAGGACGCCATTCGAGTGGAGCTCGGCGATGACCGCATTCAGGTCCTCCAATGCGGGCCGGCGGCAGAAAAAGGTGTGCTCTTCGGTGCACTGATCAACAATGCCAACCGCGCCAACGGTCGAACAGGGATGGGCACGGTGATGGCCTCCAAGAACCTCAAGGCAGTTGCAGTGCGGGGGCGTCATCGTCCCCAATTGGCCGACCCGGAGGCGGTCAAGGCCTTGGCCAAATGGGGAGCGGAAAATCTCGAAGGCTCTGATGTAGATGGGTTGGGGAAGCTGGGCACGGCAGAAGGGCTTCTACCACTCAACGAGGAGGGCGGACTGCCGACGCGTAACTGGTCCAGCGGCGTGTTTGAGGAAGCGGAGGCGATCAGCGGCGAACGGATGGCCGAGACCGTGCTGAAAGAACGGGGCACGTGCTTCGGTTGCGTGGTGCGCTGCAAGCGGGTGGTGGAGATCACCGACGGCCCGTTCCGCGCTGAACCGCGCTACGGCGGCCCGGAGTACGAGACCCTGGCTGCAATGGGATCCTACTGCGGTGTCTCTGATCTAGCGGCGATCTGCCGAGCAAACCAGCTGTGCAACATGTACGGGATTGACACCATCACGTGTGGTGCGACCATTGCTTGGGCGATGGACTGCTTCGAGCAGGGATTGCTCGCCAAGGACGATACCGATGGGATCGACCTGCGGTTCGGCAACGCGGAAGCGTTGGTACGGGTAGTGGAGAAGATCGGCAAACGGGAAGGATTTGGACGTGTATTGGGCGAGGGCTCGGCGCGGGCCGCGGAACGCCTGGGGGTGGGCAAGGATCTTGTCGTGGCGGTCAAGAACCACGAATTTCCCGCGCACATGCCACAGCACAAGCGGAGTCTTGCGCTAATCTATTCGGTGAACCCGTTCGGGGCCGATCACCAATCACACGAGCACGACCCGTTCTACGAAACGGGATACGCCGACCGGATGGCACAGCTTTCTCTGATGGATCCGCAACCCCAGGATAACCTGAATGCCGAGAAGGTTCGCTATGCCCTCTACACCCAGTACTTCTACAGCGTCACCGACAGCGTCTGTGTGTGTCAGTTCGTGTTCGGACCATCGTTTCAGTTGTACGGTCCGAGCCAGCTGGTCGACGCCGTGCGTGCGGTAACGGGTTGGGACTTCAGCATGTGGGAATTGATGAAGGTTGGTGAACGCCGGTTGAACCTGATGCGCGCGTTCAATGCCCGCGAGAACGTTGGAGCAGAAGCGGACACAAAGCCAGCCAAGCTGCTCGTCGCTCTTCAAGGCGGACCAACCGATGGCATTGTGGTGACCGACGAAGAGTTGGAGCAGGCAAAGGCCCTCTACTACCGGATGGCCGGTTGGGATGAGAACGGTCGACCGAACCGCGCAAAGCTGGAGGAACTCGGCCTGGGGTGGGTAGCGAACAACCTCACTCTCGATTGACGAAGATGGGACGCGCGGCAAACGTGCGTCCCATACCAATTTTCGTTACCCCTCTGAAATCAAACAACAACCACGTCTTGGGCCTGAGGGCCCTTCTGGCCTTCGACGATCGTGAACTCCAC
>CAZMOL010000024.1:3254-20488 GCA_964568045.1 uncultured Thermotogae bacterium
TTCTGGCCTTCGACGATCGTGAACTCCACTTTCTGGCCTTCGTCTAGCGATCGAAACCCCTCGCCGCGAATGCCGGTGAAGTGTACAAAAACGTCCTCGCCTTGCTCGCGGGCGATGAAGCCGAAGCCCTTAGAGTCGTTAAACCACTTGACAGTACCGGTTTCACGCTCTGCCATAATCGTACTCCTCCTTCTTGCTGGATGTCTCATCGGGGCAGAACGTTCTTAGTGGAAATCTCAAACAAGCTGTACTCCAAACTAAAACGACTGCACGACTACCAACAACCCATCAACGCTAGCACAGGTCCGCTTTTTTGTCAAGTGCACGCAAGTTTCCTCTGTCGACCTCGCAAGAGGCGCTTCCGGATCTCCCAGCATGGCCAGCGCCGCGCGGCTCATACAAGGGTGAACTGCATGAACCCAGGAGGCCAGAAGGAGCCAAAGGAAATCCTGCCGTAACCTCGACAAGAGAAGACCAATCCGCTATACCTTACTCACCGTGAAGAAAGTGGTGATCTATACCGATGGCGCCTGCAGCGGGAACCCCGGACCGGGGGGCTGGGGAGCAATCCTCACAAGCGACGCCCATCGCAAGGAAATCTCGGGTGGCGAACGCCAGACAACAAACAACCGGATGGAACTTGCCGCCGCGATAGAAGCGCTCAAGATACTGAAGGAACCAGCCGTTGTCGATCTGTTCACCGACTCCACGTATTTGAAGAGGGGAATGACCGAATGGCTTCCCACCTGGAAGAAGAACGACTGGAAGCGACAGAGTGGAAAGCGTCTCTTGCCGGTGAAGAATGAAGACCTCTGGCGCGAGCTCGATCGACTGGTCGGCCGTCATCGAGTCACCTTCCATTGGGTCGAGGGGCACGCAGGGCACCCGCAGAACGAACGCTGTGACAGACTGGCCCGCCAAGCCATACCAAGTCAAGACAGGCAACAATCCCATGGCTAGAATCTTCATCACGCAACGAGTCTTTCCAGAAGCGATTAAGCGGCTTCACGCCGCTGGCCATGCCGTCGTAACGAGAGAGGCTCCCGGCCCGGTCCCCCAAGAAGAACTGCTCAACAAGATCGGCGAGATTGAGGCGCTCGTCTGCCTACTCACGGACCATATCGACGCAAAGGTCGTTGCCGCTGGATCGAAGTTGAGGATTATTGCCAATATCGCTGTAGGCTACGAAAATATCGACCTCGCAGCAGCGAAGAGTGCAGGCATCGTCGTGACCAACACTCCGGGAGTCCTCACCGAAACGACAGCCGACCTCGCCTTTGCGTTGCTCCTTGCGGCAGCGAGACGCATCCCAGAAGCGGATGCATACCTTCGTTCCGGTGCTTATCAGGGTTGGGAGCTGATCCAGCCGCATCTGGGATTGGATGTCCACGGAAAGACCCTCGGCATAGTGGGAATGGGTAGAATCGGCACTGCGGTTGCCCGTCGAGGACGAGCTGGATTTGGCATGAATGTGCTCTACTGCGACCACCATCGAAACGACGCGGTGGAAGCAGGACTTCACGCACGGTTTGCTTCGTTCACGACGCTCCTTGAGCGTAGCGACTTTATCTCAATCCACACGCCGCTCACTGCAGATACCCATCACCTGTTCGACAGAGAGGCTTTCCGCCGTATGAAGAATACCGCGATCTTGGTGAACGCCGCACGGGGGCCAATCGTCGATGAGGCAGCCCTGGCCTGGGCCCTTAAGCGGGGTGAGATCGCCGGTGCGGGAATCGACGTCTACGAACAGGAGCCACACGTCCATCCAGAGCTCTTGGCAATTCGAGAGCGGGTCGTCCTACTCCCCCACCTCGGAAGCGCCACCGAGGATACCCGCTGTGCGATGACAAGGATGGCGGTGGACGACGTCCTCGCGGTCCTTGCAGGCGATGCTCCCTTGAACCCCGTTTCGCCTTAGGTGAAGCAGTCTAGCTGGCAGACCGAAAGGCGAAATTTGAGCCCCTCTACCGCTGAGGCGACCTCCAGTTTGGGAAGATCGTGCTCTTCCGCAATCTCCCATGCCGCCCGACACGGCAATCTGCCTTCGACCAAGCGCGCGTGGATCGCCTCCTCCAGGCTTTTGGGAACCGATGCCGCCGGTTGCACAATGCGCTTTTCGCCTTGCTCGTCGTAGCCGAACAGGCCGAGTTGACAGCGACTGATCCGGATACCAAGTCGTGTGGCCTCTTCGCCGATCTTGATCGGCGCCACCCGCTGCTCGGCAGCGACGGCAAACGCCCGTGCACACGGGAGCTTGCCGTCAACCAGCGCCGCACGGATCGCTCGCTCAAGATTATCCATCGTCCCCCGCCTCCTTCCGTCAACGATTGTCCTCCAGGGAAAGCACAGACTCAACCTACTAATTACGTTGGCAGCCGCCTCAAAATTGGGTATCCTTGCCGGACGATTGCCGTAGCGAATGGAGAGTCATGCTTATCTGGTTTGGTTTCTCGCTTGCTGTCCTTTCACTACTCTACCTGTCCCGGCGCAGTCTCGCCCTGGGAATGGCCGTCGCCGCCGTGGTGCTGGCCGCATTCACTTTGTCTTTGCCAGAGGTGGGAAGCGCACTGGTGGCGACGTTCGGCGATCCCTCAGTCCTGCTCCTCGCTCTCGTCGTTGGTTTAATTCCGATGATCGGAGGCAGCCTCGAGGTCTCCGGCGAGATGGATCGACTCGTAGCGAATATGCGAATACGTGTAAAGCCATTCCTCGTGCTGGGCCCGGCGCTTTTGGGAATGCTCCCCATGCCGGGGGGGGCTCTTCTTTCCGCCCCTCTGGTCGAGCGTGGGGCACCGACGACCTCAGCCGATGTCAAGGCAGCAGCGAACGTGTGGTTCCGCCATACCCCCTTGCTCATCTATCCGCTCGCCCCGTCGTTGATCGCTTCGGCCAAGATCGCTTCCCTAGACCTCTACCAGGTGATCCCCTTCCTCATCCCTGCCTTCCTTGTCACCCTTCTACTCGGCTACGGTTTCCTCCTGCGCCGCGCCGAGGGGAGGGTCGGCATCTCGGGGCGTTTCTCTTTGCGTGGATTGCTCGTTCCCCTGGGGATCATCCTCGCAGCACCGGTCCTTGACCTTCTTCTGAAGACCAGCGTGTCCCTACCCTATCCGGAGATTGGAACCGCATTCGGGGTAGGGGTAAGTCTTCTGGCCGCAACATACGTCGGACGGCTTCGAACGCCAGATCTCAAGGAGATTGTTCGCAAGATGCGGCCGTGGAAGTTTTCCCTGATTATTCTCGCCATGTTCATGTTCCTGAATGTGTTCAAAGCATCTGGAGCCCCGGAGAGTCTCGCTGCCCTCTCTCTTCCTCCGATCTTCCTGTGCGTGGTGGTCGGCTTTGTGCTCGGGCTGATCACCGGGCGCATTCAGGCACCCACTTCGATTATCATCCCCATCTTCATCACGACGTACGGCGCGATGTCCCCCGCAGCATTCGCTGTCACCTATTCAGCCGTCTTCCTCGGCTATCTCATCACCCCGATTCACCCGTGCATCTCCGTATCTTTGGAGTACTTTTCCACCTCGATGCCGGACTTTTTGCGAAAGATGGCGCTGCCAGTCGCCATCGGCACCCTCATCACTCTAGCCATTGGATTCTGGGTGCTGTGAAGGCGTTTCGTTCCTAAGGAGGAAGAAAGCTGTTGCGAGGCCAGACCTCGTTTCCCAAAAGCTGATAGCAAAACCACAAGCGATTCATTCCCGATCAACCTTCCTTGCCAACCTCAGCGTATAGGAGCCTCCTTGTGTGAGCAAGAGACGGCAACCAGCTCAACTCTGGCTCATAGCGGCTTACACCCACACACGCTGCCCGGAGAGTTGCAAGGCTCGATTTGTGTTTCAAGCATGACTTCCCAGGGTGACACGTGTCCGGCTTCAAGGTCCGCCCTTCCTTCCTGCCTTGGTTTCTTCCATCACTAGGATTTGATCATGGACAGAATCGAAGTGATCGCACGCGCCTCGAGTCTGCATCAGCAGCGAGAGATTGTGCGTCTCAAGAAACACCTACTCGCGGACATCAGCGCTTTCTGCAGTTTTGACTTGCACGAGGTGGACTTCCCCTCCGGTGAGGCGCTCGCTGCCGTCCTCGTATTGAGCGGGGGCGTCGAGCGAGAAGTACTGAAACTGGTCTCTCAGCTTCCCACTCCAACGCTTCTCATCGCCCATTCTGGTCACAATTCACTGCCGGCTTGTCTAGAAATCCTCGCCCGCATACGACAAGAGGGCGGCGAAGGGCAAATCCTATTCGGATCCCCAGAGACAATTGCTCGCAAACTCACGCTTGAATTACAGGTTGTTTCTGCGTGGGAGAGACTTCGATTCAGTCGGGTGGGGCTGATCGGGACACCTTCTGAATGGCTGGTCGCAAGTGATCTAGAGCGGGCCTTTCTCAAAGGGCGCTTGGGAATAGAGCTTGTCCAGATCGAGATGAAGGAGTTGATTGGGCGCATCGAGTCAACAACTCCCTCCAAGAAGGACATTGCTCGGTTCACCAAAGCTGCGAAAGGAGACCCAGAACCCAGCAAAGAGGAGTTGCACCAAGCGGCTGCAGTCTATACCGCCCTGCATACTCTGGTGGAGGAGCATCGACTTGCCGCATTTACAGTGCGCTGCTTCGACCTGGTATCACGATTGCAGAATACCGGATGCTACGCCCTATCTCGTCTTAACGACGAGAGGATTCCGGCTGGTTGTGAAGGCGACCTACAGGCGCTCTTCTCCCTTTATCTCGCAGTACTTCTGTCTGGAGAGGCAGCATTTATGGGAAACATCGCTTCGGTAGAACCTGCCACGAACAAGATTGTCCTAGCCCATTGCTCCTGTCCCCTGTCGCTGGGAACACACTACGCAATTCGGAGCCATTTTGAATCAGGCCTCGGAGTAGGAATCGCGGTAACCTTCTCTGAGGGACCTTGCACTTTGTTACGCCTTGGCGGTCTCCGGCTCGACCAGTTGTTCATCCGCCAAGGCGTAATCGAAGGCGCTCTGGAACGGAACGATCTGTGTCGTACACAGGTTGCCCTCTCCGTCACCGATCCAGTCTCTCCACTTCTCACCGCTCCGCTGGGAAACCACCACATACTTGTTCCCGGCAACTATCGTGAAGCGATAGAACTCTTCTTTGAGCGCTACTTGCGCCCTTGAGTTGCCAAGTTAAGGCCACTCCGCTACCATCTCCTATAGACTCGGAGGTGACCAAGAGATGGCGGAACGGCAGATGCGGATCACCGCGGACAACGATATGCGGCGAGGGACCTATTCCAACCTCGCTCTGATTTCTCATCGCAAGGAGGAATTCGTCCTTGATTTCCTGTTTGTCGACCCACAGACACAGACATCGAAGGACGACCAGGCCCTTCTTGCCTCCAGAATCATCCTTAACCCCGGGCACATGAAGCGCCTCTATCAGGCCATTGGTGAGAATATCCAGCGCTATGAAAAGAACTTCGGCAAGATCGTCCTTCCCCCTAACCTGAAATAGGAACGAGCAGCGGCGGGTCGCCGCCTCTATGACCAATGATTGACGAAAGGCGGTTTGGGGAGCAAAAAGAAAGCGTCCTGCGGACGATCCTTGCCCGACGGATCACACTCGGCGTTTTCGCCGCCGTTGCTCTCATCGTAAAATTCACGAGTGGGATTAGCTATCTCAACCCTCTCTACTACACTCCACTGGCGTGGTTTCTGATGACGTTCCCGTTCGCCTTCCTCGTTCGACAACAACACAAGGAAAAACAACTGCACTGGGTACACGCTGGTTTTTTTATCGCTGAGATTGCGTTGATCACGTTCTTTGTCCACTGGATGGGAGGTAGCGAGTGGATCGGGAACATCTTTTACCTATTCACGGTGATCTATGCCAACTTCTTTCTTCCCCGACTCCAGGGGTACCTCATCACCGCGCTGGTCATCCTCCTTTACTCATCGTTGGTCCTGCTCGAGTACTCCGGTGTGATTCCTCACCGGTCCTTGTTCGCCATGCTCGGGGAACCTTATCGTAGCCTGTCATACACTCTAACGACGATTCTTGCCGGCGCGATTGGCATCTATGCGGTCCTCGCTTATACCGTTCGATCCTTTACCGAAATCTTTGCCCGCAAGAATCGTGCCCTCGCCGAAAGGGAGGAAGATCTCGCAAGACTATCGAGGCAACTCCTCTCCGCCCAAGAAGACGAGCGTCGACGAATCGCCCATGAGCTGCACGACAAACTCGGGCAATCACTTGCTGCGGTGAAGCTTCATATCGGCGCCTTGCGCAAGAGTCTCCCAGACGAGCAGAGGGAAGAAGTCCTCGGGATCGTTGATCAAGCCATTGCCGAGACCCGATCCTTGGCCTACTCCCTCCGTCCGCCGCTTCTCGAAGACCTCGGCCTGTTACCTTCGATACATCAACTCGCGGAAATGGTAGAGGCATCGAGCGGAATTGAGGTACGCTTGGCCATGGACGAGGGCAAGAGACTGCCAAGGCCGGTGGAGAGCCTTCTGTTCACTGTCGCCCAGGAGGCAATCAAGAACGTGCAGCAGCACGCCCAGGCAACCGAAGTAGTCGTTGGCTTATCCAGAGAACCTGGGAAAGTCATCCTGACAGTGGAAGACAACGGAATTGGGTTCCAGTCAAAGGATTCGCAAGGGCTAGGCCTCCTTGGAATCAGAGAGCGGGTGGAGGGAATCGGAGGTCAACTCATCATCAGCTCCACTGTGGGTGGCGGGTCGTGCGTAACCGTTGAGGTTCCTAATGAGACCAATCCGTGTAGCGATTGCAGATGACCACGCGATTGTTCGCGAAGGACTCACCCGCCTGCTTGACTCCTACCCACAGATCGAGGTCGTAGGAACGGCAAAGGGCGGGTTGGCGGCTGTTGAGCTGGCACAGGCACACGCGCCAGACGTGTTTCTGATGGATATCGCAATGCCCGACCTCGACGGTATTTCCGCAATCCCTCGCCTTACCCAAGCTTCTCCAACTACAAGAATCCTCATCCTTTCCATGCATGACGAACCGGAGTACGCACAGGCTGCAATACGGCATGGTGCGTATGGTTTGGTCTCCAAGGCGGCTTCAGCTGAGACCCTGGTCGCGGCCATTCAGACGGCGTTTCGCAGCGAACCCATCCCCAGCGGTCAGACGCTTTCCCCTCGCGAGAGGCAAATCCTTGCCATGATCGCGATCGGAGAAACGAATGACCAGATCGCGACCAGACTATCGATCCGCCCAAAAACGGTTGACCACCATTGTCAACGCCTGATGGAGAAACTGGACATCCACACCCGGCCTGGCCTCATCGCTTACGCAAAGCGAATCGGCACTTGTCCGGCAGATTGATACATTTCCCCTATTCCTAGAACGCCCCAACTCCGGTAGAATGATTTTGAGATGAGACCGATCCGGGTGGTGTTAGCAGACGACCATACGCTGGTCCGCCAGGGAATCAAGACCCTGCTCCCCTCCTCTACGATTCGCGTCGAGGCGGAGGCAGCGGATGGTCGCGAGTTGGTGAAACACGTAAGAAGGCTCCACCCGGACATAGCCCTGGTCGACATCTCCATGCCACTTTTAAACGGAATCGAAGCAACGCGCCGGATCGCAAAAACTGCTCCGAAGACACGGGTGATCATTCTGTCGATGTACGCGGATAAGGAGTACGTTGTCCACGCACGCCAACTCGGGGCTTGGGGATATGTGCTCAAGGAAGAGGCTCCGGAGCGCCTGGTACAAGCCATCAGGACCGTGCATAGAGGCAAGCGGTACTTTCCGGCAAAGAGTGTTTCAGGAGACTTCGCGACTGTGGATGAGCGGCTCACCCCCCGAGAAAGAGAGGTCCTGCAGTTAATTGCCGAAGGCAAGAAGAACCGCGAAATTGCTGTGATCATGACGCGCAGTCTGCACACCGTGCGTAACCATCGAGCCCGCCTCATGAAGAAACTGGGAGTACACGGCGCAGCGGAACTGGTTCAAGCCGCAGAGGAATTGGGCCTGGTGCACCTTGAACCGGCAGGAGGAAAAAGGTGAGCCTGCCAACGCTCCTTTCTCGGTATCGCAGCCTGATTACAGCAGGCCTCGCAGAGGTCCTAGGTGGTGAGGGCCTTTTGTACGCAATCCTGCGCTACCACGTGGGACTTGAGGACGAACAGGGCGTGGTACGTAACCACATGGGGAAGTTCTTACGGCCGAGCCTGGTGCTGTCCACTGCTGAGGAACTGGGAGGAGGACTCGATCAAGCCCTCCCAGCAGCGCTGGCGCTGGAGCTCATTCACGACTTTTCTCTGATTCATGATGATATCCAGGACGACGATAGGACGCGCAGAGGTCGCCCCACCGTATGGAGTCGATACGGGGTTGCCCAAGCAATCAATGCAGGCGACCTGATGCAGGCCCTTGCCATCACCCAGGTGCTTCTCGTTGGCCAAGACGCTGTGAAAACGCTGACAGAAGAAACGATCGAGATGATTGAGGGTCAAGGGCTCGATCTGGACGTAGAGGAAAAAGCGGTGGGAGTGGAACCGTATCTGGAGATGATCGACAAAAAGACCGGCGCGCTGATCCGCTGCGCGTTTCGCCTCGGGGCAGTCGTCGCAGCAGCCCCGACCAAAGTAGAAGGAGCATTGGCCAAAGTAGGTCAAGAGCTGGGGAGAGCCTTTCAGATCCGCGATGATTTGCTTGGTGTGTGGGGTGACGGCGCGGTTACAGGAAAACCACACGGCTCCGACATTCGATGCAAGAAAAAGACACTCCCTGCGGCAATCACCCTGTCGGCTGTGAGCGGGACTGATCGAACTGACCTGGAGCGTCTCTACAACAAGAAGACGCTAACCGACGAAGATGTTGCTCGAGTCATTGAGATCATGGACAAGACTGGGGCACATCAGGTGGGAAAACAGATGGTCATCGAACACCTCAATCGAGCGCGGGAATGGCTTGCACAGGTTCCCTTCTCCGAAGGCGGAATGCAGGAAATGGAGGAATTGATGCAATACCTCGCAGAAAGGGAGCAATGAAGCGGCCAGTAAAGCTCGATCTCAAGATGGCGCGGTATTTAATGCTCCAGAAAACAAAACGGCGAACCTACTTCCCCTTTGTCACCATGCTCGAACCGCTTGAGGCGTGCAACCTAGCGTGCATCGGCTGTGGACGAGTCATTGAGTACGAGAACGAGATGGACCGGCGTTTGTCGGTTGAAGAATCGCTGTCCGCCGTACACGCATCAGGGGCGCCCATCGTCTCCATCTCGGGCGGCGAGCCTTTGCTCCACCCTCAGATCGAGGAGATTGTGCGCGCAATCCTCGCCGAGAAACGCTTCATTTACCTGTGCACCAACGGCCTTCTGCTCCAGGAAAGGCTCGATCGATTCCCTCTTTCCCCCTACCTATCGTTCGTAGTACACCTCGACGGAACAAAGACGATTCACGATCACGTTACGCGGCGAGAGGGCACGTACGATGCGGCATTGGCCGCAATACAGGATGCCCTGAGAAGAGGGTTTCGCGTCAACACCAACACCACCCTGTTCCACGGCTCGAACGTTGAGGATCTACACAAGCTATTTGCCCAACTCACACAAATGGGAGTGGAAGGCTTGATGGTCTCCCCGGGCTATGCATACGAAGACGTCTCCGACCAAGATCTCTTTCTCCAACGCGAGGAGTCGATCGGGGTCTTCCGTCGCGTTCTTGACCAAGGCAAGGAATTTCCGTTCTACAACAATCCCCTTTATCTCGATTTTCTCCGTGGAGAGCGTGAGTACGCCTGTGCCGCGTGGACGACCCCAACCTATACAGTTCTTGGGTGGAGAAAACCCTGCTATGCCCTTGCCGATGAGCACATCGAGGACGTAGGCGAGTTGTTTAACCCAGCGGTGTGGAAAAGCTACGGGCCAGGAAAAGACCGACGCTGCACAAACTGCATGATGCACTCCTCCTTCGAAGGAGCAAGTATTCTAAAAGCCCTTTCCCGCCCGCGCGATCTATTCACTTTGGCCATAGGGGAGAGGAGAGGATGATCGTGGTCAGTGCGTGCTTTCGGACCGAGGCCGCCTGGATTCCCAAGCTTCCCGACGTCCACATGATCCAAACGCCAATGGGAGAGGCCGCAGCAGGTGCGTTGGAGCGCCTCTTGCCGGAAGCACCTTCCATGATTGTGTCAACCGGATTCTGCGGGGGGCTTGTGCCCACTCTACATTCGGGAAAGCTCGTGCTCGCCGAGGCCATTCATCACAGCGGGGAAACGATCCCCGTCGATCCAGCACTCTTTGCCCAAGCCAAGGAAGCTCTACGTGCTGCAAGGCTCGATTTCATCTGCGGACCGATTAGAAGCTCCGATCGGGTGGTTCAGACCAAAGAGGAGAAACACCGCCTTCAGACGAAGGGGGCGATTGCCGTGGACATGGAGTCTGGGCCACTTGCGCGATGGGCACAGGAAAAGCAGATCCGTTTTCTTTGCCTCCGGGCTGTCCTTGACCCGGTCGACCAAGAGGTACCGCTTACCATGAAAACCTCCTTGATCCTCTTAATCCTGCAGCACCCCTTGACAACCCTCCGGCTGGCTCGGCTCTCCGTACGGGCAGGACGCATCATCGGTCGGGCGATTCCAGTCTTGGTCAGTGGCCTTGAAGGAGGAGTAGGATGAGTCGGCGCGCTGTGATGGTCGGGGGGGTTCAAATTGGCGGTGGTGTACCTATCGTCGTCCAATCGATGACCAATACCGATACGGGGGACGCCGCGGCAACTGTGTCCCAGATCGAGCGGTTGCAGTGTACAGGCTGCGAGATCGTGCGAGTTGCCGTTCCCAACCTCGAAGCGGCAAAGACCCTTCGCGACATCAAAGAACAGATCGCCATTCCGCTTGTGGCTGACATCCAATTCGACCACCGCCTGGCTCTGGCCGCGATCGAGGCAGGTGTCGATAAGCTCCGGCTGAACCCCGGCACGATAACGGACAAAGAGAAGATCACCGAGGTCGTCCGTGCTGCGAAGGCGGCAGAGATTCCGATTCGCGTCGGCGCCAACTCCGGCTCGCTGACGCAGGAGTTCCGCGATGCTCACGGCCATCCGAGCGCAGAAGGCATGGTGAAAAGCGCTCTTGCAGAGATCCACCTCCTGGAAGAATTGGATTTCACGGACATCGTCATTTCGCTAAAAGGGACGGATGTGCTGATGACGATCGCTGCCTACCGACAGCTGGCAAGCGAGGTGAATTATCCCCTACACATTGGGATCACAGAGGCGGGAACGCCCTGGGAAGGAGCCATTCGTTCGGCCGTCGGCCTGGGGATTCTCCTTGAGGAGGGGTTAGGCGACACGATTCGCGTATCGCTCACCGGCGATCCTGTCGAAGAGGTCCGCGTGGCGTACGAGATCCTGCGATCTTTGAGACTTCGCCAGCGAGGGATCACCTACCGGGTCTGTCCGACATGTGGCCGCACGCGGATCGACCTTGTCACCATTGCGCAGCAGGTACAAAAGGATCTCGCCGATGTGGAGGAGCCGTTGACGGTGGCGCTGATGGGTTGTGTGGTCAACGGCATCGGCGAAGCAGGGGAGGCCGACGTCGGTTTCGTTGGTGGCGCTGGAAACGGAACGATCTACGTTGCTGGCGAACCGGTGCACCATGGTGTGCCAGAAGGGGAACTGGCAGCAAGGATTGTCCAGACGGTCAACGATGTACTCAAGAAGGCATCATGAGTGAGAGAGTCGTAGCAGGATCAGCAACAGCTCCGCGGTCGTCCCTTGTCGATCTTGACCGCGCGATCAAGAAGGCGACGTCGCATCTGCTCCGCCTGCAGCATGAGAAGGGGTATTGGTGGGGGGAACTGGAGTCGAACGTCACCATCACCGCCGAGCACGTTTTCCTCCGTCACATCTTGGGCACCCCCAACGAGGGCGAGCTGCGAAAGGTCACGTCGTATCTGCTCGAGCAGCAGCGTGACGACGGAGCGTGGACAAATTGGTACGACGGTCCTCCCGATCTCTCCACGACGATCGAAGCCTATCTCGCCTTGAAGATGGCGCGTGTCTCACCCGATGCGCCCGAGATGCGCAAAGCGCGCGAGTTCATCCTGACCCGCGGCGGGATTGAGAAAGCGCGTGTGTTCACCAAGATCTGGCTTGCCATGATGGGAGAGTGGGACTGGAAAGGGGTGCCGGTCCTGCCGGCAGAGTTCGTCCTGCTGCCAAGCTGGTTTCCGATCAGCATCTACTCCTTCGGCTGTTGGGCACGGCAGACGATCGTGCCGATGGCAATCATCATGGATGCTCGGCCCGTTGTCCCGCTTCCCGCATGGGCGAGGATCGATGAACTCTTCACAAACGGCCGTGACAACAGCGATCTTTCCATCCGCCCATCTAAAACGTCGTGGCAGGCGCGCGGATTTCTCTTCCTCGACCGATTGCTTCGGTGGCACGAGCACCTGCCGGTCAAGCCGTTCCGTCGCTTGGCGCTCACCAAAGCAGAGCGGTGGATCATCGATCGCCAGGAGGTGGACGGCTCGTGGGGCGGAATCCAGCCTCCGTGGGTCTATTCCTTGATCGCGTTGAAGGTACGCGGCTACGGCCTCGAACATCCGGTGATGCGCAAAGGGTTTTCCGGCTTCTACGGCGCAACCGGATTCGCTATAGAAACAGAAAACTCGTTCCGTCTGCAGTCCTGCCTGTCCCCGGTCTGGGACACCGGCCTGGCAATGATCGCTCTTCAGGATGCCGGGCTACCGGAGGATCACCCTTCGCTGGTTAAGGCAGGCAACTGGTTGCTCAAGGAACAGATCTTCACCGGAGGCGACTGGCAAATTCGGTGCAAGGCACGTCCGGGCGGCTGGGCATTCGAGTTCGCCAATGATGTCTACCCAGACACCGACGACACCGCCATTGTGATGATGGCTCTGCTTGGGACCAGGCTCGATCAGCAACAAGAGAAGCACTCCCTGGAACGGGGAGCGGAGTGGCTAGCGGCAATGCAAAGCAGAAATGGCGGGTGGGGCGCGTTCGATCGGGACAACGAGCAGACTTGGACCCGGCACATTCCGTTCTGCGACTTCGGCGAGGTGATCGATCCTCCCTCGGTCGACGTCAGCGCGCACGTGGTTGAATGCCTGGGACGGATGGGGCGTCGAAAAGGAGATCGAGTCGTCGACCGCGGCCTGAGATATCTCAAGCGGGAACAGGAATCTGACGGCAGCTGGTACGGCCGGTGGGGCGTCAACCTCACCTACGGCACCAGCGCGGCTCTTCTGGCGCTCGAAGCGGTCGGCGAGTCAATGGATGCAGCGTACGTCCGCCGCGCCGTTGAATGGCTGATCGGACACCAAAACAGAGATGGCGGGTGGGGCGAGTGTGTCGAAGGCTATGGCGATTCTGCATGGCGTGGCCGAGGCTCATCGACGGCGTCGCAAACGGCGTGGGCGCTGTTGGCCCTGATCGCCGCCGGCGAAATAAGCCATCCGGCGACGCAACGCGGGATTGCTTACCTGCTGGAGGCGCAGACCAAGACAGGTGGCTGGGACGAGCCATACTACACTGGGACTGGTTTTCCGATGGACTTCATGATCAACTACCACCTGTATCGAGACGTCTTTCCACTAATGGCATTGGGCCGTTATCGGCGTGCGCTAGAGGAGACACCATGGAGATCGTGAAGGCAAAGGTGTTCGGTTTCTGCTTCGGGGTTCGCCGGGCTGTAACAATGATCGAGAACGAGTTAGAAGAACACGGCCCCCTATGCACCCTGGGAGCGATCGTCCACAATACGCACGTCGTCGAGGAGCTCGCGAACAAGGGCGCACAGCTGGTGAAGACTCTGGACGAGGTTCCTGAAAACGGAGCAGTCGCGATCACGGCACACGGGGCGGGGGAAGAGGTGTACGAGGAGATCGAACGCCGCAGCTTACGATTGATCGATACGACCTGTCCGATCGTTCGCCGCGCCCAAGAGACGGCGGCCCACCTGGTCAACAAAGGGTTCTTCGTCGTTCTCTACGGAGAGGCAGAACACCCGGAAGTAAAGGGAATCCTCTCCTGGACACGTGGACAGGGTGTGGCCACGCAAACCCCCGATATCACCGTCCCTGCTGAAGTGAAGGGCATCGCTATCATTGCCCAAACCACGAACAACCCGAAGCTATTCGGAGAGTTTGTCCAACAGATCGCCAAGCGATACACAGGCAAAGTCCCGGAGATCCGGATCGTGGACACCACCTGCCCGGAGACCGGACGGCGGTACCAAGCGGCCACGGAACTTGCACGGCAGGTGGAGGCGTTGATTGTGGTGGGAAGCCGTTCTTCAGCCAACACGCGCAAGCTTGCGGACACCTGCCGCACGACTGGCGTACCCACCTACCACATTGAGACAGCGACTGAGATCGAGGAGGGCTGGCTTGCTGGAATCAAACGGTTTGGGGTGACCGCTGGAGCCTCAACTCCGGACGACATTATCGAAGCAGTCATTCAAAGACTACACGGTCACAACGAAGGAATTCTAACGAAGGGAGGAATGGAGATCACTAGAATCTCCTAGAAATACCAATGCAAACACGCATCGAAGAAGGAGTCACTCTGAAGTTGTACCAGCATCGTGTCCAAAAACTGGCGAGCCAAACTCCAGAGTTCATCGACATCACCGAAGAAGTGGAGTCATTTCTTGAGCATTCCTGTATTCGCGAAGGATCAGTCCTCATTTACTCCCGTCACACAACCGCTGCGATAAAAATCAACGAGAACGAGCCTCTTCTGCTACAGGACATGGCGCACTTTCTGGAGCGGGTTGCTCCCCGGGATGCTGACTACAAACACAACGACTTCGGCATCCGTACGGCCAACATGACCGATGACGAGTGCCCGAACGGCCACTCTCATTGTCAGCATTTGTTACTAGGAACAAGCGAGAGAATCCCAGTCAGCGAGGGGAGGCTTCTCTTGGGAACGTGGCAGCGAATCTTTCTGATCGAGCTTGACCGCCCGAGAGAACGAGAAGTGGTCATTCAGATTCAGGGATGGTAGACAAGCATATTGCCGCGTTGATCGAGCGGTCGGTTTCCTCTCCCTCGCTTTCTGAATCCCAAGCGTTGTGCACGCGCCTGGCAAAAACTCACTACGAGAACTTCACCCTAATCTCTTGGCTAGTTCCTCGAAGGATGCGATCCCATCTTGCTACGCTTTACGCCTTCTGCCGTACCGTCGACGATATCGGCGACGAGGCTCCGGGAGCCCGGATCAATCTACTCGACCGTTTTGAAGCGGAGCTGCACGCTGCCTACGACGCAAGACCCTACCATCCGGTCATCGTTGCCCTACAGCGCACAATCCACACCTACAACCTGCCGGCCGAGCCTTTTTTCAAACTAATCGAGGCAAACCGGATCGATCAGGAGAAAACTCGCTATGAGACATTTGCAGAACTTCTTCGCTACTGCGAACATTCGGCTAACCCGGTTGGAAGGCTCTTTCTCATGCTCTACGGATACCGGGATGAAGAGCGATTCGCACTGTCTGACGCTACGTGCACCGCCCTCCAGCTAACGAACTTCTTGCAAGACATCAAGCGCGATTTTGCAGTGGGACGAATTTATCTTCCAGAGGATGACATGAGGCGCTTTGGGGTCAAAGAGGATGATCTGGCGAAAGACGGAGCAAGTGATAAGGTGCGTAAGCTTCTGCGCTTCCAGGTAAGAAGGACAATAGATTACTTCGAGACCGGGCTCCCTTTGATCGACCGGGTCCACGGACATCTCAAGGTCGATGTTGCCCTCTTTTCTCGGGGAGGGTTGGCGATCTTGGACAAGATCGAGGAGCAAGGCTTCGACACGCTCAGCGCTCGGCCAACCCTTGCCAAAAGAGAGAAGCTTGGCCTGTTCTTCTCGACCCTCCTTGCGAGAAGGTGGAAGACGTGGATCGTCCGCTGAAAGCCGCTTATCGAGAGTGTACCCGGCTGACTCGAAGACGGGCGAAGAACTTCTACTACGCCTTCATCAGCCTTCCCAGAAGGAAGCGTCGTGCGATCTACGCCGTCTATGCCTTCTGCCACCAGGCAGATGACATCGCCGACAGCGCGGCAGAGATTCCAACAAAACGACTCGCGCTGGTGAAGCTTCGAGCGCGCCTGCAACAGGCCGCAGCCGGAGCGCCGCAATGCCCCGCCGATCGTGCCTTGGCTGATGCAATCGCGCGATTCACGATCGAATCGGCAGATTTGGCCCACGTCATTGACGGGGTAGAGCTGGATCTCGCCGTATCACGCTACGCCGACTTCGAGGAGCTCTCACACTATTGCCATTTGGTCGCCTCAGCAGTGGGCTTGGCTGTCCTTCCTATTCTCTGCGATGCTCACAGGAGAAAGGTGATCACACAGCAGGATCGAAACCTGGCAACGACCCTTGGTATTGGAATGCAGCTGGTCAACATTGTACGAGACGTTGCAGAGGACATCGCGCGCGACCGAATCTACCTTCCCCGAGAGGATCTGGAGCGGTTCGGCGTCACCGGGGATGACCTCAGAAAGGCAGAAGCTTCCAAGGCATTGCGCAAACTGGTGGCGTTCGAAAGCGACCGCGCCCGTGGCTTCCTTCGCGAGCGAGAAAAGCTCCTTGCCCTCCTTCCCCGTCGATCACGTGGGTGCCCGGCACTCTTAGCTGCGCTCTACTCCCGTATCCTCGACAAAATTGAGGATAACAACTACGACGTCTTGACATCCCGAACCTCGCTCTCCACGTGCGAGAAGGTTTGGCTCATGCTGCGCACCTGGGCAAAGGCCCTGCTGTGATGAAGAGAATCGTCGTAATCGGTGGCGGCGCCGCCGGAATCGCCGCCGCGTGCAGGCTGGCCGAACAAGGGGTAAAGGTCCTTCTGCTCGAGAGAGCACCCCGCTTGGGAGGGCGGGCTGCTTCATTCACCCACCACCGCGCGGACGAGGAAATCGACTACGGGCACCACGTACTGATGCGCTGCTGCACACATACAATCGACCTGCTGGCTCACCTAGGGATGAGCGAAGCCGTCTCTTTTCAGTCCCGTCTTCGCGTCCCCATCGTCTGCGGGACAAACCACACGATGCTCGCATCGACCCCTCTTCCGGGACCGCTTCACCTTGTCCCCGGTCTGCTTGGCTATCACCTGCTGACACTCAAAGAGAGGCTGGGCCTCGCCCGCGCCGGGCTAGCCTTGCTGACCCAGGATCCACCGGAGAATCTGCCATTCTCCGAGTGGCTCCAGGACAATGGTCAAGGTCCTCGAGCCATCAGACGGCTGTGG
>CAZMOL010000025.1:0-14700 GCA_964568045.1 uncultured Thermotogae bacterium
ACCAAACCAGCGGAAGACATCTTCCGTTCACTCAATATCCAGACGGGACACTAGATCTCGAGGGGGTCTTCCCTAGATAACCTTCGGCACTACGGTTGGCAACTCCGCATCCGCCAAACCAAGGTCGGTCAATCACTGTTCCGGAATCAGCAAAAATGTGAGCCCAAAAACGGTCATGAACGCGTTGCTAACCCCCGGACCCACAGGCGCTCAAGCGCAAGATGAAGCTGATCGCCTTGTTAAACTGCCTTTCAGAAGGTTGAATGTCGATCCCGCAACTGGGCTGGAATCACTGCGGGAACTCACCTGCCTTTCAACCAGGCAACTGCGCCGTTGTTCTGCAGATCGCTCATCCCTGGCTCAGACCGGCACGAACTGAAGGCCGTAGATCTTCCTGTAGTCGCTTTGTCTCACCACACCGGAGCCGATCTTGAAACTTGAGAAGGGGAATACAAAATTCGCATTGTTCGACAAGGACGGCAATGGCACACTTGTCTTAAAGGACGAATACCAAGCATAATGCCTATGGGGTGAGAAGATGCCGGGAGGGGGGTACATTCACACAATCATTGGGCCTATGTTCTCGGGAAAGACCTCTTTTCTTCTTCACCAGCTCGAACGCTTCTCGAGGTCGGGAAAACGCGTGGTGCTCTTCTCCGCCGACACAAGGTCGAGCAGCCTTGTCACACACTCCGGCCGCGTTCCCTACGAAGGCATCGACCTCATCAAAACTGAATCAAAGCAGGACGTTCAAGAAATCGGTGAGCGCTACGATGTCCTGGGAATTGACGAAGTACAGTTCTTCGCCGAGGAACTTGTGCCAGTACTCACAGAGTTGGCGGATACTGGGAAAATCGTCCTTGCCGGCGGACTTGACCAGGACTTCAGAAAAGAGGCATTCGGGACGACGCTGAAGCTGCTCGCCGAAAGCGAGAAGATAACCAGACTGACCTCGGTGTGTCAACGATGCGGATCGGATTTGGCAATCAGAAACCTTAGAACCGTCGGCTCAACCGAGAGGGTGCTCCAAGGCGGGGAGGAAGCATACTCGGTGTATTGCCGGGTCTGTGACAAGATCGTCCGTGAGTCTTCCAGCGCTCCCCTTTTCCACGCAGAGGAATGAACCACGGATCGCTTCTGCATCCAGCGTTGTCGATCGCCGTCGAATTTGGGAGAAAGCGCGCCCTACCCTGCAAAGTGCGTGGCAAACACCCAGAAACCCACCCCTGACTGGCCGGCTTCACTCACTTCAAGGTGTCTGGCGTTCCAGCGAATAACCTAAAAGACTTGATCCATAGGGGCTTTCGAAAGAGGACCAGGGCCTGCTTGCAAAACCGTACGCAGTGAAGCGATGCATGGGGAGATCTCTTGCTCCGCATAGGAATCACTTAGACAGAATGCACACGGAGGCTCTCTGGCGGTTTTACCGATAGAGAACACTCCTTGAAGATGTGCACGCACGCACCGCTGTCTGCGGGAGAGGACTCCAAGTAATTCTTGCTCCGGTCAGGGCCACAGTCTTGTACCCCCTAGTGGACTACTTTCTGACTTTCTCACCACTTGAGTAGTCATCCTGCGAAGCTTCCGAAACATATGGAAACCTTCCGTTGCGGGAGGCGTCGTTGCCATGGCGTTGGCAAAGTTCTAATCCATCGCTATACTGGTCGAAATTCTCTAGTCGAGGGGGTAGCACATGCACAAGACGGAGTTTGTGGAGAAAGTGGCCAAGAAGGCGAAGACGTCCAAGGCTGGTACCGCGAAGGTCATCGACGCTGCGTTAGAGGTGATTACAAAAGCCCTGAAGGGCAACGAGCCTGTCGTACTGACTGGCTTTGGCAAGTTCGAGGCCAGAAGAAGGAAAGCAAGGACGGGAAGAAATCCCCAGACAGGACGACCTCTTAAGGTTCCCGCGAAGAAAGTTCCTGCATTCAAGGCCGGGAAAGCTCTCAAAGACGCAGTGGCAAAAAAGAGGTAGACCGCAAGAGGGACTGCCGGACCAATCCGTCAGTTGATACAGTGGTAGGAGCACCCACCCTAGAGGGGTGTTGCCCTTGGAGAGGTCCTGCAACACTAGATCGCCGACTGTTGCGCCAGAAACGGTGAGGCGCTGAAGGTGAGTTCGAGGCCGTTAGCCTGGAGCCGACGGGAACGATTGTGGAGTCCCCTACTTGGGCAGCCTGGGAGGATTCGAACTTGCACAGTTGTTTGTTCTCCTGGGTGCGACGCTGTCCATCAATTGCCGGATGTACCGAATCGGGGCGCATCGGAGAATGGCTTGGGCTCTGCCTCACGGAAACAAGGTGACCAGAGATTGCGAGGCAACGTCAACCAAGCCGAGATCGGTCAATCGCACCTCAGGAATCACGGGAAGGGCAAGAAACGAGAACGGCATGAACGCGTTGTTGAGGCTGCAGCCGCAGCTTCGCAGCGCGTCGTGTAGTGCCTCGGCCTGTTCTGCAACCGTCTTCACCGGTCGATCGGACATCAGGCCGGCGATCGGAAGCGGAATCGAAGCTAGGATCTGATCGCCCTTCACTAAACAGACGCCGCCTTCCCTCTGCGCCACGTGGTTGCCGGCCTTGGCCATTGCTGCCGTATCAGTTCCGATGATGAGAAGGTTGTGAGAATCGTGTGCCACGGTGCTCGCTAGGGCACAGCAACCCCTGAGACCGAATCCCTTGACCAGGCCCAGGCCGATCCGCCCGCTTGCGTGGTGGCGCTCTATCACGGAGAGAAGGGCGATGTCCTGCTCAAAATCGGGGAGTACCCTCCCACTCTCAACCGGAAGCTGGGCGCGCACTGCGCGAGTGAGGACTTGGTTCTCAATCACCTCGATCACCCGGCAGGCAATGGTTCCCTCTTCAATGGACGCTGGAATTTCAAAATCGCTCGCAGCGAGTGGTCGGGCCAGGTGCACACTGTTCAGTGCCTCCTGGGGGTAAGAGTAGGGAGTGATGTCAAGCTCCAGCTTTCCGCCCTCCGCGACGATCTGCCCGGCGGCAATGACAAGGTCGATCGCCAGCCGTTCGAGATCGCTGACGATGAGCATGTCGGCAAACCGGCCAGGGGCGATGCTCCCGACGTCCTGGGCCACGCCGAAGTGCTCGGCCGTGTTCAGCGTTGCCATCTGAATCGCCGTCAGCGGCGGGATTCCTTGTACGATGGCAAGGCGAACCACGTCGTCCACGTGGCCATCCGTTAGAAGTGTCCCCGGATGTCGGTCGTCGGTACACAGCACGACGTGACGCGGATCGATGCCGTGCTCTGTTATTGCAGGAAGTTGGGCGGCCAAATCGTGCCACGCCGAGCCTTGGCGCAGCATCGCCACCATCCCCTGCCGCACCCGGACAATCGCATCTTCGACCCGAGTGCCTTCGTGGCAGTCGCTCGGACCGGCTGCAGCGTAGGCGTGAAAAGGGGGCCCTAGATCGGGCGAGGCGTAGTGCCCGCCGATGATACCGCCGGCCCCCATCGCCTCCGCGATCTCCGCGTGAAGCCGCTCATCCCCAGCCGCGACTCCGGGGTAGTTCATCACCTCTCCTAGTCCGACGACACCCGGCCAGGCCATCGCCTCGGCGACCTCCTGCGGCCCGATGCTCGCACCTCCTGTCTCAAGACCGGGCGCAGCAGGGACACACGAGGGAACTTGGACGTAGATCTGCATTGGCGTTGTCCGTGCTTCCTCGGCCATCAGCTTGACGCCAGCAAGGCCAAGGACGTTGGCGATCTCGTGCGGATCGATGAACGCACCGGTCGTCCCGTGCGGAAGAACGGCGCGGGCGAACTGGCTGACGGTGAGCATCGAGCTTTCCACGTGTACGTGCGCGTCGAGCAACCCCGGAACGAGGTATCGTCCCTCGGCGTCAATAATCCGGGTGGCGTCACCAATCATAGGCCGGGCATCCAGACCGCAGTAGGCGATGCGACTTCCCAGAATGGCGATGTCGGTGTGGTCGATGATCTCGCCGGAGCAGACGTTGACCCAGCGGCCGTTGCGGATGACAAGGTCCGCCGGCTGCCTTCCCATCACCACACCAACAAGATCACGCGTTACGGCGTGTAGTGGCCTTCGGTCATTCATGCACACGAAAAGGCGGCTGCTCCCCGCCGGAAGCAGCCGCTGATCAACCGCATCGCGATTCTACGGCTCGCCGGGATAAGGTCCGACGATCCCGTCAACCGCCCACTCCATCGTCGTCAGCTCAAGCACCGACATGCGGGAACCCGCGGGAACCCGCAGCTCGCCATTCCGATCGTAGATCGGACCGGAGAACGGGTCGAAGACCATCGACGGGTCCGACATCTGCTCCATTCGCTTGAGGACCAGATCGTACACGCTGATCGTTCCGAGAAGCGGATCGTTCTGCATGACCGCTTGTAGGTCCCCGACAAAAACGGGGTTGATCAACATGCCCGGCTCGGCGCCCATCTCCACGGCCTTCTCCTGAAGAAGCCACCAATAGTCGAGATTCTCAATGTTATGCGCCGTATACACCCCGGCGTAGATCTTGGCCAGGAAGTCGAGGTAGATCGCTTCCCAGTGCGCGATCTGACCGGAGATGATGTGATTGGGCCCGAACTCGTACATCGGCGAATAGTGGCCGAACGATGTCAGGTCACTCTCTGCCGCGACCTGTACCACCGTAGGCGAATCCTCGGTAAACGCGAACACGTCGCAGCCTTCGGCGATCAACGCTTCGGTCGCTTCCTTGGCCGCCGTTGGGCTGAACCACTCGTAGATCCAGCGCGCGTGAACCTCAATGTCGGGATTGACCTCGCGGGCACCAATGGCAAACGCGCTCATGTGGCGCTTGACCTCCGGGATAGGGAATGCGCCGACGTAGGCAATCTTGCCGGTTTTTGAGAGCGCCCCTGCCATCAATCCGTTTAGGTAGTAGATCTGGTAGAAGTCGGCCATGTAGGTCATCATGTTGGGATTGCGCTTGAACCCCGAGCAGTGAGCGAAAATCTGGTCGGGATGGCGCTGCGCTCCGGCGAGCGTTCCGTCCATGAACCCAAAGCTCGTGGTGAGGACGACATCGCAACCTTCATCCTGGATCAACTGATCGATGTACAACCCCTCGTCTCCCTCAGCTACGCTCTCTACGTAGATCGTTTCCAGCCAGGGGAAAGTTTCCTCGCAAATGAGACGCGCGTCATCGTGCGCGTGACTCCACCCCAGATCGCCGATCGGTCCAACGTAGATGAATCCGACCTTCATTGGGTCCCCGGGCACGTACTCCTCGGCCATCGTCGCCGCAGCGACGATGAAGACAACCAACACTGCCGCACACATTGCGAACGCAAGACGTTTCTTCATTACTACCTCCTTGGTGCGTTTTCTTTCTCGTAGCCCTCTTCGACTGGTCATTTCCTTCTCTCTCCCACCTCCTTCCTAAGATACAGTTACTCCTCACCCCTTGTGTAGGGCAACGTAAGCGCAGCCGGCGCTCCCATTCGTTTGCGAAGCGTTCCCCGGGACACGATCACCAAGACAAGTATAGCGAAGGCATAGGGCATTGCTTTGAGGAACTCCGGCGACACCCACGCCTGCAGACGGAACGACAAGTGGAACAGCGCCGCGAACAGATACGCCCCCGCCAGGCCGAGTGCGGGGTTCCAGAACGCAAAGATCGTGAGTGCGATGACGATCCATCCCATTCCCGCCGTCATCCCTTCCGTCCACGCTGGACGATAGGCCACCGATAGGTACCCACCTGCCACGCCGGCGAGTATCCCACCGACGAAGACGCATGCATAGCGAACGAGTGACACGTTGACACCCAGAGAGTCGGCGGTCGCCGGGTCCTCGCCGACCGACCGAATGCTGATTCCGACCCTCGTGCGATAGAGTGCGTACCACATCAGCGGGACCAACAGGATGCTGATGTAAACGAGCAGGTTCTGCCCATCGAACAGGATCGGCCCGAGGACGGGGATTTGCGACAGACCGGGAACCGTGATCTTCTGTAGCGGGGCCAGAAGCGGCCTCCCCTCCCAGCCCCGGCCGAGTACGCCGGAGAGTCCGAGTCCGAGCATCGTCAGCGCAAGACCGGACACGACCTGGTTGGCCTTCAGGGTGACGCTGGCAAAGGCGTGGATGAGCGAAAAGGCGCCACCGACGACTGCGGCCACAAGGATACCCAGCCACGCGCTCCCGGTAGTGAGCGCCACTGAAAAGGCGGCGTACGCTCCAATGATCATCATCCCTTCCACCCCAAGATTGAGGACCCCGGCGCGTTCCGCGTAGATCTCACCGAGCGTTGCCAACAGAAGTGGGGTACCGTAGGCCAGGGTTCGGCTGAACGTTGTGATGACCCAGTTCTCCCATCCCATCACGTCCTCCTAGGTGCCAATCGTATCCTGTATCGCATCAGAATCTCACTCCCGATCAAGAAGAACAGAATCAACCCATTGAAAACGTTGACCAACTGAAAAGGCAACCCAAGCGAAACCTTGATGACGTCACCGCCCCGCATGATGATTGCGAACAGAAGCGAGGTAACGATGACCGCCAGGGGATTCCGCCGCGCCAGCCACGCGACAATGATCGCTGTGTACCCGTATCCCATTGAGACGTGGGTCGGTCCCAACAGCATGTGATGAATCCCCGCAACCTCTCCGACCCCGGCCAGACCGGCCAAGCCTCCAGAGATAACCATCGCCAGTACCGTTATCTTGAAGTGGCTGATGCCGGCAAACCTTGCCGCATGAGGGTTCTCCCCCACAACGCGAATCTCGAACCCCCATCGTGTTCGTTGTACGAGAACGAAAGCCAACGCTGCCAAAACCACGCCTATCACCAGCGTCGGCCAGTGGATCCGCGTGATCCCGATGGTCGGGAGGATCGCCGCCGCCGGAAACCGGTCCGTGTAGGCGAAGCCACGCATCGTGGGTCCCTTCCACGGACCGTGTATGAGCCACTCCACAATATAGATGGCGATGTAGTTCATCATCAGGGTGGTGATGACGTCGTTTATCCCCAGTTTTGCCTTCAGCGCCGCTGGAATGCTCCCCCAAAACGCGCCGGCAGCGAATCCGGCGAGGAACATCACCGGTAGAAGGAGCGGGCCGGGCAGACCCGAGAACAGCGCGACACCGGTAGCTGCAGTCGCCCCGATCAGAAGCTGCCCTTCGGCCCCGATGTTCCAGAACAGGGCGCGAAACGCTATCGTCAATCCCACGCCACAAAGAAGCAACGGGATTGCTCTTCGAACCGTCTCCGTCAGGCCCAGCCGGCTGCCGAACGCGCCCTTTATGATGTCGCCGTACGCCCGGATCGGAGAAACCCCGTACGCTTGGAAGAAAATTCCGGCCGCGATGAGTGCTACAACGATCGCCAGGAGCGAAACTCCGAGGACGACCCGCGGGGATGGCGTCGCACGTCGTTCCACTCGGAGGAATGAAGGCACCCTCATGCTTGAACCTGCTCCGTTGCTGCCCCGGCCATCATCAAGCCGATTGTCTCCCGATCGGCCTGCTCGGCATCGACAATTCCCATAACCAGTCCTCCGAACAGGACCAGAATCCGATCAGAAAGCGTCAATAGCTCGTCAAGATCCTCCGAGATCAACAGGATCCCAGCACCACGATCACGCTGTCCCAGCAGAACCTGGCAAACCTGTTCGGTCGCACCGACATCGAGTCCGTAGGTCGGGTGGGCCGCAATCACGAATCGAGGTTCACCACACAGTTCCCGCGCGAGGACCATCCGCTGGATGTTCCCTCCGGACAGAAGCTTCGCCGCCGTTTTGTCATCCGGTGCCATGATTGCGTACTCCTCCATCGCGCGGCATGCGTTTTGGTGCGCCGCCCTCTGGTCGAGGAAGCTCCACCGGCAGAACGGGTGGCGGCGATAGCTCTTGAGGATAAGATTCTCGCGCACACTCATGTTGGGGACAGTCCCCATCCGTATACGCTCCGTGGGCACGTGGGCCACTCCGAGATCGGCAATCTCTCGTGCCGAGCAGTGCGTGAGATCGCTCTCCAGAAGAACGGCACTCCCTTTGGAAGTCCGACGCAAGCCAGCGAGCACCTCCGACAGCTCCTGCTGGCCGTTGCCCGACACACCGGCAACGCCGAGGATCTCGCCCTCGTACAGGTCGAACGAGACGCCGCGAAGTGCCGGAAGTCCCCGGTCGTTCAGTGCATGCAGATCGCGAACCTCAAGGACTCTCTCTCCGCGGTCAAGCGGCGGCTTCTCCAACCGAAAGACCACCTCGCGTCCGACCATCATCCGGGCAAGGGCGAGCTTGTCCGTCTCCGCAGTCGGGACCGTTGCGACGACCTTGCCTTTGCGAAGGACCGTGACACGATCGCTGACCTGCATCACCTCATCCAGCTTGTGGGTGATGAAGATGATGGTGAGTCCATCATCCACCAGTGTGCGGAGTGTGGCGAACAGCTGATCGACTTCTTGGGGAGTGAGTACGCTGGTCGGCTCATCCATGATCAAGATGTCCGCCTCGCGGTACAGGGCCTTCATGATCTCCACCCGCTGCTGTTGCCCGACAGAGAGCTGCCAGATCTTTGCCTGGGGATCGACTTGAAGGCCGTAATCCTCAGCGATCTTGCCGATCTTCTTGCGCGTTTTGCGAGGATTGAGGAAAGGCCCTCTTCCCTCGTGCAGCCCCAAAACGATGTTCTCCTCCACCGACAGGGTGGGTACAAGCCGGAAGTGCTGGTGAACCATACCGATGCGGTGTGCAAGCGCTGCTTTCGGTGAGGGAATCCTAGTCGGGACACCATTCAGCAAAATCTGACCCTCATCCGGCTGGTACAGCCCGTAGAGGATGCGCATCAAGGTTGTCTTACCGGCGCCGTTCTCGCCGAGAAGGCAATGGATTTCCCCGCGTTGAATGTCAAGATCAATCCCGTCGTTGGCAACGACACCCGGAAAACGCTTGACGATCCCTCGAAGCTGTATTACACAATCTGCCGCGGTGTCCAGAGTTCCTCCGTTCCCCGTGCAGCCTTGTTCAGACGTGACATAATCTGGGAGCCCTATCTTAGGATGACCCCCTGGGTCTGTCAACCGTATGGGAATTCCGGGAACGCAATCCATGATTCCTCCCTGCCTGTGCCGGCACGGCAGACAGGAAGGAGCAGTCTGGATTAGGGTTTATCTCCCTCGAAGCCTTGAACATGCTTGGCGTTCTCTGCGATCTTAGCGAGAAAAGAAAGCTCTCGCAGGGAGCGCGGAGTGAGGAAAAATCAAGAGTATTTGCAGTCGGGTGGTTTTACCCAGAACAATCCTTGGGCTCTTGGCGTCTTAGCGAGGCAACCAGCCTTACGCAGAGGCGCAAAGGACGCGAAGGAAGAATAGGCATGGTATATTCGACTTGGGTAGATCTCAAACCCGAACATGCTTGGCGAACTTTGCGATCTTGGCGAGATACAGAACCTCTCGCAGAGCGCGCAGAGAACGCGAAGAATGGATGGGCCTATGTTCTTTGTCCTCAGAGGACAGTCTCGCACAGACTCTGCAGTGTCTTGGCGAGATGCCGTTATTCGAACCAACGATGGCACGGCGTGATTGCTGTCTTGCTTCTCCTACGTTAGACTGTCGTTGATTGAGTTCAAGGGGGAGGGACACGACAACTCTTGTAGAATGCGCGATCGGTTCTTGAGGCACCATTTTGGCATCTCAAGTTGCGAGGTCTCAAATAGCGTAGAGAGATTGTGACGAGTATGGCCAATGAGAATTCGAAGGATTCCCGAAGCTCTCTGTCTGAGCGCGTGAGTGTGCCGCGTGAGCTCATTCTTCAAGCCATTCACCTCATACGCGGCCACAAGATCATGCTTGATGCAGACCTTGCTCGCCTCTACGAGGTTGAGACAAAGACGCTTACCAGGGCAGTCAGAAGGAACGTCGAGCGGTTCCCCGAGGATTTCATGTTCCAGCTCTCCAAAGAAGAGTTCGACGTCTTGAGGCGCCAATCTGGCACCTCAAGTGAGTGGGGAGGAAGGAGATATCCTCCCTACGCATTCACAGAGCAAGGAGTTGCGATGCTGTCGAGCGTGTTGCGAAGTCCACGGGCAGTCCGCGTCAATATTGAGATCATGCGTGTATTTATCCGACTTCGACAGATGGTGGCAGCGCATGAGGAATTGGCCCAAAGGCTCGACAAGCTAGAAAAGAAGTATGATGTGCAGTTCAAGGTAGTCTTTGATGCAATCCGACAATTGATGGCAGCACCCGCAGAGAAGCAACCGCAGATTGGGTTCAAAGCCGAGGAGTCAGAAGGATGACCGCGCCGAAGGAGATCAAGCGACTCGTCGAGCGTTTCCGCGAGAACCGCGATGTCTATTGTTCGAGCGCGTACAACGAAACCCAAGCGCGGCACGAATTCATCGATCCGTTGGTGCACGAGAAATCGCTCATCCAGCGCCAGATCGACGCGACCGACAAGCAGATCGACCAACTAGTCTACGGACTCTACGGCCTGACCGACGAAGAAATCCGCATCGTCGAGGAGGAAACGAAGTGGGTGCCGAACCTCAGAGGTCCATATGTCGACATTTTTCCGTGCAATGATATGATTGTCAATATCTGGTCATCTAATATCCTGAGAGGTCACAGGAACAGAGTTGACACCCATCGCTCTTCGACCTACTATGTTGCGGAGTTGCACAATAATCATTGTTAGGTGCAATCCAGGTTGGGGTGACATGAACGCATTTGAATCACTTGTGGCAATGCTTTTGGAACGCGACGGATATTGGGTAAAGTCAAGCTTCAAGGTAGAGCTGACGAAAGAGGAAAAGCGTCGCATTGGACGACCTTCGTCCCCCCGCTGGGAGTTAGACTTGGTCGCGTACAAGGGAATAGGCAACGAGTTGTTGGTTGTAGAGTGCAAGTCTTATCTCGACTCACCTGGAGTCAGGTTCAGAGGTTTCGACGGCACCGATGAGAAACACACAGCGCGATACAAGCTATTCAACGATTCTGTGCTCAGAGAAACGGTTTTGCGCCGACTAGAGTCGCAACTTGTGGAATCAGGGGCTTGCGCGCAGTCACCCAATGTCTATCTTTGCCTTGCGGCGGGAAAGATCGCAACGGACGAGGATCGTGAGAGACTGAAGGAGCATTTCACGGACAACGGATGGCGGCTGTTTGATGATGAGTGGTTGCGCGAGCGGCTTCTGAGTCTGTCTCAATCAGGCTACGAGAATGAAGTGGCTGCCATAGTTGCCAAATTGCTGTTAAGGGGATAGGGATTGCGCCTAATCCGCGCATGCAGCCGACCGCCTGATCGAGGATTATATTGCTGCCAGTTTTCGCTTTTGAGCGTATCAGTTCGTGAGTGGTGACACTGCGAAACCCGGCGGCGGCTGATGCGCCACCCGTTGGGCGACGTGAAGGCAAGGTAGTCGCGGGGTCGCGTCTTGCAAATGAACACCGCGGTGAATCCCGCGGGGGATCGAGGGACACATACCCTATTTCGAAACCGTGATCCAACAAGCCAAATTCCTTGGTGGAGAATGGGCGGACGGGAAGGAGCCGTAAGACGATCTGCCGCTGCCCAGACTCATGTGTCGTGGGATTCCACAATCCGGCGGAGCGGTTCGAGCAAGGGAGGAATGTCGTGGGTCGCTGTGTCCCAGATGATGCGTGGGCTCATCCACGGGTACTCGTGCACGAGGAAGTTCCGCATACCGCGCATCTTGTCCCAGGGAATCTCGGAGTACCTGGCTTGGATCTCTTCAGGAACGTGTCGCTCCGCCTCGCCAATGACGATGAAGCAGTAAACCACAGCGTGGAGGGAGCGCCGATCCTCGACGAAGCCCTCGAAGTTGAGGTCCTTTGTGTAGCTAACAACGTCCCGAATTGCCTCTAGGATATCACTCAGCCAGTACTTCCAGTCCCTAGATGACACAGACCGCCTCCTCGAGCACGCGCTCACGCATCCAATAGCGAAGCCCGTCAGGCGTAACCACGTCCACCGGGCAAGCCAGCGTCGATTCCAGGAACTCTTTGAGGTCCACCAGACCGAACAGGCCCACGTGGGCCTCCGGTGCAAACTCGACGAGGACGTCCACGTCGCTATTCGCTCCTGTTTCGCCGCGAGCTACCGAGCCGAAGACCGAAAGCGATCGAACGCCGCGCTTCTCCAACTCCCGTCGGTGGGAAACCAAGGTCCTGAGAATCTCATCGCGATCCATCCGGATCACCTTGCCTCTGGGCGGTCATGCCGCAATGACCTCGTCCTTCACCCTATAAAGACGCACAAGCCGAAGGTCGGTCACCCTCATCAAAGTGGCACATCACCGCGTCTCTGAGCTCTTCTAGAGCGTCCGCTCCCGTGAAGATGTCGTGACCCAAGCCGCGTGCTTGGTAGCCTCCTTCAGGGGATTCCTCGACCAGAAATACAATCTCGTCCATTCATTCCTCCTCACCAAATCTCGCGCCATTCTACCGGAGAAGGTCTCCCGAAGACCAGAGGTAGTCCTTGTGCGCGGGATCGAATCTTTATTCTTGGCATCCATAAGTAAGGAGAGCAATTCGGCGCGGGTGATGAGAGACGAGACCTGACAACGATTGTTAGACGGGACTATTCCACCATCGCTCTCACGGCCAAGCACGTTGCCAGCAGACCGAACACCAAAAGCCAACGGTAGACCCCAACCCAACAGGCTCTTGGCAACTGTTCTGTTCTCCCACCTACAAGGAGGGATTGATCGACGAGGACGAGACCCCTCGTTCGTCGTCAGGCGATCAGCGATTGGATTTCGCCTTCTCCTTTGCCACGTCTTCGAGGATCGCTGGTGTGGCGCCGGTGGGATACTCGCCGGAGAAGCAGGCATAGCAACAGGGAAGATCCTCATAGAGGGCTTGGAGATCATCCAGGGTTTGGTAGACGACCGCGTCTGCTTCGATGTAGCGGGCGACCTGATCCGGATCGTAGTGTGCGGCGATGATCTCCCGCGTACTGGACATATCGATTCCATAGATGCAGGGGTATTTGATCGGTGGTGATGCGGAGACGAAGTAGACTTCCTTTGCGCCGGCCTGCCGGAGCAGCTTGACTAAGCGCTTCGACGTGGTTCCCCGCACGATCGAGTCATCCACGACGGCGATCTTCTTATCGCGAATGACGTCTCGGATCGCGTTGAGCTTCTGTCGCACCAGGCGTTCTCTCTGTGTTTGGGAAGGGGTGATGAAACTCCTCCCAATGTGATTATTCTTCGCCAGCCCCCGTCGGTAGGGAACCCCCAGCTCTTCAGCCAGCCCCGAAGCAAAGAAGTAGGCGGAAGAAGGTACGTCGATGACGATATCAGGGCTTAGCCCCGTCTTCTGGAAAGTCCTGGCCAAAGATCTTCCCATCCGCACCCGCTCGTTTGCGACTAGGCGGTTGTGAATGATCGAATCTTCCCGAGCAAAATAGATGTATTCAAATACACAGAACGCTTGGTGGCCACAGTGGCAGACGCGTTGATGCACCTGGCCATCCGCGTCGATGAATAGAGCCTCACCGGGGTCCAAGTCACGCATCATCTCGTAGCCCAAATAGTCGAGGCACGTGGTCTCTGACGCCAGCGCATACACGACGCCTTCGCCCGTAAACTTGCGTCCCATCACCAGCGGCCGGATGCCATAAGGGTCGGTAAAGGCGAGGAACCCGTGATTGGCGATCAGCGCAATCGCCGAATAGGCTCCCTGGACCTTGTTCTGGGTAGCCTCCACCGTATCGAAGATATCTTCCACAGTAAGGTTCTTCAGGTCTTTGGTCTCCAGTTCGGCGGCAAACGTGTACAGAATCAGCGCCACATCATTGGAGGTGTCGAGAAGCCGATGATGCTCCTCGTACAGGGACCGACGAAGCTCCGAGAAATTGACCACGTTTCCGTTGTGCGCCATCGCCAACCCGAACGGGTAATTGAGGGCAACCGGTTGGGCATCCAACACGTCTGTGGATCCCATGGTGGCATAGCGGACGTGGCCCAATCCACAGGGGCCCCTGAGTTTCTCGATGTGCTCTTCTTGGAAAATCTGGCTGACAAGCCCCCGACCCTTCCGCATCCGAAAGGCACGATCAAAGGTCACGATCCCCGCGGCATCCTGCCCCCTGTGCTGCAGGGCGGTCAGGCCAAATACAAGCTCGTAGACAACGTCATCCTGCCCGCAGATACCTAGAATGCCGCACATCGTCGCTCCCTCATTTCCGAACGGCAAGGTCTCAAAACAAACGCCTCAAACTTATCCGTCTGTAAATACTTGGTGCAACACCTGACTGTAGAACCGATGCTCCACAGCCAGCCCACGGTTCTCGACCTCTTCAAGGGTTTTCGCGCCTGCAAGGTCCACATCGGTCTGGGCGATCACTGGACCGGTATCCACCCCCTCATCGATGTAGTGTACGGTTATCGTCGTGAAAGAACGTCCCGTCTCAAAGGCCCAAGCATAGCCGCGTGCTCCCTGATACAACGCGGTATCTGCGGGGTGGATATTGATGATCCGTTGCCGATAACGCTCAATGACCAACGGGGAAAGGATTCTCATAAAGCCGGCAAGGACAAGGTAATCTAAAGCGTACGGCTCTAACGCTTTGAGGAGCTGGCAATCGAACGTCGTGGAATCCTTCCCTTTGGATTCAACACACACTGTTTTCACCGCCATGTCTTGTGCAACGTTCAGCCCGGGGGCATCGCATCGGTTGGAAACGACCAGAACCACCTGGCAACAGTCCATGAGAATCC
>CAZMOL010000025.1:14800-20088 GCA_964568045.1 uncultured Thermotogae bacterium
GCATCGCATCGGTTGGAAACGACCAGAACCACCTGGCAACAGTCCATGAGAATCCCGTCCTGGGCCTCCTTAAGGATGACTTCCATGTTGCTTCCACGGCCGGAGATCAAAATGGCGATGCGTTTCTTCACGCTTGCCATGGCCTTGCCCCAATGTCTTTTCGATAGGTCGCGTTTTTAAAGTGAATAGAGCTGCATTGTGTGTAAGCCGCTGTTATTGCCGCGGGCAAGTCTTGCCCACGTCCCACGATATTGAGAACACGACCGCCGGCAGTAACCACGCGGTCGCCGTCACGACGCGTGCTGGCATGAAAGACCAACGCATCCCCCGACGCGTGATCCACTCCGACGATCTCGTGTCCGGTCGCGTACTCGCCCGGATACCCCCCCGAAGCCATCACCACGTCCACGTAGTAGCCGGGATGAAACGCGATGGCTTCGTTCTGCAGAGTGCCGTCTAGGCAACTAACCACTAACTCTAGTAGCTCTGTTCTTAGCGCGGGCAGGATAACCTCTGCTTCGGGATCCCCCAAGCGAACGTTGTATTCCAGGAGCTTCGGCCCGTCTGCGGTCATCATCAGACCAAAGTAGATGAACCCGCAGTAGCCGATGCCCTCATCCTGAAGCCCTTTCATCGTTGGCTCGATCACGCGTTGCTCAATGTCGTCCAGCGTTCCCTGATTGCATCCGGGTACCGGGCAAAACGCGCCCATGCCGCCCGTGTTTGGACCTCGATCGCCGTCGTAAAGCGGCTTGTGGTCTTGGGAGGGTGACAGAAGCTTGATGGAACGTCCGTCCGTCAACGCAAGGATCGACAGCTCAGAACCGGCCAAGCGCTGCTCGATAAGAAAGCGCACCGATGGGCCGTACTTGTCCTGCAACGTCCTTAACGCGCGATTCGCCTCCTCGGCGCTGTGACACACAAACACCCCTTTGCCACCGGCGAGGCCGTCGTATTTCACTACCAGATCTCCCTTTAGATCGTCGATCAAGTTGTCCGCGGCTTGCGGATTGTCGAAGACCTCGAAACCGGCCGTCGCCACCCCGTGTCTGTGCATGAACTGCTTGGCCCAGATTTTCGAACTCTCAAGTTTTGCCGCGGCCTTGTCCGGGCCGAACACCCGAATAGACGTGCGGGCAAAGAAGTCTACGATCCCGTTAGCCAAAGGAGCTTCTGGTCCCACTAGAAGCAATTCAATGCCGTGCTCTTGGCAGGCGCGCTTCACAGCGTCGAAATCGCGGACGTCAACCGGGACGTTGTTACTCGTCCCGGCGTTTCCCGGCAGAACGAAGACGTCGCTTTCCGGAATGCATTGGCACACCTTCCACGCCATTGCGTGTTCTCGCCCGCCGGACCCGAGGACTCCAACTCTCACCGGGAAAGCTCCTTTTTCACCTCGTCTAGGACCAGCCCGCAGATGCGCACAGCGGCTCCCACGTAGTCAACAACCTCAAGGCCTTTCAGCCTAGCTTTCACGGCCTCTGATACGTCGAGGCCATTGACGAAGCGATGCAGATCCTCAAGCGATACCTTCTGTCCTCGAGTGAACTCCTTGAGCAGTGTGTACGGATCGTCGATCTGCGTGGTCCGCAGGGTCGTCTGATAGGCTTCGGCAAGCACCTCCGGTGCGGCCTCGAGATCGCGCTCGATCGCCTCCTCATCGAGTGCGAGCTTGCCGAGTCCCTCCAGAGTCTCCGTGATGGCAAGATGAGCGTGGGCAAGCGCCACTCCGATGTTCCTGGTCATCGTACTATCGGAGAGATCACGCTGCATCCGCGACTGCGTCAGATCGTCAGCCAGCGTTGACAGGAGCGCGTTCGAGAGAGTCAAGTTGCCTTCGCTATTCTCGAAGTTGATCGGGCTGACCTTGTGGGGCATGGTGGAGGAGCTGACCTCCCCTTGTTGCGGCTTCAGTCTGAACCAACCCCGTGAGATGTAGGCCCACAAGTCGCAATCCATATCGAGAACGATACAATTGATCCGCTTTGTCAGGCTGAAATACGCGCTCCAGGTGTCGTGATCCTCGATCTGGGTGGTGCACGGGTTCGCATCGAATCCCAACCCGTCGACGAACTGACGGGAGAACGCGATCCAATCATGCTCCGGAAAGGCGGCCATCAGGGCAGAGTAGTTCCCGGTGGCTCCGTTGAGCTTGCCGCGAAACCGAAATCGCCTCAAGTCTTGGTATTGCCTGCGCAGCCGCGCCAGGAAGACCGCCAGCTCCTTGCCTGCCGTGGTTGGCGAGGCCGCCTGACCGTGCGTCCTGGCTGGAAACGGAACCGCGCTCCACTGCTGCACCATCTCGCAGAGCCGCTCCAACAGCTGCTTCACAAGAGGAACCTGCTGCTCGGTGCGATAGGCCTCGAAAAGCCGATTATAGGCCAGGTTATTCACGTCCTCGGAGGTGAGCCCAAAATGGATCAGCCCTGTGTTTTCCAGTTGCAATTGCTCCCGCAGGAACAGCTCGCAGGCTTTCACATCCTGATTGACCGTCTTCTCGATTGCCTTGATGCGCGCAAAGTCATCCTCGGTGAACGTTTCTTTTGCCTGCTTTATTCTTTGTTTCTCCGTTTTGGTTAGTGATGCAAACAGGCCCGTTTTGTCTAGAGCTTCGATGTATCTTAGCTCCACAAGACACCGTGCACGCATCAGCGCAAACTCCGAGAAGTAGGCAGATAGGTGTCCGATACGGCCCCGATACCGGCCGTCAAGCGGCGAGATCTCAGCGTTCATCTTCCCCCCTCTCTCTCACCCGTTGATCTTCCTCCGCCAGAGATGCTTTCATCTCCAGGATGTCAGAAGCAAAGCATTCGCGCAAACGGCGAAGGTTGAGACTACGAAGCGCAGCCAGGGCAGCGTTCTCGGGACGAATCACCGTGGAGGCCGGAGTCATACTGGGAAGCATCAACGATGAGTTGATGTTGAGTGCCATATCGACAGCGCCCTTGAACGGAGGACAGTTGAACACCGGCAGGGTGGTGTTGGCGGCCAGGGCTCCGCCCAGTCCGTTGGAGAGTCCGGCCACTGCAATGATCGCGCCCGGCTCGAGTAAATCGTTGTACTCCTCTGCAATCCTGCCAATCGTCTCCGGCGTCTTATGGGCAGAGGCAACCCGTATGTCAACCGCGACCTCGTAGTCTTCAAGGCATTCAGCGATGTGCTGGCCGAACGCGCGGTCACGCGGCGATCCCATGACGATCGCCACGACCCCGTCCTTGATCAACCCTTCGCCGACGAGGCGCCGGTAGAGCGTCTCCCCCGGATCGTTGGCCGATTCAGGAAGCGATTCGCCCGTGATCTTCTCGTAGATCGCTCGGTACCGCTTACTCGTCTCCTCCACGATCTCGTTAGGAAGCTGGTCAGGTCCTTCACCCTCTTTCTCCTGTTCAAGGAGCCAGGCGCGCACGTACTCTTTGTCCAACGGCGATACGGCCTGTGGGTCCTCCTCGTAACTTTTCGCCGACCAGAAGCGGGAGGAGTCCGGTGTGTGCAGCTCATCGATCAGAATGAGTTCGCCATCGAGGAGCCCAAATTCGTACTTCGTGTCCACGAGAACGAGGTCCTTCTCGGCCAGGATTTCGGTCCCGTATTGAAACAATTGACGCGCTGCTTCCTCCATCCGCTCGTAGACGGCCTCGGTGGCCAACCCTTCGCCGATGATCTCCTGCGGAGTGATCTCCCGATCCTTTTTCTCCTTGGTCGTGGGAGTCAAGATGGGTTCCTGAAACTGCTCGTTTCGCTCCAGGTGATCCGGGACGGTGACCCCACTGAAACATCGCTCGCCGTTGGCGTACCGGCGCCACATCGACCCAGCGAGGTACCCGCGGACGACCATCTCCAGCCGAATGGGAATGGCCTCCTTGACCAGCATGGCGTTTGGAGCGATCGACCGGAGCAGGTGGTTTTCGATGATGTGCCGTGTTTTCTCAAACCAATACGTGGACAAGCTGTTCAACACGGCGCCTTTGAACGGGATCGGTGTCTTCAACACGCGATCGAACGCCGAGAGACGATCGGTGGCCACGATCAGTCGAGTCGCCTCATCGACCCGCAAGCTTTCCCGGACCTTACCGGAGTGAATCGTCTCAAGTTGCGGTGTGGAAACGCTAACGAGTGTTCTCATGCCCCTCCCAACATAACTAGTGTTTGAAATGCCGCACCCCGGTCATCACCATCGCCACCCCCAGCTCGTTGGCACGACGGATGACCGCCTCATCGCGGACTGAGCCGCCCGGTTGGAACACGGTCTTGACGCCCGCGTTGGCGGCAAGTTCCATCGTGTCCGGAAACGGGAAGAAGGCGTCCGAGACCAAGATCGCCCCACCCAATTGATTCCCCACGTATTGCTCAACAGTACCAGGCGCACCTCGATACTCACCGCGCAGGTTGGCAGCGGCCCGGTCAAGGGCGAGTTTCGCTGAAACGACTCGATTGGGCTGCCCGGCCCCCATTCCCAGTAGCTGGAAGGTGTACTCATCGAGACTGCGCACGATCACGATCGTGTTGCTCTTGATCTGTCGCACCGCTTTTAACCCAAACTCCAGCAAAGAGACAAGCGGGCTTCCCGGCGCAAGGCCACCGGATGGAGCCGCCTCGGTCACGCATTCGAGCTTGTCGAACAGGCGATCATCCGCCGTCTGCACCAGGCAAGTGCCGCCCAACACTCTGATCTCTCTATCGCTTCGGAGCTTTCCCGGGTCGAAGCGGATCACGCGCAACGCCTCGTGCTGTCGTAGATAAGCAAGGGCATCCGGAGCCACTTCCGGGGCGATCACCACCTCTACGAACTTCCGCGCTGTGCGTTCAGCGGCGGCCAGGTCTAGAAACTCCACCGTTTCTTTCTGCAGGACAGAGTTGAACGCGATCACCGAGCCGAACGCGGACACCGGATCACCGGCCCACGCCAATTCGAACCCTTTTCGTTGATCCGGGCATTCGCTCAGACCACAGGGATTCGTGTGTTTGATGACGGCGCAGCCGTGCGGGCGAAGATCCCTCACCGCTTCCACGGCGCTTGCAATGTCGACAATGTTGTTGAAGGAGAGCTCCTTGCCGCTTAATACCTCCATGTCGAACAAAGAGTTCGTGGCGCCACGTTGGCGAAACAGGGACGCTTCCTGATGCCAGTTCTCACCGTACCGCAGCTTCTTACCGTCAGAGAATCCCAGTCGAAGCGACTTGTTTCCGTTTTGCTCATCCATGGCCTGTGCGATCGCGGCATCGTAATCGGCCGTGGTGTTGAACGCCTTGCCCGCGAGTCGGGCCCGTGTTTCAAGGGACAGCGCCCC
>CAZMOL010000026.1:0-15818 GCA_964568045.1 uncultured Thermotogae bacterium
GCTCAATTGGTAGAGCAACTGACTTGTAATCAGTAGGTTGCCAGTTCGAGTCTGGAACTGCCTGCTGATCTATCTTTTCTCCCAATCCACCGTGTCAAAGACCGACTGACTCCGCAACTTGAAGGCTACCAGAAGGACGTCCAAACGTCAATTCGAGCGAGATCCGAGGTCGTTGGTTTCCTTAACCGCAAGCCGGAGGTTTGAGTCCTCTTGGGCGTATAGAAGAAGTGTCTTCGTCGTTCTTCCGTTGTCAACCCATGTCGAATTCACCCTCTGTTTGCTTTGCGCCACTATGAGAAGGCTCTTCAAGCTAGTCCTCTATTCCTTGTGAGGTTTCAAGACCTCATGTGATACACATTACAGATGCTTCTAAGCACCCTCATTATGATGTAGCTATGTGTGAATGGAAAAGCAAATATGGTTTGAAGTATCGCTGCAGGGTCCGTCCAGAGCCAGGTGACGATCTCTGCATTCTTCATCAAACTGGCAATAAAGACACCGATAGGTTCAAGAAGATCCTCTATGCGCAACTTGACGAGGAAGGTTCTGCAGAAGAGAGAAACCCTTGTTTCGACTTCAGGGGTTATCACTTCCCGCTTGGCATTTCTACGGGGATGAGGGAGGAGCGGGATGTTCGAGAAGAAATCCTAGTCCCCCCAAAGATGACTAATATTGAGCTTTCTGAAGCTATAATCGCGGGAGATGCTCTTTTCAAAAACGCTTCAATTGAAGGTTGTGCTCACCTCGAAGGCACCGAGGTCAAGGGCACTCTTGCTTTCCTCTCAGTAGGGATTGAGGGAGATGCAGAGTTTGCAGGCACTACGATCAGAGGCAATGCCCGGTTCTCCAATACCAGGATTGGTGGGCGTATTGCCTCCTTTTCACGTGTGACGATTGAGGGTGAGCTCTCGTTCGACGAGGTTGAAATCCGTGGAAATATCCACCTCGATAGAGCAAAGATCGCTGAAAATGCCACCTTCCGTTTCAATCAGCCGGTAGGCATCCTGCATTGCCGTGACTGCGAGATCGGTAACACTCTCGATCTGGCTTCTCCTGATGCATTGATTATTGGGTCTGTAGACTTTAACGGCTGCACGGCAAAGCATCTCTATGTGGGATACGGGAGACCCTCCATCCGTGGTTGGGGTAAGGCGAGATGCGGTATTCTTATTGAGTATGACTATGGAGCGCCATCGTTCTGGAGGTTCGCTCAGAGAGTCTTTGACAGTGAAGGAAAGGGCAACGAATCCGATGCTTCCTTCTACTTTGAACGTGTCGCTCGATGGAGGGCGCTTCGCGCGAGGCGGGCGAAAGGTCTTACAGTTGGTAGGCAAATCCGCAATGCAGTCATGAGGTGGGTGTATATGTTCCTCTGGTTTCTGGACTGTGTTTTCCTGCGATGGCCCACAGCGTATGGAGCGAGCTTGGCACGGCTTTTCGTGACGTGGGGAATACTCGTTGGGATCTTTGCGGCCCTTTTTCTCTTGCTGAGTGAATCGGGGCTTGTCTTATTTGATCAGACCTCACCTGGGTTGGAGTATGCGTTTAGCTTCGGACGATCCCTCTACTTCAGCGTGATCACGTTTACAACACTGGGCTATGGTGACATCCGCCCTGCTCCGGGGTTGGGGAGCGCCTTGTGTGCCACAGAAGCCATCCTCGGCGGGATCATGATGGCTCTGACTGTCCTTGTAATCGGGCGGAAGTTCATGAGATAATCTAAATTCAAGGGTTCCATTGCAGGCGGTTTTGCCCTTACTTTGTCAAGAGTCTTATCACTGAACGGACTGCCCACACTGTTGAATTCGTAGCAGCGTTTCCAACTGCTTCAAGTCCTGGCACCAGCTATGTTGCCTACGATTCCACCGGTTATGGCCCTCCGCTTGTCTTGATACTCGCCGACTCGTTACCAAAGGGGTCTGTGCTCTAGGCGGTAGGTTGCGAGGTTCTAGAACAACAGGACATCCCGAGCTTCCGTGTCGCGTTACGCGGCGTTTCTCCGCAGTCTAGCTGTGCTCACACGGAGCATCTCTATGCTCAAGAGAGCCTACAAAATCACCTCGTGAAATGCATTCGCAGATGTGCTATGGTAGGAGATGCATGAGATGGGGGGTGATTTCCAGAAATGTCAGTCCAGCAGCTGCTTCTGTCGTTGCTTCTTCTAGGCATCTTGGTGGGAGCAGTCTTCCTTCTCACTGAGGACCATGGGGCTTCCAGGGCGAACTGGTATTCCCTCACTAAGCCTGCAGGAGCAGAGGAGGATGTTCAAGACGTTCTCACACTCCCAACCCGGAAAGACATTTACCTCGAGGACTGGAAAGAGAGGGAACGCATCGAGAACTACGTCATAACTCGCTACCCCGTTGATTTCGACGCGCGTCTCTCAATCCAAAATCGGCAGTTTGAGGAGCAAACCGAGGAGTGGGAACGCCTATATGACGAATACGTCGCCGGAGTCTGCAGGAGATACGGGATTCCATGGTGGCAGTATAACCAGATCCTTGACGAGGGTCTGGGAAACAGGTGGCAAATGGAGTTGGTGCACTGAAAGGGATTTGTTTCTCTCTCCCCCCGGAGCAAGCGACTCGTTCTCATAGGTCCATGTCGAGCACACCCTTTGCACAGCCGCCCTAACCAGAACCCACCTACAAATCCGACCAGGGGTTGACGTTGCTACCTGTTAGTAACAGAACCCGGTGTGCTTTCAGCGCACCGTCTTACTCGGACGCATCTATTTACTGAATGAACTTCATCTTCTTCGGAGGTAGATGGATCCTTCCGCACGACGCTTGAAGTCGGCGTTTTCAGGTTCGGCAGTCCTTTTTAGAAGGTGCTAAATTCAGACCTTCTACACGCATAGAAAGCTCACTGATGAGCCTTCTATTTGATCGCAGATAGCTGCTCTCGACAGTCGTGGCAAGTTCGGAAGATGTGATCGTTCGGTCGTTGAAAAGCCTGGCCAGAAATGATACATCGTCAGTCTGCATACGTGCGCTACACTCGCTCTCCAGCGTCTCAAGATCCTTGTGGTTTCTTCTCTGCCTTGCCTTTAATACGAATTCGTGACCACGCACCAGCTTCGGGTAGTTGATGTATGCGAAGCGATAGTCCCGGTGTCCTCGTCCCCGATACTCTCGGTGACGGACGATGTAGAGCAAGTGTTCAAGCTCAGTCAGCCCTCTCTTGACTGTAGACTCCGAGAAGCCTGTCCAACGTGCCAGGGCATCATTCCCAGGGAAAGAGTAGCCCTTGCGCTGATGACTTCGTGGGGATGACACATAGTCATAAGACACCAGCTCGTATAGCAGGATCTTTGTGGAGGGTTTCAGACCCACAAACGGAGGGACTAGGTGGCCCCGGAAGAAAGATCCTTCCAGAGCCATCCCGGTCATGGGCGTCAATCGCTGCTCTCCTCAAAGAGGGGAAGTGGTTTCGTATGAATCTGAGGACTGAAAGCCCATTCGCTTCGGGGAAGCGCGTAGACATCCTCGCCACACGCAAATCGCCGCAGGACTGTTGCCTTGATCTGAAACTCTGCCAACTCGACCTCGTATAGACCTTCACGAGATACGTAGCGTATCCTGTCTACACAGTCTGAAGAGATCTGGCGAAGAGGGCCCTCATTGAGTGTCCAAGCGTCCAGAAACCTTAGGAGATGCTTGTTGCAGACCTTCCTTGTCCAGACAAACTTGCCTCCTTCCTCCGAATAGGAACCCAACTGGTGTCCACTTGGCAACCGTGGCCCACCCCCTTCACAAACAGCTAATGATTCAGTATGCTTCATCTTGTAGTCCTTTCTGGGCGGGTTAGCTTGCCGGCTGCCCGCCCATGTTTTGAGTTTTCTTTTACTACTCCACAGTATCCTTGAGTCATGGAAGAGAATAGGGAGGGCTTCGTTCTTGCTTGGAGCAAGAGAGGATCCACCCGAAGACATCAAGAGGCTGTCTCCGGGAGAAGGATTTGACATGCGCCTCATCAAGTGTAGAATGGGAAGTGTCTCTTTTCATGGTCGCCCGTTCGTTCAAAGGAGCTGTGAAAAGATGCCGAGGAGCCCACTGCCAGGGCTCCTCACTCTTCTTCTACCCTGTCTTCCTCGAAGTTTTCATTACTCATCCATTATCGGGATCGACCGTCGGGGTAACAATGTGGTAGATATTCGTTGATGCAGGGGCGCGCGGCTGAAGATTGGCTTAGGAACAGCAGAAAAGAAGCGGAAGGCCAGTCGACCCGGCAAATCGCGTGACAAAGCGCACCTTCTTATTCGTTTCGTATCCCCCAACACGACTGTGCGAATCGCCGGGGACCTCCCATTAGGAGATTGTTTTCCATTGCCAGGTGCCTCTCAGACAAGTGTGCAACAGGGGGATCAGAATCCTAAGAGACGACCGAGGCGACCTAGGCAGGATCGAGCTTCGTGTCACCAGCACCACGTATAGCACATCGTTCAACACCCCAGCATCGAGCTTCGCATCACCAGCATCGACCCCGCAAACATCACGCTGGTAAGAACGAGCAGCGGAAGGGCGGGGTGAGGATGCTGACAAGGGGGCACCAGTCGGGTTGGTAGGTGAAGATCCAGATTACGAGCATCCCAAACCACGGCAGAAACACGGTGCAAAACGAGGTGTTCAAAACGAACTGGAGACGCTAGATAAGCATACTGCCAAACTGGCTCTCAGCTTTCCTGCTTTACATCCCCGAGGACATTTACCTGCTTGCCTTCTTTGGTGGCGATGTTCACCTGCATCAATGGCACTTTAAGCTTTCTGACTTGAGCGAGTGCTTTTATGGCCTGCAAGTATCTTGTCTGAGCTCGATTGATGTGGTTTTGCCAATGATCTAGCCCTCCACTGTTGTCGAGTCCCGCCAGTGCGTATTTCCTCTCGGCCAGGTGAACGTGCTGCCAACACAACACGATTCGATCAATAAGAAGATCCTCTAACGCTGATGTGGAAGGCCCTCTTAGCTTCTTCTTAAGGGACGCCAATTCCCGTTCTTGGGCCTCCCTGAGTAGGAGGTGTCCTCCCGTCGTTAGTTCCATCATTAGGGTTTGTGCTTCTACCGCGAGGTCACCAAGTAGCACAGCGAATTCCGGCAAGGTATCACAGATCTTCTTGACGGCCGGAAGGACGGATTTGTCACCCTTCGCCGCGCTGTCGAGCACTTCTTTGTCAAGGATGTCCTCCAGACTACGTTGGTTCTTGTCCACAGCTGCTTCTCCTATTTCGGACACGTCTACACCTCCATTCTCCGCGGTTGTGTCGGTAGTATCCGGCGGATAGCAACGATAATCCCAGCAGACGGCTCACATCCTGCGAGAATCGGTTCACGACGTCCCCAAGCTCGTCCATCTCGGCCTTCGCTGCTTTCCATGTGGCTTCCTCTTCCAGGCGCCTAGCACGTCTCTCAGAGTCTTGAGCCGCTGCGAGCTCTCCTATAAGGCCCGTTCCTATGTATTCACGCACTACTCGACCATTGATCTTCTTGCTGCGGGTGTAGTATCGGCCTCGTCCGTTCCTCGTCTCCCATGCCATTGTGTTACCCCTCTACAGTTGCCCCGGGTAGGGCGTGAGCAGCCTATCCAACGGGCTCGCCTTCGCGTGTGCCTTGCGGAGGTCCTCTCCGACCATATCAACGTAGATCTCGGTGGTGCGGATGTCGCTGTGTCCCAAAAGACGTCGGAGAGAGAAGGCATCGCCTCCGTTCCTGACGTAGTTGACCGCGAACGTGTGCCGAAAAATATGCGGGGTAACTCTTGTCCCATTGAGCCCAGCCTTTTTCGCGATTCTTTCGATGATCCGTTCAACGTTGCGTGAATCGTGGCGGTGGCCCGATCGTGTGATGAAAAGGGCAGAACTCTCGTGTAGCGGCCCGCGGACCTGGAGCCAGCGGCGGAGTATCCTGTGAAGGCCACGGCCCACAAAGACGATTCTCTCCTTCGAGCCTTTGCCGTTCCTGATACGTATACGCCACTCGGGAAGATTCACGTCCTCCAAGTCCAACGAGATGAGCTCCGCCAGACGCATGCCGGTATCGAGGAACGTCATCAGCATTGCGGTGTTGCGGATATCGAACCATGAGGGACCTCTTGCCGCGGCAAGTAGGCCTCGGACGTCCGGTTGCGCTAGGGCCACTGGTGCGGATCTTCCTGTTTTTGGGATGGGGATTCCATCCATCGGATTGTCGCGGAGGTATCCGTCCTGCGATAGGTAGCTGAAGAAGGCTTTGAGCGAGCGCACGTGGATAGCGACCGAAGCACGCGACAGACCGGAGTCTGCAAGGTGAACAATAAAGGATCGTAGCTCGGCCCGAGTCGGAAGCGTTGGATCGTGCCCGTGAGTTCCGATCAGAAAGTCTGTGAGCTTTCTGAGTCCATCTCCGTAGGTCTTGACCGTTCGAGGCGAGAGCCCCTTCGCCCAGCAGAAAACCTCGAATGCCCTTGCCGCACCGCTAAGTTGGCAGGTTTCCATAACCGCCTGACTCCTCCTTTTTGTGGCTTGAGTCATCGGTCTGAGCGGGTCTGCTACGTGCCGCTTCGAGACGCCTGGAAGAGCGTTCTTGACGGCGAAAACACCTTTTGATACAATGGGCGGCTGATTGGGTGAGACGCCAGCGTAGCTCAATTGGTAGAGCAACTGACTTGTAATCAGTAGGTTGCCAGTTCGAGTCTGGCCGCTGGCTGTGCATGTGCTTTGGAGGGGTACCGAAGCGGCCAAACGGGGCGGACTGTAAATCCGTTGGCGGATGCCTACGGGGGTTCGAATCCCTCCCCCTCCAGTTGGTGTTATATTGACGTATCGGGTACACTGGGATCGGGTCGAAACGCCCGTGTAGCTCAGACGGTAGAGCACCCCCTTGGTAAGGGGGAGGTCGTCGGTTCGATTCCGATCGCGGGCTATTGCTAGCGGTGAAGATGTCCTCTGGAACGGTCTTGTGAACACCGCATTAAGCTTTTAAGGAGGTTTCGAGGATGGCTAAAGAGCAATTTGTGAGGAGTAAGCCTCACATCAACATCGGGACGATCGGGCATATCGATCACGGGAAGACGACCTTGACCTCGGCGATCACAAAAGTACTTGCCAAGCAGAACCTGGCCAAAGAGCTCGACTTCTACGACATCGACAACGCCCCTGAGGAGAAGGAGCGCGGAATCACGATCAACGTCCGACACGTGGAGTACGAGACCGAGACGCGACACTACGCCCACATCGATTGTCCCGGACATGCTGACTACATCAAGAACATGATTACTGGTGCTGCTCAGATGGATGGGACAATCCTGGTGGTTGCAGCCTCTGACGGCCCGATGCCGCAGACCCGCGAGCACGTTCTATTGGCTCGTCAGGTCAATGTTCCGGCAATCGTTGTCTATTTGAATAAGGTTGATATGGTGGACGATCCGGACCTGATAGACCTAGTGGAGATTGAAATCCGTGAACTGCTTACTGAATACGAATTTCCCGGTGATGAGATTCCGATCATCCGTGGATCGGCTCTGAAGGCTATGGAGAGCGGAGATCCCAACGCAGAAGAATGCAAGTCCATTCTGGAACTGATGGAGGCCGTTGATAGCTACATTCCTCTGCCGGAGCGCGATGAGGACAAACCATTCCAGATGCCAATCGAGGACATCTTCTCCATCAAGGGACGCGGCACGGTGGCCACTGGTCGTGTCGAGCGGGGGAAGATCACTCCGGGAATGGAAGTGGAGATCGTCGGGATTCATGATGAGGTCATGAAAACCGTCGCGACTAGTCTGGAGATGTTCAATAAGACGCTCGACTACGCAATTGCCGGTGATAACGTCGGAATTCTCCTGCGAGGGATTGAAAAGGACGATATCGAGCGCGGTCAGGTCATCGCCGCACCGAAGACGATCACACCGCACACCAAGTTCGAAGGGGAAGTCTACATCCTTACCAAGGACGAGGGGGGACGTCACACCCCGTTCTTCGATGGGTATAGGCCGCAGTTCTTCTTCCGTACGACGGACATCACTGGAACGGTGCGTCTCCCTGAAGGTGTGGAGATGGTCATGCCAGGTGATAACCTGAAGATCATTGGTGAGCTGATTCACCCTATTGCCATGGACGTGGGACGCCGCTTCGCCATCCGCGAAGGAGGCAAGACCGTCGGCGCAGGCGTTGTAACGAAGATCATCGAGTAGGCGCGGTCGGCGCGATGGCAAAGAAAGGTGAAGCGGTCATCCACGTCACTCTTGCTTGCAGTGAGTGCGCTCACCGCAACTACCACACCAAGCGAAACAAGAACAACAACCGAGAGAAACTGAGTTTCAATAGGTACTGCAAGTGGTGTCGGCGGCATACCCTGCACAAGGAGACCTAAACGAATACGGCCAGAATAGGCCCGTAGCTCAACTGGCAGAGCGTCCGACTCCAAATCGGAAGGCTGGGGGTTCAAGTCCTCCCGGGCCTGCCAAGAACTGAGAAGGTGACAGCCGGATGTTTGAGAGGATTACGAACTACCTGAAAGGGGTCCGCAGTGAGGTCGACCGCGTTAGCTGGCCGACGCGCAATGAGGTCATTTCTTTCACCGTTCTCATTCTGGTGTTGGTTGTCATCTTGACGATCTATATCTGGGGAGTGGATACGATTATCCAGGCCGTTATCCGTTTCTTCGTGCAACTCTAGCTCAATCATGCATATGAAAAAGTGGTACGCGATCCAGACTTACGCTGGCTCGGAGTTGAAGGTGAAAGACGACCTCAACGAACGAGTGAGAAAACGCGGTTTGGAGAAGGGTGTTGAGGCATTTCAAGTCGACAGCGAGGAAACGTTCTTCCTCGTGCCGGTGGAGGAGGTCATAACCTCACGCAGTCGCCGTGGCGCGGGCACCGAGTACCGCATTCCCTACGAATACGATCTTGTTGCGCAACCGAACGAGCGGATCGTGCGCGGAGAGGTGATCGCCCGCAAGGCACCACGTCACATGGAAGCCGATGCACAGATTACTGAGCTTGAGTCTTTCCAGCGTGTGATCATCGAGATGACGAACCGCAACGAAGAAGTCTACCTCATTCCTGGCGTCATAAGGATTCGTCGTGACATACGCCTTGGGGAAAAGATACGAAACGGAGTCCCCCTCACCTCAGATAGCGACGAACAGTTTGTTGTAGCCAACAAGGGAAAGATAGTTCTCAGGGATAAGGTACGCCGGGTCACATTTGAGTTTGTGGATGAGAAGGCGAAATCAAGATTGATCCCAGAGAAGACGTTGGCAAAAGTGAGAAAGGGAATGCAGCTGCGTAAAGGGGATCTCCTTGAGGAAGAAGATCACATCGTGAGCCGAGCATCTGGCCTTCTCAAGGTGAAGGAGTACAAGGACAAACGGGTTGTCTCAATCCAGCGGATCGAGAAGCGTCGCCTATTTCCTGGGTACGTCTTTGGAAGGTTGGGCCTTGATGAAGAAGAGATGTTGGACCTGATTGATGGAATCAAAGGGGCCATTCGCTATGTAGGTACAAGGTACAAGCCGACACCGATCGAGGGGCCGGAGATGAAGTTGATTAAGAGGAAAGCGGGCCTGCTGAAAGTGCCAGCCGCTTCCGCTGGTGAGCCGAAGATCGAGGTAGACTTCACAGTCGGCGAAATGGTGGAGATTGTTGAAGGGCCGTTCGCCGATTTCACCGGAGAGATCAAGGAGATCGACAAAGAAGCCGAGGAGGTTGCGGTGATGGTGAAGATCTTCGGGCGGGAGACCCCGGTGCGGCTTGGGTTTGAAGGGATCGAAAAGCTGTAGTCTAGTGGGCTAGGAGGAAAAATGGCCAAAAAGGTAATCGCAAAGATCAACCTGCACATCCCTGCTGGGCAGGCTACTCCGGCGCCCCCGGTTGGTCCGGCCCTGGGCGAACGCAAGTTGAACATCATGGATTTCTGTAAGAAGTTCAACGAGGCGACGAAGAACGAGACGCCGGGAGTGGTGATCCCTGTTGTCATATCGGTATACATCGACCAAAGTTTTGACTTCATTCTCAAACAACCGCCGGCTGCAGAGTTGATTAAGATGGCTGCGGGGATACAATCAGGTTCCTCTGAGCCGAATCGTGTGAAAGTTGCGAAGATCTCCGATGAGCAGGTCAGGCGGATTGCCGAGCGAAAACTCCCTGATCTGAACACCTACAAGTTAGACAAAGCGATCGAGATTATCAAAGGAACGGCTAGGAACATGGGCGTTGAGGTAGTAGAGACATGAAACGCAGCAGACGATACCAAGGTGTTGCGACGCTCATTGAACGTGATGGGGCATATAGCATTGATGAGGCGGTCGCAAAGCTTAAGGAGTCCGCTACTGCGTCCTTTGATGAAACGGCTGAGGTTTCGTTTAGCCTAGGGATTAAGCCGAGTCAAGTAGCTGTCCGCGGGACCTGCAGTCTCCCGCACGGGACCGGCAAAACCGTGCGGGTGCTCGTTTTTGCCAAGGGCGAATCTCAAACCGAAGCGGAAGAGGCAGGGGCGGACTACGTGGGCGGCGAGGATCTGGCAAAGAAGATTCAGGGAGGGTGGCTTGAGTTCGACAAAGTGGTCGCAACACCGGATATGATGCCTGTCGTGGGAAAGCTAGGGAAGATCCTGGGACCGCGCGGGCTAATGCCGAGCCCCAAAACAGGAACGGTCACCAAAGACGTGGGAAACGTGACCCGCGAACTCAAGAAAGGGATGGTCGAGTTTCGCAGCGACCGCTATGGGGTGGTTCACAGCATCTTTGGAAAGGTCTCGTTCGAAATGAACGCTCTGAAAGAGAACCTCGTGGCTCTCATACGTAGTGTTGGTGAGCGGCGCCCCGAGGAAGGCGTGAAGGGGCGCTTTATCCAAAAGACAAGCATAGCTGCTACTATGGGAGCGGGCATCACAATAGATCCCGGCGAGGTCACGAGAGTGGTGGAACAAGGTGGCGTGGAGTAAGCAATGCCCGCAGAAGCGAAGATAGAAGAAGTGGCCCGTCTCAAGGAAAAGTTCGAACAGGCCACGTCGTTGGTTCTCGCTGACTATCGGGGTCTCTCAGCAAACGAGATGGTGGAGCTGCGTGAGCGGTTCACCAAAGCGGGTACGGAGTTCCGAGTGGTCAAGGATACACTTGCGCGTATTGCCGCAGAGCAAGCAGGCTTGAGCGACCTGGCGGATTACTTCGCTGGTCCGATAGGCGTCGCGTTTGGTTATGATGACCCTGTTCTGGCGTTTAAGCTGTGCGAGGAATGTCGCAAGGCCTATTCCCCCCGCTATACCCTGCGAGGAGGGGTGTTCGAAGGGGAGGTCATAACAGAAGACAAGCTGTTGCGCTACGCAACCCTTCCTTCTCGCGAGGAGCTGTTGGCGAAGTTGGTGATGCTCCTGGCAAGTCCGATGCGTGTACTGGCGGTTGTGTTGCAGGCGAAGCTCCGCGAATTGACTACAGTGCTTAACGAAGTCCGAAAACAACGTGAACAATCAGGATAAGGAGGAGCAAGAATGGGTAAAGAGGAGATCCTTCAGGAAATAGAAGATATGACCGTGAAGGACCTGGCTGATTTGGTTGAAATGATCGAGGAGCGATTCAACGTCTCCGCGGCCGCGATGGCGCCTGTTGCAGTGGCGGCAGCTCCGAGCGAGGCTGAAGCTGGGGAGGCTGCATCTGAGAGTTTCAAGGTTGTTCTTACCAATCCGGGGCAGAAGAAGATTCAGGTCATCAAGGAGATCAAGGAGATTACCGGCAAAGGCTTGAAGGAGTGCAAAGACCTTGTTGATAACCTCCCCGCTACGATTAAAGAGGGAGTAGGGTCTGACGAGGCGACAAGTATCAAAGACAAGCTAGAGGCGGCGGGAGCTGAAGTTAAACTCGAGCAGTAACGCCGGCGTTGTTGTGAATCTTCTGCTACGATCTGTCCGAGGCTATTGCTGCATTCGGGCAAAGTGTTTATTTCGAGGGGGAGAATGAAGCAGCGAGAACGACGATCCTACGGGCGGATACAGGAGATCCTTCCACCACCTTACCTACTCGAGGATGAGCGAGAATCGTTTCGCAGATTTGTGGAGGAAGGGGTAAGGAAAGCTTTTTCCGACGTATCCCCTATTGAAGGCCACGGGAAGAACGGCCTCTTGCTGGAGCTTGTCAAACCGTATCTAGGTGAAGCGAGAAACACGGAGCGGGAGTGCAAGGACAAGGATCTCACCTATTCGCGTCCGTTGCGCGTTACTGCGCGTCTACTTCAGGAAGGAAAGCTTCTGCAAAAGACAGAGCTCTATATCGGCGACTTCCCGATGATGACCAGCCGCGGTACGTTCATCATCAACGGATCTGAGAATACCCTTGTCAATGAGCTGACTCGCTCTCCCGGGGTGTATCTTACCCAAGAGGACAGGCATCTTTATAAGGGACACATCTTGCCCGAGCTGGGGGCGTGGCTGGAGGTTATCCTCGATACCCGTCGATTAACACTCAAAGCAAATCTCGATCGCAAGGGCAAAGTGTTGGCAACCGTACTGCTGAAAGCCCTGGGTCTCAGTGAAGAAAGGATTTGTACCTATTACAGTTTTGAGGTCGCACCGGTCAGCGTGGAAACTCTAGAGCCTTACGTCGGCTATCGTGCTGCTGAGGAGGTAAAGCAGGGCGAAGAGGTTCTCCTTGCTTCCGGTGAGCTGCTCCAGAAACAGCACTTAGCGAGCTTGGCCAATGCGAAAATCTCTTCTGTTCGACTTGTCAATCGTTTCATCCAGAAAACTCTGGATGAGGATCAAATCATGTCACAGGAGGACGCGCTGCGTGTGATCTATCACCGTCTTCGACCGTCCGACCGAGCCTCACTGGCCCAGATGGGGGAGTATATCGAGAACCTGTATTTCCATCCTACAAGCTATCATCTCTCCGCAGTCGGTCGGTTCAAAGCGAACCGCAAGCTGGGAATGGCCCTAAAACAGCCGGTTTTGTACCTTGCTGACATCGTGCGAACGATAAGGCTTCTCCTTGAGGTTCCGGAGGATCCGGGTCTTCTTGACGAGAAGGATCACTTGGCAAACAAGCGGGTCAGGCTTCCCGGCGAACTCGCTGAGAACGCCTTGCGCACTGGGCTTGTACGCATGGCTCGTATTGCGCGCGACAAGCTTTCCAAGTATGCCCTGGATGAGAAGGATACAATACGGCGTCTCATCTCCAGCCGTACAGTGCAAGGAGCGATCAACCAGCTCTTCTACACCGGTAGGTTCTCGCAGTTTCTCGAGCAAACGAATCCGTTGACTGAGTTGACCCACAAACGTCGTTTGAACGCGCTCGGGGGTGGGTTGACCAAACGACGGGCAAAGATTGAGGTGCGGGACGTTCACTCCTCGCACTACGCGCGTATTTGTCCGATCGAGACGCCAGAAGGGCAAAACATAGGGTTGATCACATCTCTGGCGAGCTACGCGCGGGTAAACGAGTATGGCTTCTTGGTGGCGCCTTACCGAAGGGTCGTGAAGGGCAAGGTGACAGATGAGATCGTCTACCTGATGGCCGATGATGAGGAGGAATACAAGATTACTCCGGCCACCACGCCGGTGGGGAAAACCGGACGCATTCAGGGAGAGCGGGTTGAAGTGCGCACCGGCCGTGAGGAATTGCATTTGGTTGAACCGAAAGAGGTTGATTTTATGGGGGTTTCTCCGAAGGCCCTGGTTGGAATCTCCTCTGCGTTGATACCATTCCTCGAGCACGACGACTCTAATCGAGCACTTATGGGTGCGAACATGCAGCGTCAGGCAGTCCCGCTTCTACACCCCGAGGCTCCGTTGGTCGGGACCGGTCTAGAACGTCAGGCGGCGATGGATTCCGGCATGCTCATCCTTGCCGAGGAGGACGGTGTGGTCAAAGAGGTTGACGCTCGCCAGATCGTCGTGCAGCGCGGCCGGAAGAAGTGGATCTACCCGCTTGTCAATTTCGAACGCTCAAACCAAGACACGATAATCCACCAGCGCCCGGTCGTTAGCGAGGGGGAGACGGTGAAGCGAGGAGACCTCCTTGCCGACGGTCCGTCAAGCGACTTGGGAGAACTTGCCTTGGGAAGGAACATCCTTGTTGGCGTCATGCCATACGAGGGGTACAACTACGAGGATGCCATTGTCATTAGTGAGCGACTTGTGCGCGAGGATCTGCTCGACTCGATTCACATCGAGGAATTCGAGATCAAGGCAGAAGAGACCAAGCTGGGCCCGGAGGAGATTACAGCCGATATCTCCAATATTTCCAAGGAGGATCTGGTAAACCTAGACGAAGAAGGGATCATCCGAGTTGGCACGGTAGTACGAACTGGGGACATTTTGGTTGGGAAGATCACCCCGCGGGGGGAATCGGAGCCAACGCCGGAGGAGAAGATCTTCCGTTCTATCTTTGGAGAGCGAGCCCGCAATGTGAAGAACACTTCGCTGCGCATGCCCCCGGTCTCCGGAACAGCGAAAGTGATCAAGGTGAAGAAGTTCTCTCGCGATCAGGGGGACGAGCTCGACGCCGGAGTGAACGAGTTGGTGAAGGTTTTTGTTGCGCAGCGGAAGAAAATCTCTGTGGGCGATAAGCTTGCCGGACGCCACGGAAACAAAGGGGTCATATCGACAATCCGCCCAGTGGAGGAAATGCCGTTTCTGCCAGATGGAACTCCGCTTGATATCATACTCAATCCGATGGGGGTTCCCTCGCGTATGAACCTGGGACAGATCTTTGAGGCCAATCTTGGCTGGCTCGCTCACTTAAAGGGTGAGTTGGTGGCCTCACCCATTTTCGATGGTGCACATGAGGATGAGATTCTCACCGAGCTGCACGACATGCGAAAGAAGGCAGGGTTAGCTGACGGAGATAACAACGATGGTAAGGTTGTATTGCGCGACGGCCGCACCGGCAAGCCATTTGCCCGGCCAATTACCGTCGGACACATGTACGTTTTGAAGCTAGAGCATATAGCCGATGAGAAGATACATGCTCGCTCCACTGGCCCCTATGCTTTGATCACCCAACAGCCGCTGGGGGGGAAGGCCCAATTCGGAGGCCAACGGCTGGGGGAGATGGAGGTGTGGGCGCTCGAGGCTTATGGCGCTGCCGCCTTGCTGCAAGAGATGCTTACGGTGAAGTCGGACGACACGCGGGGGAGAATACAGTTGTACAAAGCAATCCTGAAAGACGAGGAGTTTCCAAAGCCTGGGCTACCCGAATCGTTCCGTGTCTTGCTCCGGGAGCTAAGGAGCCTCGGACTTCACCCGAGACTGTTTGACAGCGATGAGCACGAAATCGACATCAACTGATGAAAGTGAGCCTCCCGAACGTTCGGCCGGCTTCGTCCTCTACTCTATTGGCGAGAAAGGCGAGTGGCGTTTTCTCCTCCTTCGACACCGTAATGGAGGGCATTGGGGTTTCCCCAAGGGGCGGATCGAAGCCGGTGAGGAGGACGCAATGGCGGCTTTGCGCGAAGCTCAGGAGGAGACTGGAATCAATGAGATTGAGCCGATTCCGAGTTTCCGCACGATAAGCACGTATCGATTCATCCGGAACGGATCACCTGTTTCCAAGGAGGTGACCTATTTTCTCGGCCGTGTCGGGTCGGACGATGTCGTCCTCTCCGATGAGCACGTGGAGTGCCGATGGCTCGCCTACCCAAGTGCCTGTGAGATTCTGACCTACGCAGATACGCGCGAGGTTCTTCGCGCAGCGAATCTGTACCTCGAACCAACCCCCGTGGTGAGTACGTGACGTTTCAAGGGAATGGGACGACAGCCGGCGTTCAGGGCCAAGGAGTATCCTCAAGTGATTCCTGGTTCACGTCAAAGGCTATACACGTGTTCGTATTTCGCGGTGATGTAGTCCAC
>CAZMOL010000026.1:15918-19754 GCA_964568045.1 uncultured Thermotogae bacterium
CTGGTTCACGTCAAAGGCTATACACGTGTTCGTATTTCGCGGTGATGTAGTCCACGAAGTATGAAGGATCCAGATCTTCACCAGTGATGTTCCTGATGAGCTCCTTGGGCTCGTAAATCTTTCCGAAGCGGTGTACCTTCTCCCTCAGCCAGCCAACTAGGCTTGTGAGGTCGCCACTGGCGATATGCTCTGTGAGATCGGGGATTTCTTTTTTCACTTGAGCGAACATCTGGGCACCGTAAAGATTACCGAGCATGTACGATGGAAAGTACCCGAACATAGCACCGGCCCAATGCACATCTTGTAGGACGCCGCGGGCATCATCTTCGGGTACCACTTCCAGATACCGCTCCATCGCCTCCCGCCATATAGCGGGAAGGTTTTTCACTGCGATCTTGCCGTTAATCAGGTTCTCTTCGAGCTCAGAGCGAAGCATGATGTGAAGGTTGTAGGTAACCTCGTCGGCCTCGACGCGGATGAGCGACGGTTTGACCACATTGGCCGCCCGATAGAACTCTTTGGCAGGGACTTTGGAGAGTTCTGGGAAGACCTCGACGATGATTGGCTGAAAGAACGTCCAGAACGGAAGACTTCTGCCGACGAGGTTCTCCATCATGCGCGATTGCGATTCGTGAATCCCGCTGGAGGAGCCTTCATCCAGTCCGCTCCAGTAAAGCGCTTCGGGTAGTCCTTGATCGTACAGTGCGTGGCCGCCTTCGTGCAGTGCAGTGAATAGGCCAGGGAGGAGGGCCTCTTCTCTGTATCGGGTCGTGACGCGGACGTCTTTCGGGCCAGTAGTGATAGTGAATGGATGCACGGTTGTATCGAGCCGGCCGGATGCGAAGTCATATCCGATCGCCTTCAATGCCCGCAGGGAAAGCTCCCTCTGCCGGTCGATGGGGAAATCCCGTTCTAGAAATCCGCGCTCTGGGGGCGTGCCGTGGTCCATCAGATCTTGGATGAATGGGACAAGTTGCTTTTGCAGGGGCTCGATCAACGACCGCAGTTCGTGAGTCGTCATTCCTGGTTCATACTCTTCGAGGAGGGCATCGTAGGGGTTCTCCTCGTATCCATAGTATTGCGCCAACTTCTGCGAATAGTCGACCATCTTTTCCAGATGTGGCTGGAAAAGCGTGAAATCGGAGGTTGCCCTGGCCTGTTCCCACACGGACTCACTCAACGAGCGTGCAATTGAGAACTCCTCGTAGAAGTCGGATGGAATGGCCCTGTGGCGCCGATAAGCCTTTCCGACCACGCGCACACTGGCTCGATCTTCTAGTGAGAGATCGTCCCTTTCTTCTAAACTCTCTAGGCAGTGACCAAGTTCATCGCAGGTCAAACGCTCGAAGATCATCTTGGAGAGCTGGCCGATCACCTGGGCTCGGCCGTTGTGTCCCTTGGGCGGCATGTATGTCCGCTGATCCCAATAGAGCAAAGCAAGGGTCGACTGTAGTTTTGCGATCTCACGCACGTGTGCTTGGTATGCTTCCAGTGTGTTCATGTGACTCCTCCTGTTGGATTCAAGGCACTGGCCCACTTGGCAAGAGTATAGCGCGTGCATGGAATAGATAAAAACTCCCCACATGATGCTTGTACGGACGCGGGTTGTCTTGACCTGCTATCAGGTTGTTCGTACTACGTCTTTTCATACCTGATGTAATAAGGCTTTCCTTGCAGGCGGCTTTCGCTAGTCGGATGCTGCGTGCACGGGATTCGTCAACGTTCCAATTCCCTCGATCACAACCTCGACCGTGTCGCCGGGGGACAGTGGGCCAACCCCGGCTGGTGTTCCAGTTGCGATGACATCCTCCGGCTCCAGAGTGATGTAGGCGGTGATTTCGGCGATGATCTCCGGGATGGAGAAGACCAGATCGCTTGTTGATCCGTCTTGTTTGATCTCGCCGTTTAAGCGGAGCATTACGTGGAAGGGTCCTTCGATCTCATCTTTAGTGACGACCGCCGGTCCAAGCGGAGCGGACGTGTCGAATCCCTTTGCTCGTACCCAGTTCTTCTCCCACCCCTGTGCTTCACGGTCGGATACGTCGTTCATGCAGGCGTAGCCGCGGATGACCTCCATCGCATCCTTGGCTTTGACATTGCGGCAGCGGCGATCGATAACTATTGCAAGCTCCGCCTCGTAGTCCACTCTTGAGCTTTGGGGAAGTACGATCTCTTCCTCCGGTCCGATTACCGCTGAGGGTGGTTTGAAGAAGAGTAAAGGGCGCTCCGGCAAGGGATTGCCTAATTCTTGTGCGTGCGCGGCATAGTTGCGCCCCAGGCAGATGATCTTTGTGGGTATACAGGGGGCAAGAAGGTGAACCTTCTCCAGGGGATATTCCTTTTGGTCATGGAAGATGATCTCCTTGTGCAATGTCCCCATCTTTGGGCGATCGGAACCGGGAAGCATAAACCGAACGTGACGCATGCTCTTCTCCTTAAAGCGGGGATGTTTGAGATGGGTTTAGAAACTTGTGCCTTCCTGTTTGGCGATCACCAAATCACCAATATTGACCGGAAAATCCGGGCCGAGCTTTGCTGCAACCGACACCTGCTCTTGGACACGCGTTACGATGAGCTCTCCCTTGGGAAAATCGGTCAGAGGGATCACCTCGATCAGTTCCCCGGTTGATGGATCGTGAACCGGGAAGGCATCGTACACCCCGAACGCGGTGTATTGCTCCACGCCAGCCTCTTTGCCGATATCAATGGCCACGGTCCTTTCGTCAATGATCGCGACCACCCGACCCTGGAGTGCCTCAGCTATTGGAGGAGGCGCCGCTTGATCTCGCTGGGCGAGCACTTGGGCCTCAACTTGGGCCAGCATTGTGCCAAGTTCAGCTACCAGTTGTTCCAACGCGTCCTCCACTGCCTCACCGACCACGGTGTCACTGAACTCTTCTGTGCCGACAGTCAACTCATTCACCCAGACCGGGGGCGCTCCCGCGGCGATGGTAAAGGGTCGGACGGCAACCAACGTGGCTACGCCTAACCACAGCTCTGCAGTGTAGCTTCCCGGCGGCACAGGGTTTCCCCAAAAATCACGTTGATTCCAGGCCCAGGTAACACACGGAGTGGCGGGGGTGCTGCTGTTCCAGGACGAGACCCAGATCACTGTTCCAAGCGAGTTCTTCACCAAAACGCGGAACGTATTTACTGGCGCCGGGTCGCGGTATCCGAAGTAAACGATCTCGCCTTGAACGGGCGTGCTTTTCCCCGTCAAGAAGCCTCCCAGGCACACGTTTGCTTGGATACCGGAGAGCGTGGAGAAGAGCTGGCCGAAATTGAGAGAGAATCCGGTTGTCCCCTCTGCGTTGCCCGTCACTGAAGCCGCCCGCAGGATCTCCGACGTGTAGACGCTGACTAAGCGGGAAGAGAGGTTCGTTGTGACCGTTGCCCCACTCACCGCGAGGAAACCCAAGCTCAGTGACGTCTCTTGAACGTCGATGTTGGTTACGCTTCCGATCAGCAGAAGATCGGCGCCGAGGAGCTGTGCGGCAAGTGCCATGTCCTCTCGGATGAGCGGGTTCAACTGTCGCTCCGTGAGAATGCTTTCGAGCTCCGCCCGCTCGACCACGCGAATTCCTCTATTGACGAGCTTCTCGGTCAGAAGATCTGCTACGCCCTGGCCTACATTGGCGAATCCCGAGTTGCTTCGATCATCAAACCGCGCAATAGCCAGCAGCAACGGCTCGGCGGCCAGACCAGAGTTCGATGGGCCCAAAACTGCACCGAGTACCGCGAAGAGAACGATCCCGAAACTAACAGTTCGCATCACTGTTGGCATCATGATCACAACCTTCCGGCTCATCATACCTCATTTGGATCCCTTTGCTAAA
>CAZMOL010000027.1:0-11632 GCA_964568045.1 uncultured Thermotogae bacterium
TCAACTTCGTAACCCTCGTTTTTCAGCAACAGTGCGGCAACGGTGCTGTCCACCCCGCCGCTCATGCAGACGAGAACCCTTTCAGCCACCCGTCTCCTCACCCCTCGGTGGGACAAGACACAGAAACTCGAACGGCTCCGATCCAGCGTTGAGAAACTGGTGTTCGTCGTTGCCAGGCACGTACACGAAATCCTTCGCGCTCACCGCGGTGCTGCCGTGAGCGGATTTGACCGTTCCGTTCCCGGAGAGGATGAACACCTCGTGCTCCCAGGGATGAGTGTGATAGGGGCTGCACCCGCCCTCCCCCAAGGTAAACAGCCGCATGACGAAATTGGCTGCCCCCTGCTTCGGTCCGATCAGCACGCGCTTTGTCGCATGTAAGATCGTCTCGCCGTTGTGTAGATCGACCGATTCCACAGCACAGCTCTTGCCAATGTTGACCATCATTCCTCCTTGTCTTGTAGTCTGCTCACAATCAGTGGAACGAGCATCTCGTGGGCGGTCAGTCCGCCGTGCACACCTTTGAGCATCGCTGCATCCTTGTACGGATGAAAGATCGCTGTCTTGCCGGTGGAAACCACAACCAGATCGCCGATTCGATCTGCAACCTCGGCTCTCACCGGGCCTTGTCCGAACAGGCCGGCTTCCAGAGCCGAATCCGCAGCGAGGCAAATCAAATCATCCCCGAAGCGTTCCTGTATCGTTTTGACCACCGCCTGTTTCTTCCCCTCTCGCACGTACAAGTAGGATGCCCGCGGCTCGCCGACCGGAGGCAGGACCAGATTCCGTGCAAGCTCGGGCTCATCCGAGATCAGCCGGTAATCGGAGGCCGCCATCGGAACAAACCCGTGATCCGCAGTAATGATGAACAGGGTCTGCCCAACCTGTCCATCGAGCTCACGTGCGATGGCAGTGTCAACCGCATGCAGCTCAGCCGCGAACTCCTCGGTCCACGGGCCGTGGGTATGGGCAATGGCATCGGTCCCGCCCCAATAGAGACTGACAAAGACCTTTCCGCTCGTCCGCTGGAGTATACGGCGTGCCACGACGAGCATGTCCGAGAGATTGACGACGGGGTGAAGGCGCGTACTCCCGTCGTAGAGGAGGCTCGACAGGCCGCTCGAGGCGATGTGGCGACTGAGGACCACGTGCGTGTCGACCCCGAGTCGGTGCAGCTGTCCGTACAGCGTTGGTGCACCAAGAAAGCTCTGCAAGTCGATCCCCGCTTCAACGGCTGAGCCTCCCTTGGCGTCGCCTTGCGTGGACAGACGGATCATGTTGGTGATTGCCGAGATCTCCTTCAGATACAGCCGGTAGCCCACCATTGCGTGCTCTTGGGGTGTCAGGCCGGTGCTGAGTGTGGGCAGCGCCGTCGCGGTGGTCGCGGGAAAGACAGAGGTCAGCTGGATGCACGTCCCCCGTTCGATCAGCCGGTGAAGGAACAGATCAGGGAATCTCTCCAGCAGCTCAAGAAGATGATGAAACCCTATTCCATCGATGATGAGCAGGATCACCTTCCTGACCGATCCACTCAATGGCGGGTCCATGGCGTCGATCAGTGCACGTGCTCCCTCGACCTGCTCGCCAAACAGCGAGCGGACAAAGCGTGGGATCGCAAGGATCGAGTAGCCGTTGTAATCGGGAATGACCGCCTTTCCGGGCGGCAGGCCGGGTAGAGTGAGGGCGGCTACTCGCTGCTTTATACCGTGTGTCTGGATCATGATCCCCATTATAGAGCCTCGCAGGGTCAGTTAAAGGCAGCCTTGTAGGCTGATTGAGTCTATTAAAACCAACGGGTCGGTTTACTCGTTCGCCTGCCTGTGATGGGTCAGAAATCTTTTCAGCTCGTGGAGTTTGGTGATGTCACCCTGCTTGCCGTGGCGGTTAAGCACTATTGGTACCAGCGAGGCACTGCGTGCAGCTTGGACATCCTCTGGCTGATTACCGACGTAGTAGCCGCGCGTTGCCCCAAGCGCATCCTTCAGGCGTTCAAGCAGGTGAGGGGCCGGCTTGGCATAGCGGATTTCCTTCAGGGAGCTTCCCCGACCGATGAAAACACGGAAGATCCGCGCCAGGCAGAAGTAGTCAGCAACACGGTCGACCACGACCTGCGGCGAGTTGCTGACGATTCCCAACGGATAGTCTTGCGCCAACTCCTCCAGCGCAGAGACATCCGGAAACAGAGCGATCCTGCCGTCTTTAAGCGCAGCCAGTTTTCCCGCAACGTAGTTCTGTTCACGGGTGGCCAGCAATCGGTCGGGATCGTCGATATCAAACCCATCGCAGAAGGCCTGAATGCCTTTGCGTAGGTTCACAATGTGCAGCGCCTGGATATTCTCGGCAACCTCAGGGATGCTAAACGCGCGGAGGGTCCTTGCGAACGCGTCGTTTAACCAGCTTCCGGTGGCGTGGTTGTCGGAATCGAGGATAACACCGTCCATGTCGAAACCGACGATGAGGCTCACTGCACCACCACCGATCGTTCGATCGCCAGACCTCTCTCGCCCAACCCCTCGATGAACTCTCGGGGAGGGATACATGATTCCTGGGGAAGAGCGCCCCGCTTCACAATGCGATCTGAAGCAAGCATGAACGCGATCTGCGCGATGGGAAAACCGGTGGTACGCATCATCGCCGAGAGCCCGGTCCGTTCATCATAGAGGTCGACCATCTCGTAGCGCACCACGCAATCTGCGTGATTCTTCTTTCCGCGGGCAGTCACGCGGAGCAAGATGACATCGGGCTCATCAAACGCGAGGTTCTCCTCAAACAGGTGGACGGCCAGTGCGCGGGGGACAACCTCCGTCTCGCCGATCGATTGCGGAACTTCGTCGAAGAACCCCAAGTCGGCCATTGCTTTGATCTTCTCCAGGTGTCCGCGGTAGCGAATTGTTTTGTAATTGAGATCGTCTACCCGACCAAGGAGGGTTTGTGGAAGGGTGGAGCTCCCTCCCGAGGTATGAAACGCCTCCAGTCTGTCGTAGGGGGGAGGAAACGCGATCTCCTCCCAACCGGTCAACGACGGCACCTCAGCAACCTTTCCGTTTCGGATAACCGTTGCCGGTTCCATGTATTCGTTCAACAATCCGTGCGGGGAGAAGACGATCTGATAATCGAGTGGAGGGCGCGGCTGTTGCGGTAGCCCGCCCACACGGATCTCTACCGACTCGACCGCTTCAAGGCCGTCAATGGCGCCCACGGCGAGGATATTTACCAGCCCCGGGGCAAGGCCACAGTCGGGAATCAACGTGACGCCGGCTTGTTTCGCCTTGTCATCGAGGGCGAATTCGGCTGCCACAATCCGATTGTTGCCACCCAGATCGCAAAAGTGGACCCCGCTTTCCACAGCCGCTTCTGCCAGGGAGAGATTGAAGAAGTACGGCACGGCACTGATCGCCACCGCGCAGCCTTCCATGATTTCACGTACCGCCCTTGGAGCACTCACATCGAGGCGCTGAGGAGTCACGCGTCGGTCAGACAGCCAATCCGCAATCTCCTCGGCTTTTCCGCGATCTCGGTCAGCAATGAGAATCTCCCCGACTTCCTTGCGCCGCGTAAGGTCGTAGGCAACCGCCCGCCCCATCATCCCAGCACCAATCAACAGAACTCTCATCACGGAACGCTCGCCTCCCCTTGGGATTATGCTAACACCTTGACAAACCGGTGGATCGCGTTTTCCTTACAGATTCTACCGTCTCTGGGATCGGGAATAAACCTTGTCCGGTAACGCTCCATGGGGTGATACTTGCGTTGCGTCTTGCCACGGCATCAAGCCGGCAAGATCCGCTAGGATTAGAACCAGCGTTCGCCATTCATTGAGCGGATCGAAAGGAGGTAGGACCGATGACGGACAGAATCAGCAAACTCGTTGGGCAAACCGAGCTTGTGATTTGCGTAGGCGATATCACGCGGCAGACAACCGACGCGATCGTGAACGCGGCCAACTCAAGCCTGCGCGGAGGCGGGGGCGTTGACGGTGCCATCCATCGTGCCGGGGGCCCGAGTCTTCTAAAGGAGTGCCAAGACTACGTGCGCACACACGGACAACTTCCCCCCGGAAAGGCCATGTGGACCCGCGGTGGTAATCTGTCTGCTCGCTACGTGATTCACACGGTGGGCCCGATTTATCAAAGCGAGGAGGAGTCGGCGCCAATCCTTGAAAGCGCTTATCTGGAATCCCTGAAGGTGGCCGAGAAGCTGCGGGTGCGTAGCGTTTCCTTCCCCTCGATCAGCACCGGCGCCTACGGCTATCCGCTAGACGCAGCGGCGCGCGTGGCCCTGCAAGCGATCATGGACTGCCTGCGCACTGGGACAGCCCTGGAACTCGTTCAGATTGTGTGCTTCACAAAGGACACATTCACCGCGTTTGAGTCGGCTCTACAGGATACCGCTCAACCTGATTGAGCTGGACGCACCTCATGACTTGCAGCTTCTTTGAGAGGTGCGATGGCTTTCATTGACGAAAGATGCAGGACGCGAGATTGTCGATCGTCTCTTCGCTGTGCGGCGCAGGCCTTTCTAGCCGCCGCTTGCCAAAGGACGAAATGGATTGGGTACCGAGACAGAGTAGAATACCCGTGGCGCAGAATAACAGGAGATGCGGGCGCCTTCGGAGGGAGCAATCATGATCGATGAGAAAAGGCGTGGTCGCTACGAGCGAATCGCTGCCCAGCTAAAGGACCTGATCGAGGGCAAATCACCGAATCTGCTCGCGGCGATGGCGACGATCTGCGCGGTCCTCCACGCCAAGATGCCGCATCACTTGTGGACCGGATTCTATTTCGTCGCTGCTGAAAGCGAACTTCATGTAGGGCCGTACCAGGGCCCGGTTGCCTGCCAGGTGCTAAAAGGTCGTGGGGTGTGTCTGCAGTGCGCTACGACCAGGAAGCCGGTGATCGTCCCAGATGTGGAGCAGTTCCCCAGCCACATCCCCTGTGACTCGCGATCCAGAAGCGAGATCGCCCTGCCTCTTGTGAACAACGACGAAGTCGTCGCCGTGCTCGACATCGACTCAAACAAGCTCCATCAGTTCGACGAGGACGACGTTGCCCCGCTTGCCAAGATCCTCGAACTGCTGCTACCCTACTGCTGAACGCTGGCTAGCTATGCCTGCCCCTTTCACGCCCATATCGTGCGAAACAACTCTCACACTTGACAGACATGCTTATGCCTGCTATATTGGTGCATTGTGCGTTGTGCACTGAGCTTTGTGCAGGCCGTCCACTGAGTTGGGAGGAGGCTGGCCATCAAACGACTGCAGCAAATCGAGAAGCTCAATCGAAGGGCAACTCTGGCAGATCAGGTCTACGAGTCCCTCCGCCACGCTGTTGTCTACGGCCACCTCAGTCCGGGCTCAAGGCTGAATCAAATAGAACTTGCTAGGAGTCTAGATGTCAGCGAGCGGACAGTCCGTGAAGCTCTCACCCGCTTAGTCTCAGAAGGCCTCGTCAGTCGCGACCCCTACAGGGAGTTTAGGGTTGTGGGGTTATCTGTAAAGGAGATCGAGGAGATCTTCCACATGCGAGCGTTGTTGGAAGGCTGGGCCATGGAACTAGCGGCCCCCGAAATCACCGCTCGCGAGTTGACTCAGATGCGCAAGTTGCTGCCAAAGATGGAAGCGAGTATTTCCCTGGAATCCGTATTGACCCTACAGGGCACGAATAGAGAATTCCACTGGATCGCTATCAACACCTGCAAGAAAAAGTATCTAATCCAAACGCTCAAGCGCCTGTGGGACCTGACGCTCCCCTACGCATTTGCCGAGAAAGATACGGAAAGCTACATTCGCCAGACGGAGAAGGACCAGATCTATCATCCGCAGCTCGTTAAAGCCCTGGAAGTTCGGGATGGTCAACTAGCGCGTGAAATACTTGCCACACACATACATGAAGCGATGGAGCAGCTCCGTTTGCGCGTGCAGCGGGTGGACGCTGATCAAGAATGAAAGAGCGCCTTGTGCAGGAGGATTCGTATGTGAATGAGTTAGAGCGACCTCCTGGGTACAAAGGGGTTGCCTAGGCATATGCAGATGGCCGGATTGGGCAGTGTATGCCCAGTATATCGCGTCGGCCGGGAAAGGAGGTGCAATAGAACGAAAAGATTGGAGAGGTGGTAGTAAGTTGTCACAGACTAACAGGAGGTGCGATAGCATGAAGCGAGGGCTAGTCTACAGTTTGGCGTTGGTGTTCATCGTTGGCCTGATTGGTGGTTTCTCGGCTTTGGCCGAGGATGACGTTATCCGAATCCTTGGCACAGTGGACCTTTCCGGAGTAGCTGGGAACATCGGCCCCGGTTATGACAAGGCGATGCGGCTAGCGGTTGCGGAGATCAATGCCGCTGGAATTGAGGGATTCAGCAAGATCGAATACAAAGTGATCGATATGGAGACCGATCCGGCGAAGTTCAGACAGAAACTGCTAAGAGAGATCCAAACGTGGAAGCCGGATGTCGCCGGTGGAGCGGCTTTGGAGACAACAATCCGCACTGCATGTGAGATGTCCCTTGAGTACAGTTTGCTGAATTTCGTCGGCGGCCATTTGAGCATGACCAAGTATCTTCCCCCTGGCGAGGTACCCCTGAGTCCTTGGACCGTCTACTACGGGTATTCCGATTTCTTCGCGGGCCAACTCGCGGGGCAGTTCTTCGAAGAGATGGGGTGCAAGAAAGTCGCGTTGCTTGCTGGGGACTACGACTGGGGATACAGCAACGGCATCGGCTTGAAGTACTACTGGGAGACCCATGGTCAACCCTTCGAGATTTCCCCGGTTCTCTATGTGCCGCTTGACAAGACAGACTATTCCGCTGAGATGCAGATCATGCAGCAAGAACAGCCGGATGCGGTGTTTATCCCGTATACCGGCGCGGGTTGGATGAGCGCGGCTACCCAGATGAAGGACGCCGGCGTGGCGCCCCGCGTTATTCTCTATGGGACCACGTATTCCAACATGGGTGGAGCAAAGGCCACTGGCGAATACGGTGCCGAGGGAATCTACACGTTGGCAGACCACGACCCGACGACCGACACTTGGCGTGGATTTGTTCAACGGTGGAAGGCCGCCTACGGTGCACAGTCCTATCCAGATGCCTACGCAAACAATTACTATCAGTTGATCTATTGGCTCAAGGAAGTCTTCGAAAAGGCAGGGACTAAGGATCCGGAAACCATTCTCGCAACGACCCACGAAGTCGGCTTCCAGAATGTCTGCATCAGCTCAATGGGACCAATGGGTCCAGACGGTGAGAACCTGGGAGCAAAAGGGGCCGTCGTTCAATTCCTGGCCGGTGCCTCCGACATCGATCCCTCTTTTGCGCTACATCCCGTACTCGTGCGAACCTACCTGACGCCTGAGTTGACCTCGAGTGCGGTCCTTGATGCTATTGCGGGTTACGATAGACTAAGACCAGGATTAGAGTATCCCGCTGCCGAGTAGGTTCGGATATCGTTTTGAGGAAAATGGATCGGTGTAGGAAAGGGAAAACGTTGTGATGAAGTGCAGCCTATCTTCTTTGTTCAAAGTAAGGTAGGCTGCTTCTTTTCTTGAGGTTGACAGCTCATTCCCCTAAAGTAGAAGGCTAATTATGGAAACGATCCTTGAAGTCAAGAACATCAGCAAGCATTTCGGCGGGCTAAAAGCCTTGGATAATGTATCCTTCAGCATCCAGGAAGGAAGAATTTCGAGTTTGATTGGCCCCAACGGCGCTGGAAAGACCACCCTGTTCAATGTCGTGGCCGGTGCCCTGCGCCCCGACTCGGGAGCGGTCACGTTCATGTCTGATGATATCACGGGGAGGCGACCTTATGAAGTCTCTAGTAGGGGCATCGCGAGGACCTATCAGCTCAAGACGCTTTTCCCGAGTTTCACAGTTTTCGACAACGTGCTAGGAGGAATGCTGAAGGATCCCGGAAGGGTAAAAGACAAGCTTGGTGAGGTCTTCGAGATCCTTGATTTCATCGGGCTCAAAGAAAAGGCCGACGTTGTGGTTTCCAGCCTGCCCCCGCTGGAAGCAAAATTCGTTGAGCTGGGGAGAGCACTGGCCACCCATCCCAAGCTTCTCTTGTTGGATGAGTTGCTGGGAGGTCTCGTCCCCTCGGAGACCGAGCAGATCTGCGATGCCGTGCGAGCGTTGCGAGACGGTGGATTGACGATTCTCCAAGTGGGGCACGAAATGGGGCCAATCATGAAGACCTCGGATTGGGTAGTAGTCCTAAACAAGGGCTCCAAGCTTGCGGAAGGAACCGTGGACGAGATCAGAAACAACGAGGCCGTGCTGGCTGTCTATCTTGAGGCGGGGGGAGAAGACGATGAGTAACCCCATTCTTGAAGTCTCGCAGTTGGACGTGGCCTACGGACCCAATCTGGCTGTAAAGGGTGTGAGCGTCACAGTCTCTGAGAACGAGATTCTGGGGATCGTTGGCCCAAACGGGGCGGGCAAGACCACGTTTCTCGAGACCATCGCTGGACTGTTAATCCCGCGACGCGGGACCATCAGTTATCGAGGTAAGAGAATTGACCACTCCTCCATCCTCAAAAGACGTAAACTCGGAATTGCCCTTATTCCTCAGGAGGGAAACATCTTCCCAGGGATGATGGTCAAGGAGAACCTCGAAATGGGGGGAGTTTTGATGCCTGCCCGCAAGAGGGAGACTCAGATTAGCTATGTCTATGAGCTCTTCCCCCGGCTGAAGGAGCGGGCCAAACAGATTGCAAACACCCTCTCCGGTGGTGAGCGCCGCATGCTTGCAGTAGGAGTGGGTATCGTAGCGAACGCGCAATTGTTTCTGATCGATGAACCATCCGTTGGTTTGGCGCCGAAGCTTGTCACGAGCCTGCTTGAACGGCTCAAGCAGCTCAAGGAGGATACACAAAAGCCGATCGCCCTTTGTGAACAGAATATCAAGGTATTGAATGTGGCCGACCGCATTCTGGGAATGGAGGCCGGAGAGAGCAAATTCTGTGAGAGCCTAGACGCGGTTGATAAGGGAAAGGTCAGGGAGCTGTATCTCGGTTTGCATACCTAGGGCATGTTTCTCATGCTCGCAGATTGGAGGGTGACTGAATCGTGGTCTTAGGCGGGATCATCAACGGAATCATTATGGCGGGGATCGTTGCCCTGCCGGTATTGGGCATCGCTGTCATCTACGGAATGACGGGGATTATCAACTTCGCGGTGGGCGGCATCGGTGTGTTCAGCGCCTTTCTGACCTGGTATCTTCTTCCCTACAACATGCCATTGGCAGTCGTGGCTGGCCTCGTTGTTGGCTTTGGTTTGGGGTATGCGATTCAAGCGGCACTCCTTACCCCTTTAAGTGCAAAGCGTGGGGGAGACCTCAATCTGTTCTTTCTCATCACCAATAACATTGGATTGGTATTTGTTGGCTTGACGCGGGTGATCTTTCCCCGGCCGATTATCGGTCTCTCTCTTCCTCGGCTGGGGACCATCAACATCCTTGGCGTGCAAACAAGCGGGCTCAAGTTCCTCGCGCTGTTTATTGCCATTGGCGCCTTGCTGCTTCTTCGGGTGGTGGAACGATACACCCGTGTCGGCAAGTCCTGGCGGGCGACCTCCCAAAACGTGCGGCTCGCTAGAATTGTTGGTATCAATACCAGCCGTGCGTTTAATGTCGCATCGGGGTTAGGATGTATGCTTGCCGCCTTTGGCGCCATCATTTGGGGTAGTCTATACAATTTAACATTGACAAGTGGTTTCGATCTGACATTTTTAGGATACATTATAGCTGTTGTAGGCGGTATCGGAAACATCCTGGGAGGCATGTTGGCCGCTCTGATCATCGGCATGGTGATGAGCTTCAGCGCGTACATCGTCAGTGGCAGTTGGCAAAGCGTGATCATGTACGGCATCGCCATCATCACACTCATCGTGGCGCCGAGGGGCATCCTCGGGTCGGAGCGGTCGGTCTAGCACAACACGTCAAGCGATGCGAAGGGGTAGGCCATTATGAAGAAGCGGCCGGTTCAAGAAGTGCTGACGCTTGTTGCGATCTTCCTATTCTCTTTTTTGTTCATCAAAGGCGGCGGTTATCACAAGTGGTTCACGGGTTACGTGCTGCTCTATCTCATACAGGGGTATGTGGCGTGGTTCATCTTCTCGAAATGCGGACAGCCTTTTTACGGATATGCGGTGACCATGGCCATTGGAGCCTTCTCAAGCATTGTCTCGGCCGAGGTGTACGGATGGCCGCTGTGGGGCGGGATTCTGTTGGGTGGTCTCTTGAGCTCTGTCATTGCGTCTACGCTGTTTGTTGCTACAAGTCGGGCACGGGGATTCTATGTGGGCATGGTCTCGTTTCTTCTTGTAATCTTGTTTCCCAGCCTTATCGAGGCACTTCGGGATATCACCGGCGGTCGCAGCGGCATGTCGTTTCGTGGGCTCACTGGGCTGATCGGGCTGGACGGGCTGTTGTGGCTTGTTCTGGGGTTCGTCATCGTCGCCGCCGCAACACTATTCTGGCTCATGCGCACAAGAATCGGGCGCATTCTAGCCCTCATCTCTGAGAACGACGATCTGGCAAAGGCTGTCGGTATCAATACGTTCAAGTACAAACTGCTGGCCTACGCCATCGGCGGGTGTATTTCTGGACTCGGCGGCGGCCTCTACGTGAACTACATTGGATCAATATCATCTGTCGACCTGGGAGTGATCACAACGATTTACATCACCTTCATACCGATAGTCGGGGGGAGCAAGGTCGCTTTCGGCCCACTGATTGGGACGCTGTTCATTCGCCTCATCCCGGAGGCCCTCGCCGACATCGAACGGTATCTTTCCATCATCTTCGGTGCGGCGTTTGTGTTTGTGATGCTGGGAATGAGGGGTGGGATTGGCGACAATGTCGTCAATTACCTCGAAAGACTCATCGATTGGATACGAATGCGAAGAGCGCCAGAGACTAAAGGGGAGTGAGTATTGAAGATCAAGATTATCATTCCCAACGCGTCGAAACCCTTTTTGGAATCACAAATCGAGGAACGCCGCCGCGCGGCTAGATCAGGGGTCAACGTCGATGTGATCTGTCTTTCCGAAGGGCCGCTCTCACTGGAAGGCGGCGTCGATGAGGCACTGATTGGCCCCTCACTGCTTTCCGAGGCCAAGAAAGCACAGCAAGAAGGATACGACGCGATCGTGATCGATTGCGCGATGGACCCAGGCGTACGCGCGGTACGAGAGCTTGTCGATGTGCCGGTGACAAGTGCCATGGAATCGGCGCTGCTTTTTGCGTTAGGTCTCGGGGAGAAAATCTCGGTCGTCACCGTGCTCGAGAACACCGCGAGGGTCATCCGTGACCGAATTCGCACTTACGAGTTCCAGGGCAGGGTCTCTTCGGTTCGGTTCGCCAATGTGCCCGTGTTGGACTTGGAGGACAAGGATCGAGCCGCTGAAGCGATCCTACGGGAAGCCCGCAAGGCGATCGATGAGGATGGCGCGGACGTCATCGTCCTCGGCTGCACCGGCATGTCTCCAGTCGCGGCCGCCTTGGGGAAGGAGCTACCGGTGCCCGTCGTCGACCCCGCTGCCGCGGCACTGACCATGGCCGAATCCCTGGTCCAGATGAAACTGACCCACAGCAAGAGATGCTATTTGCCACCACCAGAGAAGGAAATCCTCGGCAAGC
>CAZMOL010000027.1:11732-19524 GCA_964568045.1 uncultured Thermotogae bacterium
TCGTCAAGACAAGAGGAGGTACACCCAATGAGTTCGTTGGAGTTCGACGCACCCTTGTTGGAGACGATGTTTCGGAGACGGACGCGACGGTTCCCCGTTGGCGGCAAGCTGCGGGCCAAACGGGCAGGACTTGCCTACAGCTCTGAAGAGGAGCCCTATCCGTTGAGCGAACTGGAAACGGCGCTGCTATGCTTTGCCACCATCGGAACAACAGGCGTGACGACAGAAGAGATCAGACACTTGATGGGCCATCTAACGGTGGTCGGGAGGACTGCGGGCAGTGCCTGCGCATCCTTAACGATGCACCTTTTCTTCACCGACGACCACGGTGTCTTTCTGTACCGAAATCCGGATCTCCGAGAAGTGGTGCCCGAGAAACGGATGAGAATCTCAAACACTACGGATCGTCGTTTGATCCTTGAAGACTACCGCGACAACCTCGTCAAGCTTGAGGATGGAAGGCTGGATATCCCGCGCGAAGCGATCGGATCGGCCTTCGAAAGCATGGTGAACCTACCCGGCACCACGCTATTCATTCCGATTGCGGACACCACCAGGGAGTACATTAACCTGCTACTCACTGGGATCGCGCAGTTCCGGTGGCAGATGTGGGACGAGGTTGAGGGCCAACCGGCCGGCGTGGGGTGCTGGGTCGAAAACGGGTTCTTGGATGGTCCCAAGCTGACGATCTTCCAATACGACGGGATGTTACCATGGGTCTGCAACCTAGAGGCGGGCATGGCGATGCAGAATCTGATGCTAGCTGCCACGGCTATGGGACTCGGATCGTTTGCGATGCACACCATCGATCTGCCGACGGTCATGCACTGTTTGGGCATGCGATTTGAGGCGGCCGATGAAGAGCGCTTTCCCCAAGCGGTGCCCAACCCGGTGGGGATTGATGCACTTCTTGAAGGGTTCTGTCCGTCGTATCGGACCATAGAAGAAGCGGTTGACGAAATTGCCGCCTTGAAATGGGGCGAAGAAGGGATCTATGGTGTCAGGGGCTACGATCTTCCGCGCGGCCACGTCTACGATAACATCGTGGAGATCGCAAAAGCATACTGCGCGTACGTGTACGAAAGGTACGGACGGTTCCCGAAGTACTGCGATGCGATGTTCATCCCTGTGCTGCTTCAGGTTCATCACCTCGACATCGGCTTCTACGACAAGTTCTTCCCGGAGTACCTCAACGCAGCGGACCGTGATCACCGGGCAAACTGGCACTAGAGGGCTCTGGCCGCAGGGGCAAAGGCCCATTGGAAAGGAGGATTGAAATGCTGGTTGAGATCTTCTCGGAAATGGTGCAGATTGACAGCGAGTCGGGCGAAGAGGAACGCTTTATCGACTATCTAAAGGATTTGCTGGAGAAAGAGCTCGGGGCAACGTCGCAACTGGACTCGTATGGGAACCTGATCTGCAGGATCGACGCGAAGGCCTCGGCTGCGGAGCCGCTCATGCTGGCCGCTCACGCCGACACCGTGAAACCCGGCAGGGGAATCACCCCGGTTGTTGAGGAGGGAATTATCCGTTCCCAAGGGGAAACGATCCTCGGCGCCGATGACAAGGCGGGGATTGCCGAGATCTTCGTAGCTGTAAGGACCGCGGTGAAACACCCACCATTGGAGATCGTCATCACGCGATCCGAGGAAGTCGGCCTTCTCGGCGCGAAGAACTTGAATTACTCGATGCTCTCAGCCAAGAGAGGATTCTTGCTTGACTCCGATGTGCTGGACACGGTGGTGATCGGTGGGCCTTCCCACTTCCTGATCGACGTGGATATTACGGGCAAAGCAGCGCACGCCGGGATGGAGCCGGAGAAGGGCATCTCCGCGATACGGACGGCGGCCCTGGCCATCGCCAAGTTCCCGGAGGGACGCATCGACGAAGAGTCAACGATCAATGTCGGGGTCATACAAGGCGGGACGATTCGCAATGGCATCCCTGAGAAAACCACTCTGAAGGCGGAGTGCCGCAGTCTCGACCATGAAAAGGCAGTTCGCTTCAAGGAGACAATCAAAGATGCCTTTGAATCGGCGGCTCGCGAGACAGGGGCGCACGTCGAGATTGACGTCGATCTGGCGTCGCGTGCGGTACAGCTGTCGGAGGATGCGCCGACCGTCAAACTGGCCAAAGCGGTGATTGAATCCGTCGGACTACAGCCGAAGGCCAGGGTAATCACGGGCGGAACGGATGCTTCGATCTACAACGAGCATGGCATTGAGACTGTGGTCCTGGGAATCGGAGCGAAAAACGAGCATTCGAAGGACGAGCAGATCGCCATCGAGGACATGGAGCGCGTCGTTGAAATGCTTCATTGCATCTTCGAGATGACGGCCTAGTAGCGGTTTTCGTACCACAAGCCGCTGGGACTCCGTTCGGGAAAGCGCGACGTGCTCAGCAACAAGCATATCGTGGCTGAGAACGTCGAGACGGCTGTTCGAACGATCAGTCAAATCCTCACAATCCTGGGAGACTGAAGATGAGACGTAGCAGGCCCAGCTTGTGCGATACACAGACTTCTCCGTTTGCCTTCTGCTTTCCGACCTTCTAGCAGGATCTTCTGTAAGACAAGGCACCCGACTGCGGGCCGGTATGAGCTGCAAGACTTGTCAAATGGACCTTCTCAGGCCGTAGCGCGCCGCGATACGCTGTAAAGTCCCTTGTTGTTTGAGCTTCTTCAATCCCGTGTTGAATTTTGCGACCAGATCTTCACACTCTGGCCGAAACGCCACGTGAAGCTCGCGGGTCACGGCGAAGCCATCAACCTTTTTGATTCCGCTGATGCCCAATTTGTCCGCAAGAAAGGCGGCAACTCCTGAGTCCATGACGGCAAGATCGAAGCACTTATCCTTTAAGCCGAGCAGAAGATCCTCCTGACCGTCAACCTCCACCTTTGTGGTGGGATCGAGGCTATCGATGGCGGGATCGTAGCTGTACCCGGTGAGAACGCCCAGCGTAAAAGGCTCGAGTTGCTCGCGCAGATCAACCGTTTCGCGGAGTTGGATCGCCTGGTCGCTCAGGGCGAAAAAGGCCGTTTCCGCTGTTCTCAAGAGTTCAGAGAAGACATACCGTCTTTCTCTTTCCGGGGTGCGGGTGATCTGAAATATGCCGTCGGCGTTTTCGTCATCCAATTGTCGGAGGCACTCCTCCCAGGGCAGCAACCTAACCTGCACGTCGTAACCAACCGCCTGAAAGGCAGACGCGATGAGGTCAGCATCGATCCCCTTGACCGCGCCACCCTCTTGGTACTGGTAGGGAGGATAGGGGTCGGCAACAAGCGTTACACATTTGTCATCCATTAGTCCCTCTGCCTACCGAGCAATGGGGCCAAGCTTTGTCGCCTGACGGCGCCGCTTCGTCTGCTTGATCGGTAGAAGACGTTGTCGATCCAGAGACTCAGTGGCCGCAGGCCCGGGCCAGGTCCACCAATTCGGGATGGACCACTTGGCCATCTTCTGTGACGGGTACCCCGTCGCAGATCACTGAGGTGTCCAGGCAGACTCCGTCGATGTGCGAGGCCGCCACTCGGGGTTCGCCGCCAGAGTACATCGGCCCTTGATAGCCGAACCCCCACTCGGTGCAGCCCCACACCCGCTCATCTTCAGTGGTGGTGTAGCCGAGCTTGGCGTTAGGGTTGAAACCGTAACACACATGGGCGGCTAAGTACATGCCGGGATCGTTCAATTCTTTAAACCAACGCTTGATGATCTCGGCTTCTTTGTCGCCGCGGATCTCCTTGATTCTTCCCTTCTCCACCTCGTAGATCACCGGTTCTGAGACAATACCGATGTCCGCCTCGCCGCCTCCGGAGATCGCGCCGTTGAAGGCAAGAGTCCCGTTGATCGTCTCCTCCCTAGGTGCCCAGCCGATCTGGCCGGTGAGAAAATGCCCGCCCGGTGTGTCGGCGAGAAGCTCGTTGGCAAAAGGCCGGGCTGGATCGTTATCAAACGCAATGTCCGTTCCTGCCTTGTTCGTCATCGTCATTTTCAGGGCGTTCTTGGAGATTTCCACCACTTTCTCTTGGAAGGCGATCTGGGCATCGATGTCCACCTCGCCGATGCAGCGGATCAACTGCTCGGTGGACAGGCCGCCCAACATGAGGTTACGGGTACGTCCATTGGTCACCGCCCGTTGCCACGCCGTGCCGTAGAGAAGCCACTGGTTATTAAGTTCGATCCAGGCATCCGCTTCGGGACAAGCCGCAACGAGCGGTCTCGGAAGATAGGGATCGGTGGCCTGACCGTATCCCTTCGGCGTGGTGTGCCAGGCGACCATCACCTTGGCTCCCAGGGCCTCACCGGCTTTGGCCATCTCCTCCGCCACCCTAAAATCGCTGATCGAGTCAATGGTGATGAGCAGGTCCTCTCCCGCCTTCACCCGCAGGATGTCCTTGACGGTCTTGTAAGCCGCTTTGAACAGCTCCAGATCTGCAATGGTAGGCATGGTTCCTCCTCGTACATTGTATCGTTGTGTAACCAGCTGCTGTTCCTATGTACAATATTAGAGGCGAGCTTGGTAGAGTGCAAAGCTCCGAGGGAGAAGGCTATCACGACAATGAAAATCGCTCCGCAGGCTCTGCGTGGATTGCCTCCGCGAGAACCGAACGAGCTGGACCAGAAGTAGGTTGACAAAGAACGTGGAATCGCCGTGCGAGTCCTTAACGAGCGCGTCGGAGATGAACCCTTCGTCGTGTGAGAATACGCAGACCACAGTGAGCACCAGGCCCGAGGCCCTCAGAATCCATGCAGACTGAGGAAGAAGCGGGCTTGATTTGATTCACGCGTAGGACTGGCCACCCTGCCTCGCTCATGTTCATCGTGTGTGAGATGACCTGATCACTTGACAGACATACCTATACCCGCTAGACTGATGCATTGTGCACTGTGATTCATACAGACCGCTCGTGAAAGGAAGCTGACCATCAAACACCTTCAGCCGATCGAGAGACCTGGCCGAAACGCGACTCTTGCAGATCAGGTTTACGAGGCTCTTCGTCACGCTATTATCCACGGCCACCTCAGTCCGGGATCCAGGCTGAATCAAATAGATACCGCCCGGGATCTAGACGTTAGCGAACGTACCGTGCGCGAGGCGCTGGCGCGACTGGTCTCGGAAGGTCTGGTCAGCCGGGAACCCTATAGAGAATTAAGGGTCGTGGGGCTGTCTGCAGAGGAGATCGAAGAAATCTTCCACATGCGAGCCCTATTGGAAGGCTGGGCCATGGAACTGGCCGCTTGTGAAATCAGTCCAGACGAGTTGGATCGAATGCGCAAGTTGCTGGCCCAGATGGAAGCCGGCATCAGCCTGGAATCCGTAATGACGCTGCAGGGAATCAACAGAGACTTCCACTGGATTGCCATCAACGCCTGCAAGAAGAGATCCCTAATCCAAATGCTCAAGCGCCTATGGGATTTGATGCTCCCGTACTCCCTCGCCGAAGAAGTCTCGGAAAACTACGTCGAACAAACAAGGAAAACACAGATTTCCCATCGGCAGCTCGTTGATGCCCTTGAGGCAAGAGACGGCCGTGAAGCGCGAAGGACCCTGGTCAGACACAGTGAAGAAGCGATGGAACAGGTTCGGGCCCAAGTAAAACGGCCGAGTAAGTTCAGAGCGAGAGACAATGGTAGTGTATTCCTACAGCGGTTTCTGCCCATTCGAACCTCCTTGAGAAACAGCAACCTCGAAGGCCTACAGGGCGAAGATGGGTGCTAGGTGTGAACGCGCAGATGAGCGCATTGACGAATGGACATATACTGTATTCTGTTAGCTGTAGCTCGCAATGAGGCGCAAAACCCTGACGGTTGGTGCGTCAATTGGTACAATATCATCAGTTGACATCGCGGTCGTAGCAGCAACGAGTATCGTCTTCATCCCCGCAATTAGGGACGCAGCTGCTTCTGGTTCGCTGACCGGTGCGTTGTTCACCTGCCTCCAGAAGCACTTGCCGATATCGAACGTTGTCTCCTTATTCTTTTTGTTACAACGTTTGTCTTCTTGTTTGGTGGGAATGCGCTGTGAGATCGACGACAATCTGGTGACCTGCATCGGGAGGATCATCGGTCGTATACGAACGTGAAAAGCACACAATAGAAAGGAGGGTGGACAATTGAGAATCAAGATTATCATCCCCAATTCATCAAAGGCGTTCTTGGAATCACAAATAGAGGAACGCCGCAGAGCGGCCAGGCAAGGGGTCGATCTCGATGTAATCGGCCTCAGTGAGGGGCCGGTCTCGCTGGAAGGTGGTGTGGATGAGGCGCTGATCGGGCCGCCACTACTCGCGGAAGTAAGGAAGGCAGAACGAGAGGGATATGACGCCATTGTGATAGACGCCGCGACGGATCCAGGCGGAAGAGCGGTACGCGAGCTTGTCGACATACCGGTGACAACCGCCTTGGAATCGGCGCTCCTTTATGCCTTCAGCCTTGGCGACAGAGTCTCGGTCGTTGCCAGCCTGGAGAACTCCGCGCGGCTGATCAAGGATCGAATCCGAACCTACGAATTCCAGGGCCGGGTGGCTTCCATTCGATTTGCCAATGTGCCTGTGTTGGATCTGGAGAGCCCGGATCAGACTGCCGAGGCGATTCTGAAGGAAGCACGCAAGGCCATTGATGACGATGGCGCCGATGTCATCGTCTTGGGCAACACAGGAATGTCTACGGTGGTAGCAGTTCTGCAAGAACGTCTCGAGGTTCCGGTCGTCGATCCAGCTGTCGCTGCCCTTACGTTGGCTGCATCTTTGGTTCAAATGGGTCTATCGCACAGCAGGCGATGCTACCTGCCCCCTCCTGAGAAGGACGTTCTCGGCAAGCCGTTCAAGGACTGGGGCTTCTGAGTCTGCGGTCTTGCTGCAGCGCCAGCATTCCGACCCCAACCACTTCATTCATCTCCGGTCAGGGCGCGTGCGTTGGGTTCACAGCTCCGAGCGGCATAGCTTCCGGCGGTGTCCTGGAATCCAGACTGTCGTGGGGCTTGGGTCTAGTGTTGCTCTCCGCGGCGACCGGCTCAGCATTGTGCACTCGCTATAGATGTCGCTCGGGAACAACACTGATCAGTAATCCCATGGCGTATGCCTCTTCTGAATTGGTTTATGCGCCGGGCTGGCTACGCCGCGCCTAGCCACGGGGCATCTTGCGCGTGACAGCTTTGCCGCTTGACACGCGCTCCCCCACCTGCTATATTGATGCATTGTGCACTTGGGTCCGGGTCTAGAAGGAGGCCGGCCATCAACCAACTTCGGTCAATCGAGAAGCTCAACCGAAGGGCAACTCTCGCAGATCAGGTTTACGACTCTCTTCGTCACGCTGTCATCCACGGCCACCTCAGTCGCGGCTCGAGGCTGAATCAGATAGACCTCGCCAAAAATCTCGATGTCAGTGAGCGTACCGTGCGCGAGGCGCTGGCGCGACTGGTCTCGGAAGGTCTGGTCAGCCGGGAACCCTACAGAGAATTACGGGTCGTGGGGCTGTCAACAGAGGAGATCGAAGAAATCTTCCACATGCGAGCCCTGTTGGAAGGCTGGGCCGCGGAACTGTCCGCTTCGAAAATCAGCCAGGGCGAGTTGGATCGAATGCGCGAGTTGCTGCCACAGATGAAGGAAAACAGCAACCCGGAGTCAGTACGAACCCTGCAAGGCATAAACAGGGAGTTCCACTGGATTGCCATCAATTCCTGCAAAAAGAAATACCTGATTCAAATGCTCACGCGATTGTGGGATCTGATGCTCCCCTACGCATTTGCTGAGAAAGACACGCAGGGCTTCGTCCGACAGGCGCAGAAGGATCAA
>CAZMOL010000028.1:0-19446 GCA_964568045.1 uncultured Thermotogae bacterium
AGCCGACGAGAATCACCCCGCTCTCTTCCCGCCACAGGTTGTGTCGCAGGTGATGGATGATTCGCCCACCACTGCACATGCCGCTTCCGGCGATGATGATGTTCCCTTTTGGAACTGCGTTAATCCGTTTCGACTCCTCGGTGGTCTGGGTGTAGTGTAGCGGCGGAAAACGGAATGGGTTCGGAGAGTGGGAGAATACTTCGCGTCCTTCCTCATCGAAGTACTCGGGATACCGAGCAAAGATGCGTGTGGTGGCAATGGCCAAAGGACTATCGAGGAAGATCTTGCATTCCGGCAGCTCTTGCTTCTGCCAGAGGCAGAACAACTCGTAGAGCACCTCTTGCGTGCGCTCGAGGGCAAACGACGGAATGAGCAGATTCCCACCACGGCCGATGACCGTGTCGATTGCCTCCTTCAACTCAGCAACCGATTCTTCGATGCTGCGATGCCGCCGGTTCCCGTACGTAGACTCAACGAGTACGACGTCGGCACGAGGAGGGTCGCTCGGGTCGCGAACGATCGGTCGGTGTCGGTTGCCCAAATCGCCACTGAACAGCAGAGTCTTTCCCTCGGCACGCAGCTCGATCGCCGCCGAGCCAAGAATGTGACCGGCATCGTGAAAGACCACCTCCACACCGTTGCCCAGAGAAAGAGGCTTGCCGTAGGGAACTCGCCGGCGAAAGGCATCGAGACTATCAAGCACGTCCCCCACGTCGTAGAGTGGAGGCAGAGCCTTCTTCCCCCCGCGGCGTGCTTTGCGCGCCCAATAGGAGGCCTCCTCTACCTGAATGTGCGCAGAGTCGGTGAGGATTACCTTGGCAATCTCCGCCGTAGGCGGCGTCGCCACAACCTCGCCACCGAACCCCTCCCTCACCAGGCGTGGAACAAGACCAACATGGTCGAGATGGGCGTGAGACAGTAGCACAAAGTCGATATCCGTCGGTGCAAACGGGAATGAACCTCGGTTGCGGCTTTCGATCTCCCGCGGGCCCTGAAACAGGCCGCAATCAAGCAGGATGCGCAATCCCTCTGTCTCCACCAGATGGCACGACCCTGTCACCGTCTCCGCCGCTCCACAAAAGGTAATCCTCACTACTGCCTCCCTTCCAGAGGTTCATTCAGCCAAGAGCCTTGCCGCTTATCCTATCTTCGCCCATAGGAAGTCGCAAGCCCTTGTGCGCAGCACCCGACGAACAGATGACCACACGAACGAGGCACGTTTGTCAAGCAAATCAAAACATGATAGGATGATAAAGATTCGGGACGTGGCGCAGCCTGGTAGCGTGCTTGCATGGGGCGCAAGAGGTCGCCGGTTCAAATCCGGCCGTCCCGACTTACCTTTGTGCAATCGAGGCCCCGCTCAAAGGCCCGCTAGTAATAAGCCCCGTTGCCTTTGCTGAATTGTCAGCCCGATACAGAACGCTTGTTCTTGCAGATAGACAAACCTCTACGGGGTCCCCTCTACGATGAACGAATCGATCGGGCGACCAGTCGGAACGGGATAGACCTCGTCGTCATAGACACTGGCTACTGGAATGGCCTCCACGCGCATCATCGCATCGGCAACCGTCACTCGGAGGTAATGCAGCGTCCCGTAGCGACGAAAGACGAGCCCATCCGGCACCGCATCGATCGGGTCTTGCAGGGGGGCCCCGCCTCCGGCAGTAACCACGTGATGCAGTCCATTGACATAAAAATGCTCATAACAGTGCATGTGCCCAGTGAATACCACATCCACCCCGTGCTCAAGGAAGATCGGCTCCCACAGCGTGCGTAACGACTCTTCCACCCCCTCTTCCCAAGCGGAGCTGTAGATCGGGTAGTGGAAGCACACGACCTTGAACTGGGCGTCGGAATCGGCGAGGTCAGACGCCAACCACTCCGTCTGTTGCTGCATTTCCATCACGCCGTCCGCTCTAGCAAGCACATTTGTATCCAGCCCCACAAAATGGACGTTGCCGTAGTCGAACGACCACCATTGCTCGCTGGCTTCCCCACCCCCTTGCGGAAGGGCAAGGAATTCGAAGTAGTTCGCGTGTCCGCGATCGTGATTCCCGATAACAGCAAGATAGGGGTGCGATCTCGCCAACTCTTCGATCGCCCCGAAGAAACTATCAAACCGATCGACGGTGGGAGCCTCAACGAGGTCACCGGTGTTTATGACAACCGCAGCATCCGCTTCGTCCCGAGCCATCGTATCGGCAACGAGCTTGTGCCGATCGACAAATGAGCGCGTGTCACCATAGACAAGAAAAGAGAACCCCCGCATCTGGTCGCTTGAAGTCGTGAATCTTCCGATTGGCCTTGGGTAGACGGCGTCCCCCTCGTAGGCCACCACCTGGTACTGATAGGTTGTCCCCGGCATCAAGTCCCGCAACCAAATCTCAGCCACTCCTTCATGCGACTCGAAAACGAGAGTCTCCTCCCACGTCTTGGCGGCGTCATAAAACGATTTCTTGGCGTAGTTGAGATCGACACCCACTGCCCGAGAGGTGTTCCACGAAATGGCCACGTGGTTCTCTCCGATGGCCCCCAGGTTCGGCCCCCACAGCCACGGAGACCCCATCCCTTGACCAAGAACACAAGCACCGAGGCCAAAGAGCATCGCCAAAAACGCTGGTAGGACGAGTAGACCCCTTCGAAGGCGGTTTTCTTTCATCTTGTTCATCCCAACCCCCAATGACCCTTTGCTGACCTGCACTTACGCGAGCATGTAGACCAGACACGTCTTTTGTGTCTGTGCACTCTAGCATTCTCTCACGTTGGCGGCCTTTCGTCAATCCTGCGCAGTCCTACATCATAAGGCAAGCCTCTTAAAGGATGTGTGTAAGGCAACACCCGAGAAGCACCAATGTATAAGGCATGCGGGCGACTCCGCGCCAAGCGAGTTGGGATCATGTCTTCCGCACTGCTAGAATTACCCCAATCGACAAGAGGCGTAAGGAGAAAGCACTCCGAGACAACCACGCAGGAGAGGAATAGGTCGACTGCCCAAGGAGAGCATGGAAGCAACATTTTCGCGATCCGCAGCTACTATCGAAGCCGTAGGAATCACCAAGGAATTTGTCTTTTCCGGAGGTCGTATTCCAGTTCTTGACCACGTATCGATCGATGTTCCTCAGGGGAGCTGGGTAACGATCATCGGGCCTTCGGGATGTGGAAAGACGACGTTCCTCAAGATTCTGGCTGGGATCCTGGCACCGGACTGCGGGGAAATCCTCCACGATGCGCAGAGAATAGACCCTTGCGGAAAAGCGGCGTACATGCCGCAGAGCGACACGCTTCTGCCGTGGAGATCGGCCCTGGAAAACGCAATCCTTGCCTCAGAGATCGATGGTCGCCCCCGCGAGGCGGCACGGTGCGAAGCAAGGGATCTCTTTGCCCGCTTTGGTCTTTCAGGGTTCGAAAACCACTATCCTGCTGAGCTTTCCGGCGGTATGCGACAGCGCCTTGCCCTCATCCGAACCTTCCTCGCCCACAGGGAACTCCTCCTGCTGGATGAACCACTCGGATCTCTTGACGCGCTCACTAGGGCAACCATGCAAGAGTGGCTGCGATTGGTGTGGGAGGAGCTCGGCAAGACGATCCTTCTGGTAACCCATGACGTAGAGGAAGCGATCCTCCTCTCCGATCGGATTTACCTTTTCTCCAACCGACCGGCACGTGTTCGGCAAGCATTTGCAGTCAAACTCGCCCAACCCCGCTCTCGCATTGCCGATCGGTTCGTGGCTCTGAAAGGGGAGATGCTCGATCTCATCCACACAAAGGAAGCCGATGACTAAATCGATCAGCACATACAGCCACACATTCCTAGTCCTGATCCTTCTTCTGCTGTTGTGGGAGGGAGCCGTGCACCTGTTCAATGTGCCATTCTACATTCTACCACCGCCAACCCGTGTCTTGTTCGTCTTCTTCACGAAGCTTCCGCTCTTGCTCTCGCATGCGGCAACGACGATCCTCGAGATCGGATTGGGGATATTCCTCGGCGCCGGCGGCGGAATTGGGCTTGCGCTTCTGATCTTCTACTCACCGTCTTTGGAGCAGGGAATCTATCCTCTGATCATCGCCTCGCAGATGATCCCCATCTTTGCCATCGCTCCGTTGTTGGTCGTCTGGTTCGGATATGGCCTTTGGTCGAAGGCAATCGTGGCGACGCTGATTGTCTTCTTCCCGATCGTCGTCAACACGGTCGATGGTCTCCGCTCGGTGGGCAATGAGACAATCGACTTGTTACGGTCATTGCGTGCAAGCGAGTGGCAAATCTTCCGAATGGTGCGCCTGCCAGCAAGCCTGCCCTTCCTCTTCTCGGGGCTGAAGATCGGGGTGACCCTGAGCGTCGTCGGTGCAACGATCGGTGAGTGGATCGGTGCAAAGAAGGGGTTGGGGTATCTGATGATTCAGTCGAACGCGCTGTTGCGAATCGATCTGGTGTTCGCATCGATCATGACCCTTTCCCTTCTCGGCTTGCTTCTATTCGGAGCACTTCGCATAATCGAACAGCGGCTTCTGCGGTGGCGCACAGCGGGAGAAGAGAATTACAGGACACGAGGCCTTGGATCATGAAGGTAAGAAAAAGCCATATCACAATAATTGCAGCTTCTGTTCTTTTTGTGGGAATCGCGATTTTTCTGGGCCTTTGGCTGTCCGTGCCCCGCGCCGCCAAAATCAGCCTTATCCTTGATTTTTTCGCCAATCCCAATCACGTTCCGCTCTATGTGGCTCAGGAGTTGGAGTACTTCACTGCGGAAGGGGTCAAAGTTGAGATCCTCATCCCGGCCAATCCCAGTGACCCGGTGAAACTTGCCGCAGCCCAGACGGTCGAGGTCGCACTCACCCCCCAGATCAACTTCCTCATTGCCAAGGCAGCTGGGTTACCTCTCATCGCAATCGGGGCCTTGATTGAAACCCCACTCGGCGGGCTGCTCAGCCTCACAGACTACGGCATCGAAAAGCTCTCCGACCTGCGAGGCAGGCGGATCGGATACTCGCTGACTCCGCTTGAGCCGACTTTGTGGAGCACGATGCTCGCCTCCGTGGATGTAGGAGCTGATCAGTTTGAGCTCGTGAACGTTGGATTCAACACGGTGCTGTCCCTTCTGTCGCATCAGGTTGACGCAATCGGTGCATTCCGCAACTTCGAGCCAATCCAGGTGGAGCTGCTTGACCACGAACCGATCTACTTCCCTCAGGAAGACTACGGCGTGCCCGACACATACGAGATCCTCCTTGCAGCGAACCCTGAGCTGATCGAAACACGCCCCAATGCCTTGCAGGCCCTTGTTGCAGGGTTGGCCCGAGGGATCGCGTACACGTGCGAGAACCCACAGGAGGCATTCAAGATCTTCCTGCGAGCGCACCCCGACCTGGACGATGAATTGAATCGACGGGCATATGCAGCAACGCTTCCGCTCTATGCGGAGAACGCGCAGCACGATGATGCACAGAAGTGGACATGCCTGCAGGAGTATCTCTACGATAACGGGTTGATGAAACAAGACTTCCTGCTCTCTGAGCTTTATACCACCAGGTTTATCACCGCTCGTTAAGGACCCAGGCACCTGCCTTTTCCTGGAGGTAACGTAATTGCATTGGCCAGTAGTATTTACTCCTAGGGGTTTTCGCCAGTGTTGTCGCAATGAGCGCCGGTGCCTACTTTGGATTGGCCTAACCACAGGTCGGCGCTGGCAGAAGCTTGGCATGGACCTCGATGATAATAGCCGGCTTGAAACGACTCACACGAAGTAGGTTTCACCATCCTGGCAGATGAGGAGCCCGTCGATCGGGGCCGGCTCCTCGCTCAAGTGGGTCGCCAGAATCGTCGCTCCCTGTGCACGTAGACGGTCGGTGAGCTGCGTGACAGCCACTGCGTCCAAGTGGCCTGGATCATCGACGCCCAGGACATGCGTAAATTCGGTAATCACTACGTCGGCTCCATCCAGAAGGTTATCAAGCTGTGGACACTGGCCGGTATCGCCGGTAAACGCGATCTGTCGTCCTTTGTGGGCAAACCGGTAGCCGAACGCATCCATGTCGAAGTGCTTCAATTTCACTGCTTCGAAGGCAAGAGTGCCGGTGGAAAGGTTGCCGGAAGCCTCAACTTCAACGTACTCGACGGGCACTTTCGGCAGGATGCCCGCCCCTCTCAACCCGGGCCAGGCCAGATCAAACAGCTGCTGCGAAGCCTGTCCGATACCGGCAGGCCCGATAATGTACAGCGGGTCCTTCCTCTCGTGGAGATAACAGAACAGAAGAAGAAAGAACGGAAGTCCGAAGTGATGATCGGCATGAAGGTGGCTGATGAAGATGTGCTCGACTTTTGCCGGCGTCTTCCCCAGTCGATACATCTGCTGGATCGCAGTTGGTGGAAGCCCAAGCAAGATTCGATCGTCAAGAAGCAATGAACTCCACAAACGTTGTCTTCCCAGCGCCGCCCCGGAGCCAAGGCAGGTGACGGCGATCTTGTCCATCGCTATCAGCTCAAAGCGCGATTGGATTCCCGCAAACGGCGAGCGAGTTCTTCAAGCATCCCCAGCGCCACATCCGGATGGGCGGGGATGATACTCTTCATCGCCCAGCGTGTAAGAATGAGACACGTTGTGTCCTCGAGGGCAACGACATCGGCAGTACGTGGCTTACCATCAAGCACAGCCAGCTCGCCAAAGAAGTCGCCCGGGCCAAGTCTGGCAAGTTCTGTGTCCCCTCGGATCACCTGTGCGCTGCCTTCCAGAATCTGATAGAATCCCACTCCAGATTCACCTTCTTGCAGGATCCTCTCTCCCGCGCCGAATGCCTTTTCAGTTGCGGATTTCAGAATGGCTTCAAGTCCTTTCTTGCTCAGGCGCGAAAAGAGCGGCGCTTTCCCCAGCAGCCCAATGACGTCCTGTTTGTCCATGCTTCCTCCCTGTTTGCATGAAATGTCTCGTTGGACTCTGGATGATATAATGCAGTGGATAGATTTTCCAATTCCGGAGGCAGAACCAGATGTCTTGGAGCCAAACCCTCAAGAATCGTCAGCAGATCCGTGCTCGGATAGAAGCCGGCAATGAAATCGGGGTAATGTTCAGCGATATCCGTGGCTTCTCCTCCTATACAGCCCGCCAAGGGGATCGAGCCGCCTATCGCCTCTCCAAACTCCACGAGGAACTGCTTGAGAAAACCATCGAGGAACACGGAGGAATCATCGCCAAAAAGATGGGGGACGGGATCATGGCAGCATTCTCCGATTCATCGCAAGCAATCCAAGCAGCGGCAAAACTCCAACGGGAGATCCGGTCACGCAATAAGCAATCTCCGGAAGATCCCATTGATGTAGGAATTGGTCTGACCTGCGGTACGCCAATCATGACCGATGTGGATCTTATCGGCCATTCGGTCAACCTCTCTCAACGGCTTTCCAGTTTGGCAAAAGGCGGGCAGATCCTCGTTACAGAACGGGTGAGAAGCTCGGCAACCCTTCAAAAGGGGCTTCATTATCTTTCTCTGGGTGAGCGGGAGCTGAAGGGGTTGGGAAGGCAACAGATCTATGAGGTCGCGTGGATGGCAGAGGTCTCTCGCCTCTCAGATGGCGAAGACCGTTTGACCCTGGTTCTGACCGAGCGGGGAACAGTAGTGATAGAACTGGCCAAGCAACAGCTCCCCGATACTCACGAAGGTCGAGAACGAGCACGAAATGGTCAGGGTGCTCGTCTAGGTCGATTGCACCGAAGTCTCTCCCTCTTCACGCGTAAAGTAATGGACACACCACTGGACACTTCCGATATCGCGCGCGAGTACAACTTGGACCAAATAGGAGTCTTCCCCATTGGAAAGGACGTGATCGTCCAGCTGGAGAATAAGAATCTTCGTCTACGACGTGTAGACTCCGCCGCAGCTTCTACCTTCCTCACAAAGCTTAACGAGTCAAAGAAACAACGCGCGAAGCCACCTGCTGCCTCTTGAGTAGGGAGAGCTCGCCACAGAAAGGCGATGAGCATATATGAGTGTATTTCCTAGAATAAACTTGTCAGCCACTGCTGGAATGACCTTGAGAAACCCTGTCGCCTCATCTAGGAATGTAGTCGAAGAATCATTCGTTGCCTCACGAGAAAATGTACTCCAGAGTTGTAACGTCTTAGTTCTCCTTGTGCTCATTTCTCTTTGACTGGGTCACCGCGCTCAATCTGTCTTGCAGCCCCATGTTCGCTCTTTTCAGTTCGACGGGATTCATGGTCGCGTATTCCTGCTTAAACTCCTCCTCGTTTCGTTCGGCAATTAAGAACGATCCCAACATCCTCTGGAATGGGGTCCTTGCTCGATCGTACTTCTTCTTCACCCTGCTCCCAAGCCGTATCTTCTCAGCCAGCTTTATCACCGCCTGAAAGAATTTCGTGTATAGGCAAAGAGCATCATAGAGTTCATTCAGTACAATCAGTTCTTCTTCGGTATCGTGACGGTGGTATCCTACCGCCCTTCTCACCACAGAGTAGTTCTTCTGTTCCACAAAGCAGTTGTCATTCTTCCGGTGAGGCCTGCTCCGCGTGAAGGCAATCTTGCCAAAGCACTTGATGAAAAGTCCGCTTTAGGTATTTTTTACTGCTGTAATTTGACAGGCCTCAGTGCGATTCCCTTGGCAGTCTCTCCATATGGTGAAGAATTCGCAGGTCGAACTGCTCGTCGTCCCGTAAGTGTTCCTCAAGGTTCTCGGTCCCGCAGAGGCTGAACAGCGCTTGCTCCAACTCGGCGGACCAGACACCGTCAGGATCTCCAGGATAATAGCCGAGTGTTGACAGCGCCTCCTGGACGGCGCGGGTAATCTCGGCGTTGCGGGGAACGAGATCCGCTGGCTTGGGAGACGCAAAGTACAGTTGATGCAGCTCGAATATCCGTTCCAGTTCTTCGATAGGAGTTGGATGATCATCGACGCGCAGATCGACGTAGCGGTCGTTGAATCCCCCGTAACCGCCCTCCTCTTTGACCACAAGCAGCGCGGCTGATTGCTGCCCACGGCGATCACCACCCGCTTTCTGCCCCGCCTTCAAAGCCATCAACAGACGCACCGCGAGGCAAGTATCCTGTATGGTGGTGAAGGTGTCAGCCATTGCTTCCACCGTCTTCTCAGAAACGAGGATGTTCCCCTGGCAGGCAAACCCATCTTCGGTGATCCCGCCGGCCCAATCGAGGCATTTGGCACCGGTGAAGGAGGCCGAACGGCCATGAGCATCAACGATGCCTGCCTGCCGCAACTCCCTGCCCGGATCGTCGTCTACGAGCTTATCGAGGGCCTCCTGTGCAGAAAGCCCCCGCTGAAGGAGCGCCAGCCCCCTTGGGCCATAGGTTGTATTGACATAAGACTGGGTGGCTACTGCCCCAATACCTGCCTTGGCCCACGGAACGGTCGACCCGACAGCCAAGAACTTCGATTGGACAGCGATCCCCCATTCTCCGGTCTTGAGATCGCATGCAACGATCGAGAACGTGCTCGGTACAATCACTCAAACCTCCTTTTCAGTAGCGCTGCACCTTGGGGTCTAGCGCGTCGCGTAGTCCGTCGCCGATGAAATTCAGTGCAAGCACCACGAGGGAGATTGCCATGCCTGCGAACAGCGACAGGTGCGGCGCCGTGCGCAGGTACTTGCTGCCGTTGCTCAGCATCAGTCCCCATTCGGCATCGGGGGGCTGGGCGCCCAGCCCCAGGAAGCTCATTCCTGCTCCTGCCATGATCATCCAGCCGACGTCCAATGTGGCAGCCACGATCATCGGAGCGACCACATTCGGCAACAGATGCCTAAGGATAATCCTCACCGGTGGTGCCCCCACGGCTTTGGCCGCTTGGATGAACTCCCTGTCCATCAACCCGAGGACCGACCCCCGCACAATGCGTGTGTAATAGGGTACGCCAGCAATAGCCAGGGCGATCATCGTGTTCCTCAAACCGGGACCCAAGGACGCAACGATAGCGATGGCGAGCAGGATGTAAGGGAAGGCCATCAGAACATCGATGAATCGCATGATCGTGAGATCCCATCCACCGCGTAAGTATCCAGTGACAAGGCCGAGAATCAGGCCGACACCCAAGGCAAGGAGTACCGCAAAAAACCCGACGGCAATCGAGATTCGGCCTCCCCATACCAGTCGACTTAAGTAGTCTCGGCCGAGTTCATCCGCCCCGAGGAGATGACCGCTCTGCCCGGGGCTAGCAAGGCGATCGCGCAGCTCAATTACATTGGGGTCGGGCAACCCCAGGTAGGGGGCAAGCAGCGAGGCGAGCAACAGACCGCACAGCACGACGAAGCTGACAAGCGCCGTGCGATCTCGTACCAGTTGTCGCAGCGCTCGGACCCATTCGGATTGCCTTTTGTATCCGTTCGTCTTAGTCATAGCGGAGAGACGGATTCACGTAGGCATAAGACATGTCGACGATGAGATTGATGAGAACGTAGGACAAGGCGATCAACAGGATCGAACCTTGAACAATCGGAAAGTCCCTCGCCAAGATGCCGTTGACGATGAGGTTTCCGATTCCCGGCCAGGAGAAGATCGCCTCCACAAAGACCGATCCCGCAAAGACAAATCCCAACTGCATGCCAATGACGGTCAAGATGGGAACAAGCGCGTTTCTCAGCGCGTGCTTCAGTAGCACCATCGTTTCCGTCAGCCCCTTGGAACGCGCGGCTTTGATGTAGTCTTCCTGGATGACCTCGAGCATGGATGAGCGCGTCATGCGGGCGATGAGTGCCATCGGTTCTGCCGAGAGGGCCAAGACCGGTAGAATCAGATGGTACAACATGTCCCCAGCTCCGCCTCCCCCCACCGAGGACACCATCCCCGATGTGGGCAACCACCCCAAGCGCACGCCGAAGACCAGTTGAAAGATGAGCCCCAACCAGAAGACCGGGATACTGAATCCGACAATTGCGAAGAAAGTGAACAGGCGGTCCCATCCGGTCTGCCGTTTGAAGACCGCGGCAATACCCGCGCCGATCCCGCCTAGACTCGCCAGCAGTAGAGCGGAGAAACCGAGAAGGGCTGTAGACTTAAACCGGGACGTTACGAGGGGAAACACTCGGCGTCGCAGTTGGATGGAGCGCCCCCAGTCACCGGTCAGGATGCGGGTAAGCCAAGAGAAGTACTGGACCGGCAAGGGGCGATCCATCCCCAGTTCTGTTCGCACCCGTTCAATCGTCGTTTTGGTTGCCCGGGGACCCAGCATGATCTTGACCGGGTCCCCGGGTGCTAAGTACATCGTCAGAAAGACCAAGAAGGTGACCCCCACAAGGACGGGTACGAGCCAAAGTAACCGCCGAATGAGATAAGTGATCATCCTCTCAGTCTTTCGCCGTATCCGTTATTCGAAGGTTACCCGCTCGAAGCGGAGGATCCCTTGTGTCGGCTGGAACACGAAGCCCTGGATCCCGGCCTTCATCACAAAAGTCTCGTAGGCGTGATCCACCCAGATCCACGGGGAGTCTTCGCAGATGAGCTTCTGCGCTTCCACGTAGAGCGGCAGGCGCTTGTCAGTGTCAAGCTCGACCCTCGCCTCGCGAAGTAGGCGATCCACCTCTTCGTTCTTGTAGAACGATTCGTTGAAACCATCCAACGGCCATTGTTCCCCACTCAACAGAATGTATAGGAAATTGTCCGGATCGCCATTGTCCATGATCCAGGACATCTCATGCATCGGGGGAATCTCTTCCGCCGGGGGTCCGAAGACCTTATCCAGATATGTTCCCCACTCCCACGTTTGGATGTTAGCGGTAACGCCAACTGCAGAGAGATACGCCTGAATGGCGGTTGCCATTTCTACCGGCTGTTGCATCCCAGACCCGGTTTCCGGAACCCAGAATTCGACTTCAAACCCATTGGGATAGCCGGCTTGAGCGAGCAGATCGCGGGCCTTCTGTGGGTTGTAATCGTAGAGCTTTACGTCTTCGGTGTAGCTCCACACGTTTGTCGGCAACGGGTTAACGGCCACCTCGCCGGTGTTGCGCAGAATGCTATCGACAATCGCCTTCTTGTCCACGGCATAGTGCACGGCTTGGCGGACGAGCTTGTTGTCAAACGGCGGCATTTGGCAGTTCAACACAATCCACCACGTGTGCTGCCCGAGCTTTGCTACCACGTCAAAATCCGGATCCGCACGCAGCCGCGCCACGTCTTCCGGAGGTGGGTTGACCATGAAGTCCACTTCTCCGGTTTCCAGGGCGGCCAATCGGCTCTGGGGGTTGATGATCGGTCGGAAAATCAGGGTGTCCAGCGTAGCTGGTTCGCCCCAATACGTGAGATTGCGGTCGAGAACGACCCTCACTCCCGGTTCCCACTCGCGGAATTGAAACGGACCGGTTCCGACGGGATGCACCACGATGTCCGCTCCGTATTCTTCGAGGGATTCCGGGCTGACAAAGGCGGCCGACATCATCGCCAGGTTCTTCAGGAAAGGAGCAAAGGTATACTTGAGGTGCAATACCAGCGTATAGTCATCCACCACCTCGATCGCGTCGATCATTCCCAAGGTGAAATCCGCGTATCCAAAAACGCCTGTGTCGTAATAGGGGTGATCGGGGTCCGTCGTCCTCTCAAAATTAAACTTCACGTCATCCGCTGTGAATGTTGTGCCGTCATGGAAGAAGACACCTTTGAGTAGATGAAAAGTGTACGTCAATCCATCGTCTGAGATGTCCCACGATTCGGCCAAACCCGTCTTGATCTCCGTGGTTCCTGGCTTAAATTGCGTCAAGGTATCAAACAGCGCTGCCGCTGCACGGACCGAGTTGTAATCCGTGAGCTGATGAGGATCTAGCGATGTCGGTTCTGCTTCAAGTCCCACCACCAACGTACCAGCCGCAAAGCACGTGCCCACCAAACCACCTACTAACATTAGGGTGCAAAATACTACCGCCCATGTCGTACGCATTGAAACGTCACCTCCTATGGTTTGCAACCCAAACGACGTTGCCTAAACAAAGGATGTTTCGTACCTCCCACCTCCTTTCGGTACAACTCGAATCGATCTTAGCAAACATCGAATTATACTGACCTTAGCACACGTTTGCACGGAAGCGGATGCGTACATCTTATATCATCCACTAGGCTAATAGAACATGTAATAAGCACACTTTCAGCTCAAAGTTATAGCAATCCATTTCCGCTACCGGTTTAGGCCAGGAGTCAAGATAAGGGGTATTTGCTAAGAGCGCCAGGCGCGGCCTATTGAACCCCGTGGAACAAAGAGCGAACGAGCATCAAGACGGGGATAATCTCCAACCGCCCAATCCACATGTTGAAACACAAGACAAGTTTGCTCAGTGTCGGCATGCTCGGCGCTGTGATTCCTGCCGATAGGCCAACATTGCCTTGGGCGCTGGCTACCTCGAAGATCACGTCGGAAAGGGTAAAATGCGGCGGGGAGGCGTGCAACAACACGATCACACCTCCACCAAGGAAGACAAGCCACAAGAAGGTGATCAGGGAGGCATCCTCCAACCGTTGTCCCACATCGCTCTCATCGACTGCTGTCGATCCGATCCGGAAAGGAACAATCGCTCCTCGTGGGGAGACGATCTTGCGAAACCGCCACCCCACTCCCTTCATCAGGATCAGCATGCGGATCACCTTAATTCCCCCAGCCGTTGACCCGGCCGCTCCACCAAAGAACATACCTGCAGCAAGAAGAAGCTTCGCCGTTGTGCTCCACGAACCGATATTGGCCGTTTGAAAGCCCGTGCATGTCATCGCCGAAACAAACTGGAACGCTGAATCGCGTAGACCGCGAAGCGGGCCCAAGACCAGTCCGTTCTCCAAAGCAAGGAGCGCAATCCCCACTACGAGAAGGATAAGAAGCCAGCGGGTCTGGAAGTCTTGCACCAAGACCTTCCCCTTCCCTCGCATCAGCTCGTAATGCACAGCAAAGCTGATCGCTCCAAACAACATAATCGGCAACAAGATCAACTCAATGGATACACTGTTGTAGGAGGCCATACTGTTATCGGTTACGGAGAACCCACCCGTGGAGATACCGGTCATCGCGTGATTAACCGCATCCCAGATCGGCATCCCTGCCCCCCACAGAGAGACGACACTGATGAACGTGTACAGCAGAAAGATCCACCACATCGTGCGCAGGGTCGAGACGATGCTCGGGTGGATCTTCTCCCCCCGTGCTTCGGCGTAGTAAAGACTGTGGGTACCGGATCCCGGACGGGGACCAGCGAGGATTGCCAGCATGAGGACGATCACTCCCATTCCGCCGATCCATTCAGAGAAACTACGCCACCACTGAATGGTCTTTGGCAGCAGATCGGCACGAGCTGCCATCGTCAGGCCAGTCCCGGTGTAGCCAGAGACCGCTTCAAAGAAGGCGCTTGCAGGGTCTGTGAAATACAGAAGCGTTGTCGAACCAACACCGCTGCGCTGCGCGAATATCGCTGTGAGCACGAATGGAAGTGACCCCAATGCAGCGACTAGCAGCCAGCCAAACGAGGCAATAATCATTCCATGCCTCAGCTTGGTCTCTCCTGCATTTCGGAATGGGAGATAAAGGCAGATCCCCAGTCCCAAGGAGACAACAGCTGTAATACCGAGGGGAAGGAAAGCAAAGGGCTCATTAAAGATTAACGGAACGACAAGCGACAGGAAGGCCATAATGCCCACAACTGGCACGAGTAGGCCTAGGTCACGCAGGATAATTTGCAGGTCTTGATTTACGCTAAGAGCTGGGATCCTCATCCGGTCAGTTTCTCGACCAGCTCATCACTGGCCCGTTCCATCGAGAAAACAGTGAGCACATCCTCAGCCTCGATCGTCGTGTCTTCGTTAGGTATGGCTCTTTCCCCGGCCCGTTCAACGGCTAACAACAGGACGGTGTTGGGGATCACCCCGCGTTTCGAACTGTCAGCAAGAGTCTTACCCACCAGAGGGGATCCCTCGTTCACCGTCAGGCGAAAGATCTGGTCCCCTTGAGGGAGGATTGTGAAGTCTTTCACTTTGGGGCGTTTCACCGCGTTGTACAAGTGGTTTGCTACTACCTCTTCCGGGTTCTCCATCACGTTTGCCCCAAGTTTGCGGAAAAACTCGGCGTGCTCCTTATCGTTGACCACAGAGACGATAGACGGGACATCCAACCCCTCAGCGATAGAGACAACCATCAAATTGACTGCGTCATCGCTTGTCGTGGCAATCAGAGCATCGGCCCGGTCTGAACCTGCTTCACGCACGGTCTCTGCCGAGGTGGCATCCCCATTTAGGACGGTAATGTCGTACTTGTTGCTGATCTCCTTGGCCCGGTCCGCGTTTTCATCGATGACCACTACGTTATTTTTCTCCTTGACAGCGATTTCGATCAAGCTGGCGCCGATGCTACCCGCCCCCACGATGATCATGTACATGCCAACCCCTCCCAAACGGCAGCTATGGTAGCACAGATTGGATGGACGGTCAACGCAACCATCCGCTTCTGATCCGAAACAGACAACGTTTCTCCTCCCATTGAACCAATCCCATCGACCGCATAGAATGTTAGGCCGACGGAAATACAGATTGAAAGGGACGTTTCTTGACGGCGAAAAGGATAGGGTGGACTGTTGGCATCTCTTTTGTCTTGGGAGGGCTTCTGCTTCTGACCGGCTGCTTCCTACCAACCTCCAACACGCTACCGATCGCGCGCTTCTCCTCTGTCTCAGTGGGCGGTTACGCGTATGCCCCTTTGACTATTTTGTGCGACGCCAGCACGTCCACTGATCCAGATGGCTACATCGTCTCCTACAGTTGGGACTTTGGGGATGGCCAGACACGGACCGGCTTGACAGTGTCTCACGCCTACCCCGTGCCGGGAACGTTCACTGTGACACTGCGCGTTCGGGACAATCGAAATGCGGTACACTCCACTGACAAGCAGATCTCAGTCTTGGAGACTCCCACCGGACAAATCCTTCGCCGCTACCAGTGGACGAACCAAGACGGCCCTCAATATCTGGAGGTCCTGCTTTCTGAAACCCTTTATCAGCACTACCACAATCAGATGCGACAGCCATTTTCCGGCAACTACGATTACGATGACTACGTCTTGGATCCGCTGGACGACCCAACACTCAAAGACTTGGCTGATGAGCTATGGACTCGAGCAGGAGGAGAATATGAAGCATTCCTGGAATATGCTCTGACCTTCATCCAGAGTGCCATTGCGTACACTCCTGACCCGGTGGGGTTGGAGTACCCACTCTATCCGCTGGAGACCCTTGTGGACACCGCAGGAGGCGATTGCGAGGACACCACCATCCTTTTTGTGAGTCTTGTGAAAGCAAGGGGATACAGCGCGTTGATGGCGCATGTAGACACCGATGCCGACAATACTCCAGATCACGTTCTGGCACTCGTCCCGGTTACGCAATCCTTCGCTGATGCCGTTTCGTGTAGTGCGGGGAACGTCAAAGGTGTCTGGGAGATCGGCGGCCAGCTTCATGCCCTCGCAGAGACGGCAGGCTTCTCACTTCCTCTCGGCTGCGACCCCTGGGGGCTCGAGATATCCGATTTCAAACAGACATGGAATCTCTGAGCCACCGTCGAGCACGGAATCACGCGTCTTTTCTTCTGTCCGCTCCACTCCAAGACCAGAACAACTCAAGCCGCAAGATGCACAGACTATCGGTCGGTTGCCACACCGCCTTGAGGAAGGGTATCATCCCTCATGAGGAGGAGGCCTACTCGTAGTGAATTGCCTCGTTGATCCACGCAAGCTACTGCGGTATGACTTCGGCCCACTTCATCCGTTCAAGATCTACCGTCTCGGTCTCACCTACGATCTGATGGAAGCCTACGGCCTCACGAACGCACCTTCGATCCGCACACTCGAACCTCGTGAGGCAACCGAGGAAGAGGCACTGAGCTTTCACACGGAAGGCTACGTCGAAATCCTCCGTCTTACTGATACGGGGATGTGGGTTCCCAATCTGTTCGCGCACGGATTGGGAACCGGAGATAATCCGGTTTTTCCAGGGGTCTACGAATGGGGGATGTACGTTGCCGGGGCCTCTATTGACTGTGCCAAGGAGATCCTCGCCGACAAGGCCGAGGTGGCGTTCAACATCGCCGGTGGCCTGCACCACGCCATGCCCGCTAGCGCTTCCGGCTTCTGCCACATCAACGACGTCGTACTTGCCATCAATACCTTGCTTGAGAATGGAAAGCGAGTTGCCTACGTCGATATCGACGCACATCACGGCGACGGAGTACAGCATGCGTTCTACAAGACGAACCGCGTGCTCACAATCTCCGTCCACCAAAGCGGGCACACCATCTTCCCGGGAAGTGGATTCGTCGATGAAATCGGACAGGAGGAGGGGCGTGGCTATGCGGTGAACATTCCGCTCCTGCCCAGCGCGCGTGATGATGCATTCGAAAAGGCACTGAGCCAGGTGATACTCCCGTTTCTTAAGACCTACGATCCGGACATTCTGGTCACACAACTCGGCGCCGATGCCCTCCTGGGAGATCGCGTAGCCGGCCTGGAAATGAGCCTGCGCCAGTTCGAGCACTTTGTCAACACCTTTCACGAGCTGGGAAAGCCTTGGCTTGCCCTCGGCGGCGGGGGTTACGATGTGGGAAACGTGGTACGCGCCTGGACCCTTGCCTGGGCGGCAATGAACGACGTAGACCTATCCGATGAAATCCCCAAGGATTGGCTCACTAAAGCCGCACCCTATGGTGTCGCCGTGGCAAGCCTGCGTGGGGAACGAGAAGCATCTGTTTCGCCGCAACGGGTGATGGAGGATCTTGATCGCGTCATCGGCAAACTCAACGACACGGTTGTTCCACTGCTCAAGTGCTCGACCTAGAGAGGATTCCCACGGCCGCACGAATCGGTTGACACACCCTGAATCAAGTGGTAGAGTGAGGGTTCCTCTCAGCAAGGGTGAATCCCATGACCAACAAGCCATCACCAATACATCAGACAAAAGGACGAGAAACCGTTCAGGTGCGTCTACCCGACGGCCGCGTCTTTGAGGCCGCAAGGAACACGCCACTTGTAGAGATCTTTCGCATCGCCTTCCCCGACGCAGAGAATCCGCCGATGGCAGCGGCCATCTCCGGGCAGTTGCGCGAACTTGCCTGGCCGGTCGTACAAGATGTAGCGACACAGCCCGTTTTTCTCTCCGATTCCGATGGGATGAGCATCTACTGCCGCACTCTCTCCTTCCTGCTGATCGTTGCGGCTCACGAACTCTTCCCAACAGCACATGTGTGCATCGACTATTCTGTTCCCTACGGAGGCTACTTCTGTCGAGTAGAAGAAAGAAAAGCATTTACGACCAAAGAACTCTCCCGCATTAAAGCACGGATGCGAGAGTTGGTGCGCGCGGATCGTCCGATCGAAAGAAAGCGAGTGTCGGTTGCCGAGGCAAAAAAAGTCTTCCTTGCACGTGGGGAACTTGGCAAGGTGCGCCTCCTCGATGACTACTCGGACAACCACCTCCATCTCTACTCCTTAAACGGCTTTCTCGACTACTTCTACGGTTACATGCTTCCATCAACCGACTACGTGCGCACCTTCGGATTAGATCCTTTCCCAGGAGGGTTTATCCTCCGGTTTCCACGACGAGAGAACCCGACGAAACTCCCTCCGCCGCAGCGATTCACCACCCTGCGCGAGGTATTCAACGAGTACAGGGAATGGCTGGCTGTGCTTGGAGTGCGTGACGTCGGCTCATTGAACAGGGCGATCCGATCAGGCAGGATCAACCAGGTAATCCTCGTCTCAGAGGCACTGCACGAAAAACGGATCGCCGAGATTGCAGGCATCCTTGCCACACGCCACGATGAAGACCATCGACTTGTGTTCATCGCCGGCCCCTCCGCCTCCGGGAAAACGACCTTCTCCAAACGCCTCGCCGTTCAGCTTCTCGCAAATGGGATCCATCCCTATCCGCTGGCGATGGACGACTACTTCTTTCCCCGTGCACACCTGAAGAAGGCACAAGGAGGAAAGATCGATTTCGACCATCTTTCCGCACTCGATGTGACCCTGTTGACAGAGCAACTACACGCTCTTCTGGACGGCAAAGAAGTGTCCCTTCCACAATACAACTTCAGGACCGGCAAGCGGACACCTGGGCCAACGGCTCAACTGCAGCCGGATCAGATTCTGATTGTGGAGGGAATCCACGGCCTGAACCCGAATCTGTTGGAGAACTTCCTCGAGGCAGAGGCATATCGCATCTTCGTTTCCGCCCTTACCCAGCTCAATTTGGACAGCCACAATCGTGTTCCCACCACCGACACCCGCCTCATCCGTCGCATTGTCCGTGACGCGGTATACCGCGGTTATTCGGCGGCAGAGACCATCGCCCTGTGGGAAGGAGTCCGCAGGGGGGAGAAGCAGAATATTTTTCCGTACCAGGAGCGGGCGGATATCCTCTTCAACTCAGCCCTGGCCTACGAGCTGGCGGTACTAAAACCACTCGTTGAGCCGCTGTTGTT
>CAZMOL010000029.1:0-19075 GCA_964568045.1 uncultured Thermotogae bacterium
CGAGCGTCGGGGCATCATTCTAGATAGCTGCGTGATGAGGAGCAACCGATGCTAGACGATGCAGGACGCAAGCAGTGGGTGGAGATCTTCGCTGCCCTGGCCAATAAATCCCGTTTAGAGATTGTTGAGATGCTGACAGAAGGCCGGGTAGAGTGTCAGGAGATCTTGGGACGGATTGACCTCAGCCAGCCGGCAGTCTCTTATCACCTCGCAAAACTGGAACGCGCCGGGGTTGTCGTCAAGAACAAAAATGGCCCACGAAACTGCTATCGCTTGAACAGCCACATCCGCAGCCTCATCAGAATACTAACCCAGGAGGAGAACCGATGACTCACCAAGTGACGATATACACAACGCCGACCTGCTCGTGGTGCCAGGCAGTGAAAGACTACCTTTCCACACGTGGGATCACCTACGAAGAGGTCGACGTTGCTGCCGACGTGAACCGGGCACGCGAGCTGGTAGAGAAAACCGGACAGTACGGCGTACCTGTTATCGATATCGACGGGGAGATGGTGGTTGGCTTCGACCGCCCGCGAATCGACGCACTATTGGAGAAAACATAGGAGAAGCCGATGGCTCTGCTTGCAGAAAGAGACCGAAAAACGCTGACGACCAGATTTAACCAGCTGACCAAGACGGTGCGCCTGGTGATGTTCGCCCAGGAGTTTGAGTGTCTCTCCTGTCGCAGCACCCGCGAATTGCTGGAGGAGACCGCCTCGCTGTCCGACAAGATCGACCTTGCAGTCTACGATCTTGTGACGGATCAACAGAAGGCAGAAACCTATGGCGTCCAGCTTGTTCCGGCGGTGATTGTCGAGGGAGAAAAGGACTACGGCATCCGGTTCTTCGGGGCACCTGCCGGCTACGAGTTTTCGTCGCTGGTCGAGGACATCCTCGCCGTAGGAACTGAAACGATCCCTCTTTCGCAGGCCAGCAGAGAAAAACTCGCCGGATTGGCACAGCACACATCCAGGTCTTCGTCACTCCGAGCTGTCCGTACTGCCCGTGGGCGGTGCACACCGCCCACATGTTGGCGATCGCCTCGGACAACATTACAGCGGATATGTTAATGGCTCCAAAGTTTCCGCATCTTGCCAACCGCCACGACGTCATGGCGGTACCCAAGGTCATCATCAATGAGAAGATCAGCTTCGAAGGAGCGGTCCCCGAGGAGGAGTTCGTCAACTTCCTGATGCAGGCAGCAGGATAATCGATACCATTAAGACGTAAAGAAAAGGCGCTCCGCCACGTCGTGGGATGCCTTTTTTGTCGATTGCTTGTGAATGGAATCCCAGGGCAGTCTTTTCGGGCTAAGATACTCCGAAAGAGAGAGGCCCTTCCTATTGATCACCTGGGATGCAGTCAAGAACCTGGAGGACCACATACGTATGCGACTCCGAAGAACAAAGGGGGGAGACAGGGGCCTCCCCCCACGGCATTCCTACTGTGTACTTAAACGTATTAGTGGCTTACCTCCTCTTTGCCTTCTTGGCAACGGTCGTCTTCAGGTTCTTCCCTGGTTTAAACACGGGCACAACTTTCGCCGGAACGCTCAGCTTCTTCCCCGTTTGCGGATTAATCCGCGTTGACGCCTTCCGTGTCCTCGCCTCGAACTTGCCGAATCCGGTCAGAAGCACCGGTTCATTCCCCGCCAATGCTGCCGTGATCAAATCCAGCATTGCATTGGTCGCCTTGTTTGCATCTTTCTTGGTCAGCCCGGCCTTCTTTGCCAACTTCTCGACGAACTCCGCCTTGTTCATCCGATACCTCCTCTAGTTTGTCAATCGGAATCAGTATAAACGCAAGTTAAGGCATCGACAAGACAAGAAAGCCACCTAATCAATCAGAAGCGACCCCCGGCCAGGCAGGCAGAAGTCTGGCCATCGTGTCACACCTCCACCCAAGGAGGCTGCGTCTCACACTCGATGTTTCAGTACGGCTGGGCAACCCATGCAGATTGGCACATCGATTGCTCTGGAGGTAGCAACCAACGATTCTAAGAAAGACAGCACTCTCATCAACAGATTCTGCAGGAGACACATCAGACGAGTGCGTAGCTTCCGATACCCATCGCAGCGAATTGTTTTTCTACTGTGCAAACAGCGGCAAGGGCTTAAGTTCAGTGATGCCGCGGGTTCTTGTGCGGCGGGCTTTGCGAACGCGCTTGGTCTTTCGCAAAGGTGGTGCCGGAACGGAAGCCACATGCATCACTTCCGTAAACCCCTCATCGTCCTCTACTTCTTCATAGCCCTGATAGATCCTCTCGTAGCGTTCTCTTGGAAAACCATTGACCTGAATATGACGATGATCTTGAGCAAGCTGACTGAGCTGCTGCTTCTTTCTCTCAAACATCTCCTCGAGCGTGAGTTTCGGCATGACATACACGATCGGTTTTCGGTCCGAGAGTTGCGCTACCTCAATCAAGGCCTCTCGCTCTGATCGCGTCAGGTTTGTGTTGTCCACACAGATCACCTCTGCGGGGGAGTCCACGGCCTCAACCAACGTGGCTGCGAAGATCCGCTCCACGGTGTTCTCGTAGTCGAGGTCGAAGTCACGATGAAAGATCGTCCGCCGGATGTTGTCCTTCGATACCACCGCCCACTCCGGATACTGCTGTTGAAACGTTGTTTTTCCAGAGCCCGCAGGCCCTACCAAAACTACCAACTGCTTCATCGTGACCCCCTCACTCTTGGTTGACCTAGCCGCAGTATCCCCAAACGCTGGGTGGGGGTCAAATCCCTTCACACGATAGGGAGGATACACGGCAGTTCCGCTAGAATACTCAGCTTTCGAAGGAGCCGAAACGATGAGACGAGCGTATGCCCCACCGCCAAATCTCTCGAAAGGCTGCGGGCTTGCCATACATCAGCATCGCTACCTCAAACACCTTGGCGGCAAATCGCATCAGCACATAGACGGAGATTGCAGGAAGTACGAGGCTTACCAGCACATCCCGCCACGGCACCTTCGCAATCGCGAGCCGAATCAGCATCAAGGAGGGCGTAAACGGCGGGAAGAACAAAGCGATCCGGACCCAGGTTTGCTCTGGATGCTCGACGATGGCGGCGACAAACATCATCGGCAGATACGGAACTATCCCCACCATCCCTTGTGCCCACCGGAATGGACGTCCTTCATCGCCGCCCCAACGGTGGCGTACATGGCTGCAATGAGAAGATATCCCAATACGAAGTACAGCGGATACGCTACGAAATGAACGATTGAGAATGCACCCAGTGTAATCGGGACAAACCGGCTTACCGCAAAGCCTTGGACTCAGCTTCCAACCGCGTGTGTTTCCACACGATGGATTGCCTGATAGCCTCGTGCAGCCAGGTCCTCCGTTGGAATGGAGGCCTCATCAGGCTTGTCCGACAGGCCAAACAGCAAAGCCCCCTGCTGCCGCCAACAAAGCGCCATTTCCCGCACCTCCTGAGTGATGAGGATCTCATGCTGCAACAGCGTTGTCGGTGGCGTTTCGTCACTCAACTGACCCATCCGTTCGACCGTGCTCCGGTATTCGTTTCGACGAAACGTTTTAAACGGAGTGGGGTCGCCTCGCCCTACTGCCTCACGGATCCTCTCGTGAATCACCCGCAGCTCGGAGGGCAGTTCTGCCGAGCGAACATCCACTTCGGCAAGGTATTGCTCGAAGCTGGAAAGACGTCCTTCTCGTACTGCAGCTACCAGCGCCTCCAGTGTCTGATGACCGCTTCCCAGAATGAGGCAAAGGTAAGCCAGATAGTCCTGGTTGTCCGCAGTGAAGGGATGGAATTCTGGCTTGTTCAGCAGATCGTACGCTTCTCGAAAGGCCACCGAATCGAAGCGCCCTGCAAGTAATGCGCCGACGGTGCTTTGCACAGCCTCCAGCCGGGCTTGATCTATGACGTGGTCGTTTCGTCCTCGTGCACCCAAGGCCGTCTTGTCCAGATCAACGATCACGGCTGTCCGCTCGTCTATCACCAATCCACGATCGCGACAGAACCTGTCGAAATTGGACAACGCCGCCCACCGGTTGGCCAAATAGAGGGTGCCTTCCTGTTGCTCGACGAGTTCTACCTCCGCAGGCTCGTCCCGCTCAGCAGCGATGAACGCCAGGCCAGGCCAGCCACCCGCTTGGCAGATCAGCCCAAACGCAGTCCCATCGTTCATTCGCGTATCGCCCACGTAGATCAACCGCTCAATGGAAGTCCCGGGGGCATCCAGCACCCGTGCTTGCCGAAGCAGATGGCTGATCACTTGAGCGTAGGTTGGCTCGCACTTGCGAGGAATGCACCCCTGTAACAATCCCACGCGAGGCGCTACCTCCCTCAAGGAAGGAAGCCGTCGGTCGACCGGTTGCAGGTTGCGGTAGACGACGAAGTCTCCCAGAAACTCACGAACGGAGGTCCGCCCGTAGGATCTCATCCAACGCGCCCTTGAGCAACGAGAAGCTCCGCATTGAGCACGGACCCGTTGGCCGCGCCGCGCAGAGTGTTGTGCACCACGACAACCATGCGTAGATCAAGTAGAGCACACGGGCGAATGCGTCCCACTGTCACCGCCATCCCACCCTCTGCATCCCGATCCAGGCGCGGCTGGGGCCGGTCTGGCTGGTGACGAACAAGGATTGGATGCTCCGGGGCGCTGGGTAGAACTTGTACTTCCTTCGAACCACGAAAGCCTGCCAACACAGCGATTGCTTCATCAACAGAAGGGGGCTTTTCAAAACCGACAGAGAGACAGATCGTGTGACCGTCTACAACGGGCACACGGTTGGCTTGTGCGCTCACCGCGATATCCGCCTCAATCCTTTTCCCATCTACGATACTACCCAGCAGTAACCTCGTTTCACGTTCGATCTTCTCTTCCTCTCCGGGAATATAGGGGAGCACGTTGTCGAGGATGTCCAGTGAGGCGACACCGGGATAGCCGGCCCCGGACACCGCCTGCATGGATGTCGCAGAGACCCGGCGTACGCCGAAGGCAGTATCGAGCGGCTTGAGGGCCACTGCAATGCCGGTGATAGTACAGTTGGGATTCGTAGTGATAAAGCCCTGCCAGTTCCGTCCGGCTTGCTGTCGATCGATAAGGGCGAGGTGATCGGCGTTGACCTCCGGAATGATAAGCGGGACATCGGAATCGTAGCGAAAGGCGGAGGCGTTTGAGCAGACTGCATAGCCAGCCTGGGCGAACAGCGGCTCGACGTCACGGGCGACCGAGGCCGGCAACGCGGAAAAAGCAATCGTCGTTGATGAGGTTGGTCCTGTCTCTGCTGGTTTCAACTGAGTTGGGTCCAACGGCTGGATGACCATCTCGCCCACGAGAGCCGGGGGATCGTCCGGAATGACCCAACGGCACACTTCTGCATAGCGGCGACCGGAGCTTCGCTCCGACGCGGCCAGTCCCTTGATCATGAACCATGGATGATCGGCCAACAGTTGAACGAAACGCTGTCCTACTGCACCAGTAGCCCCTAGGATGACAACAGGGATCTTAGCCTCCATTGGTCTTTGCTCCCTTGCAGGGCCAGCGCGCAGCCTCTTTGCCACTTTCGGCGCGCTCACACAAATCGGCACGCCGCTTCAGGTTGTCGCAAGCCACACGGGTAAGGGACCTCCTCCATAATGTGGAAATTCGATCGGCAAAACCGATTATACCATGAACAATCCCGGTTGCTACGGCCTTGAATCCCATACTGGTACCGGAAACGTCACCCCGCCTTTTTAGCGAACCTGCCGAGATTGACAAGCAAGATTGACTTGCACGCAGTGAAACGATAAAATACTTGCTGTAGCATGATTCATACCCTTAATTGGGTCGTCCTAACATCAAGCTAATGAGTGTTTCCGTGGTGGTGCCTGCGTACAATGAGGCCTCTCGAATCAGTGCTGTCCTGACGCCACTTGTTGAATGCCCTTCAGTGGATGAGGTCATCGTGGTGGACGACGGATCGGACGACGGAACAGCCGAGGTCGCCCAACGTTTCTTCGACGTACAGGTGATCTCTCTTCCAGAGAACCGGGGGAAAGCGGCCGCCCTTGACGAAGGAGTGAGACACGCTCGCAACGAGATTCTCCTCTTTCTCGACGCAGACTTGGTCGGGTTGAGACAGGAACATGTTCAACGGCTCATCGAGGTCTATCGCGAACAACAGGCGGATATGGTAGTCGGTGTATTCACCAACGGTCGGATGAACACCGACATCGCACAGAAGATCAACCCGTTCGCCTCCGGGCAACGTGTCATCTCCAGAAACCTTTGGCAACGGGCAAAAGAGAACATTGAAGAAATGGACTACGGGATCGAAATCGCCCTCTCCAAGCTGGCGGCAAAGGAAGGATGGCGCAGGGAAAGAGTGAAACTCGATGGAGTCACCCACATCCTAAAAGAAGAGAAACGAGGATTTACAAAAGGCGTGATCGACCGGCTCAAGATGTACGGAGACATGATCAAGTGGCTCGTGAAAAAGGTGTAGCATGAACGTCGCGTTCAACTGCGACAAGGCCACCAGAGCGCCGAAACACAGCTTGCTCAATTCCGCTATACCTGTCGCAAGGCCCGTGAGCCGGAACCAGCCGCCGAGAAGTCGGTCAATGACCCAGTCACTGTCAGATAGATTGTCGGGTCAGCCCGTCACTAAAAGCGTCTAGAGCGCGCGGGATGCTCATCTAAAAGGCGAGGATAGAGATGACAACGGTCGCAGGAAAGGCAGCCGAGATTCGAGCATCAGCAGGCACGGAGCTTTTGTTCAACAAAGACGAGTGGGCGTCACAACGACCCAACCAACCTCTGTCTGTGAGCGGGACTGATTGGCGCCAGCGCGGCAAAGAGAATTGATGAAAACCGGACTCAACACGTCATGTGAGGGAGGAACAATACGATCGCTAAGCGGCAGGATCAACCGACCGACTGGTGTCATGGGCGAGGATTCAATCGCAGGATGAGCGCCTACTGGTTTGCATTCCTCCTTGCTGCCACAGGAGTCATCCGCTCCTCAGCTGGGCCTGTTGGGAGGCGATCATGAAGTGCAGCAGAATCGGACATGGATCAATCGGGCTATCCAACGCCCAAAATTCCGCGGCGGGAACTGGCCTTAAGATCGGCTTGGCCAGAGTAGCCAACAACTACCAATCCCACAGCAATATCCACAGAAGCGGGCCAGAAGCGGCGTTTCCTCCCACCGTGAGTCTGTTTGACTTTTGGCCAGCTATCTAACGAGGAACTCCTCGTTGAGGTGATATGATTATGGAACTCACAGAGCTTCGAGAAATGAGCCTCGAATCGCTTCAAGAACTCGTCGAAAAACTGAAGATACGAAACGGAAAACAACTGGGAAAAGAGGATCTGCTTCGCGCCATCATGGGACAGCTTTCCCTGGCAAACGAGTTGTCCGTCAATGAGGGCATCCTGGAAATTCTTCCCGATGGCTACGGATTCCTACGTGACAGCAACTGCCTTCCTGGACGTAATGACATCTACGTCTCTCCTTCACAAATCAAGCGGTTCGGCTTGCGGGATGGCGATGTATTGAGTGGATTGATCCGCGCACCGAAGAACGACGAGCGCTACTTCGCACTTCTCAAGGTGGAAGAGGTGAACCATGGCGATGCCAAGGGGACACGTCGTCGTCTCGACTTCCGTGAACTCACCCCGCTTCACCCGGACGAACACCTACAGTTGGAACACGATCCAGAGGAGGTCTCCACTCGAATCATCGATTTGTTCTGTCCAATCGGCAAAGGGCAGAGGGGGCTGATTGTCTCTCCGCCAAAGGCGGGGAAGACCACCCTCCTCAAGCAAATTGCAAACGGCATCAACGCCAATCACCCCGATTTGAAACTCCTCGTCCTCCTGGTCGACGAGCGCCCGGAAGAGGTGACCGATTTTCGCCGTTCGATCGCAAAGGGGGATGTCGTTGCCGCGACGTTCGATCAAGAGCCGCGACATCACACGCGGATTGCCGAACTGGTCACCAATCGCGCCAAGAGACTGGTCGAGAACGGACATGATGTGGTCATCCTCATGGATTCCGTTACCCGGCTCGCGCGGGCCTACAACCTGTCAGTCGCTCCCTCTGGGAAGCTTCTCTCAGGCGGGATGGATCCAACCGCTCTGTACAAGCCAAAGGAGTTCTTCGGAGCCGCTCGTAACATCGAAGAGGGGGGAAGTCTCACGATCATCGCTACTGCGCTCGTCGATACCGGCAGCAAGCTAGACCAGGTCGTCTTCGAGGAATTCAAGGGCACCGGCAATATGGAGTTGATCCTCGATCGCAACCTGTCCAACAAGCGAATCTATCCCGCAATCGATATCGAGCAGAGCGGAACGCGCAAGGAGGAACTCCTCGTGCCTGACAAGGTATTGAAACGCATATGGATCCTCCGTAAGATGATGAGCGAGCTGAACGATCCACAAGAGGCGTTGGAGTTTGTCAAGAACAAGATGGAGGCAACCAAGGACAACGAGCAGTTCCTCGAGCTGATGAGCAGTGATTGAGAAAAAGCCGATCCGCAAAGACCGCGTTGCTCTGGTAGCTGTCTTTCTGCTGGCAGTGATTCTCCTCCCAATTCTGTTGCTTTCGGGAGGTCCATCCCAGCCCACCACTCCAACACAAGGCGTCGTGACGGAGACTTCCCCAAGCATCGTGCCACCGGTAGACGAACCCACACTGCCAGAATCGATCACTGAGGAGCCACCCCTCGAGGATGGGTTTGCCGGAGAGGGGCTAGTCATCCTCGATCATACGGTCGAAGCAGGAGAAACTTTGGGCCAAATCGCTTCCCTGCTTGGAGTGAGTGTCGATCAAATAGTCACCAGCAATCGCATCCGTTCCCCTGAATCGCTGGCGGCAGGACAGACCCTCCGCGTCCCACGGAAAGGGATTCTTCACGTAATCAAGAAGGGACAGACCCTCACAGACATCTCTCTTACCTATGCCGTGTCCGTTGAAGAAATCACAGCCGCCAATCGGATCACCAACCCAGAGATGATCTACGCCGGGGAGGAGATCCTCATCCCCAGGGATGCATCTCTGCCGTGGAGAACGGTTGTTTCCCTGTCTAGAGGGAAGGAAACCCGGTTCATTTGGCCGCTTGTGGGTGAGGTCGTGTCCACATTCGGCTGGCGGGTCCACCCGGTCCTCCAGTTACGCCACCACCACAATGGAATTGACATCGATGTCCCAGAGGGAACGACCGTGGTCGCCGCTGCAGCGGGATTGGTCAGCTACGTCGGAGAAGAAGAAGGCTACGGAACTATGCTCGTACTCTCCCACGCGGATGACTACATCACAGCCTACGGACACCTATCGAGGGTTTTCGTCTACTCGGGGCAATTCGTAGAAGCGGGACAACCGATTGCCGAATCGGGCAATACTGGAATCTCCAGCGGGCCGCACCTGCACTTCGAGGTGCGCAACCGCGAGTTTCCCATCGACCCAATGAGATACCTCCCCTAGTCGATGGAGCACCTATCAATCGAAGGGGAAAAACGGCTCGCGGGAGAAATCAGCGTCGACGGAGCAAAGAACGCCGCACTACCGGCGTGTGTCGCCACACTCCTGACCGATGAGCCGGTGACGCTTCACAACGTCCCCCATCTTCGCGACGTCAGTACGATATTGGCTACCATTTCCTCGCTGGGAAAGCACGTCTCCTGGCCCACCGAGGACGCGGTAACCATCACCAGGGAAGGCCCGCTGAGCGCGGAGGCAGAGGCCCTCTACGTCGAACAGATGCGTGCCTCGTTCCTTGTCCTTGGGCCGCTTGTTGCTCGGCTCGGCCGCGCCGTCGTGCCACTTCCCGGTGGATGCACAATTGGGCCTCGACCGGTTGACCTTCATCTACAGGGGCTCCGACGGCTCGGTGCAACGATTGAGGAGCGCGCGGACTCGGTAGCAGTCAGAGCAGACCAACTCCGCGGTGCCCGCATCACTCTGTCCTACCCTTCGGTAGGTGCAACCGAACAGTTGGTGACGACTGCGACCCTGGCCAAAGGAGAAACACGTATCGAGAACCCGGCTACAGAACCTGAGATAGCTGATCTCATTGCGCTGTTGCGCAAGATGGGCGCTCAGATTGACGTTGAGCCAACGGCGATTAGGGTGATCGGCACGGATCGGCTACACGCAGCGCAGCACACGGTCATCCCCGACCGGCTGGAGGCGGGCACGTATCTCCTCGCAGCGGGGATAACAGAGGGAGAGGTGACAGTCCGCAACGTAATCCCAGACCACCTACACCCGTTGCTGGCTGTCCTACGAGAGGCCGGGATGGCGCTTTCACAAGGTCCGAACACAATCACATTGAGTAGCCGGGCACGACCGCACCCCGTACGGGTGACAACAGCGCCTTATCCAGGATTCCCCACCGACCTGCAGCCACCGCTTGTTGCCTGCTTAAGCCTTGCAAGAGGGGAAAGCCTCATCGAGGAGACGGTCTTTGAGAGCCGGTTTGCCTATGTCCCCGCGCTCAATGGCATGGGCGCGCAAATCAAGCTAGCCGGAGGGACAGCCCGCATCACCGGGGTAGGCACCCTGCACGGGACGTCTGTAAGTGCACCCGACATTCGTGCCGGGGCTGCCCTCGTCCTAGCAGGACTCGCTGCACAGGGACGCACAACAATCGGCCAACTCGACCGCATTGACCGCGGATACGCACGACTTGAGGAGAAACTGAGTCTATTGGGGGCACAGATTGAACGAGTTCAACGATAGACCGGATCAACCTTTGGTCGAGGACTACCTGGGCAAGCGCGCCCGTGTCTACGGATCCGAGCGAGCCATCCTCGTCAGCCTGCAATCTCCCGGAAATGACGCTGAACTCGATTCTTTGCACGAGTTGGCGGCCCTCGCCGATTCAGCAGGGATCCCGACCCTGGCAGAGGTGATACAAAAGCGGACACTTCCTGTCCCCGCCACCTTCATCGGGAAAGGGAAAGTCGCGGAAGTCAGAGAAGCGGCAAACGAACTCGCTGCAGACGTGATCATCTTCAACGATGAACTCTCTCCGGCACAGGCACGCAATCTGGAGGAGGTCATCGGAAAGAAAGTGATCGACCGCACGCAGTTGATCATGGACATCTTCGCCCAGCGGGCAGCAACAAAGGAGGCAAAGCTGCAGGTGGAACTCGCCCAGCTTAGCTACCTCCTTCCACGCCTACGCGGCTGGGGAAGCGCCCTCACCCGGCTGGGGGGAGGAATCGGCACGCGAGGGCCGGGAGAAACGCAGCTCGAGCTAGACAGAAAGAAGATCACCCGTCGCATTCACAGCATCGAACGTCGCCTTGCAGGAGCCAAGCGTGAGCGGACACTGAGGCAAAAGAAGCGCCATTCCAGCGCTCTCCCCAAGATCGCCCTTGTCGGCTACACAAACAGTGGAAAATCCACGTTACTTAACACCCTGTGCGGTTCGAACGCCTTCGTCGAGGACAAGCTGTTTGCTACCCTCTCCACGACCGTCCGCCGGGGAAAACTCATGTCAGGACAATACGCCCTGTTCATCGACACCGTGGGATTCATCCGCGACTTGCCCCATCATCTGATCCCCGCCTTCACAGCAACCTTGGAGGCAGTACACGATGCCGACCTCATTCTCCACATCACCGACCTGACAAGCTCCACCCGCGAAGAGGACTCCCGCGTCGTGCTCGAAACGCTCAATCGAGAGATCTTTGCCCCCACAGCGACCCGACCGCCAATTCTCGACGTTCTCAACAAATCTGACGCCTACGAAGGACCGACTGACTCCTCGTCCGATGGAGTGCGGATCTCGGCGAAGAGGGGCCACCACGTCGACGAGCTTCTTCGGCGCATCTGCGCAACCCTCGATCAGAACAAGATGAAAACCGTCTTGCTGGTTCCCTATGCCGGGGGGGACAGCCTTCATCGGCTCATCAATCAAGGGGATGGGCGCATCACAAGCTACACTGAGAAAGGCATCGAGATTGAGGTCCGTATCTCAGCCCAGAAGCTCGGCCAATTGAGAAAGGCCGGCGTGCAGGTTATCGCTTGCCCTTCTTCCCTGCAGGAAGAATCGTGACCGAAGCAGCATCGACCTCGATCCGCTCCTGTGCGTCGGTGAGGATCGTAACGGTCTGTCGAAAGATGTTGTGTGCGATAATCTTCCCCCTCTTGTCTTTGTGGGAGACCCACATTCCCAGCCTCGGCAGCGACTTCAGTTCGCGCTTGTAGGCTTCGTGTTCGTAGGAAAGACAGCACATCAGTCGCCCGCACACACCGGTGATGCGCTCCGGAGAGACAAACAACTCCTGGTCGTATGCCAGCTCCATTGGAATTGGTTTCGGCTCCCGCATGAAGGCGTGGCAACAAACAAGCCGCCCACAGCGACCTACGCCACCCTTGATCCGCGCCTCGTCACGCACTCCCATCTGCCGCAGCTCGATGCGTACCCCGAAGCGACCAGCCAACTCCCGCAACAGCGCTCGGAAATCGACTCGATGCGGGGCAGTGAAGTAGATGCGCAACTGGGTGGAGTCAAGAGTGTATTCGGCCGCAATCAGGTGCATTGGCAGGCCGTGGGAGGCAACGATCTCCTTGGTGGAGGAGAGCACACGCTGCGCATTGGCCCGGTTATGCGCGTAGGCATCGATGTCGTTGTTCGTGGCCGGCCGCACAATGCGTTCAAGCTGCTTTCCGATTTCCCCACCGGCCGCTAGGACGCATTCCACAATCCCCAGCCGCAGCCCAGCGTGATCGACCACGCACTTCTGACCAGGAGCAAAGGAAAAGGAGGAGGCATCGAAGTAGCCGGTGTCGCGCTCCAGGTTGTGGACCCGCACAATGGCAACCTTACCCTCAGTCATCCCCCAGCCTCCTCACACCAAGAAAAAGAGAGACCAGGACGGGCTCCAAAGGAACATAACCCTCCACCGCCCGCTGGGCCCGCTCGATCGATGTGCAAAATTCAAGGATCTGATCTGGATTCACCCGCTTGACCCATTTAGACAGGGCCGTGTGTCGGTAGCAAATCGGCAATGAGAGACCCACGCGGACCACATCAAAGGCGATGGTGCGAAGATCTTCCAACAACGCCGCAACTTTCCTCTTTCCTGCCTGCGCAAGGATCCTCGCCCCGGCGACTATGAGTTCCGCCTCCCCGTCGATCAAACGATCGAGCAGGACGAGCACGCCCTCTTGGCGAAGGATTGGATCATCCGCAGTGAGCATTGCCACCAACGACTCTACACTGGCCTCGAGCGCCTTTTTCCGCGCCTGTGACCGCGCCGCGGCAAGATCCTCTTTGGTCCGAAGGAAGGGTTCCAGCTCCTCTTCCCCACGGGCAACAGCTATCAGGTACTTTGCCTCCTCTTCGAGGTATCCGGCTGCTACAAGCCGAGCAAGAAGATCCTCTTGCAGCGGTGGAGCGATCCGCACCACGCTGCTGCGGGAGAGGATCGTCGGAAGGATATCGCCAGTGTGTGCCGCCAGCAGAAGGAATACCAGATTCCGGGGTGGCTCCTCGAGGACCTTGAGAAGCGCGTTCGATGCTTCAATGGTCAACGCTTCGGCGCGTGCAATCACACAGACCTTCCTCTTTGCTTGTGTCGGGGTGAACTGTCCCTGACGGATCACCTCGCGCACCCGGTCAATCCCGATCGTCTCCCTCCCCGGCGGCGGAGCCAGCTCGATCAGGTCAGGGTGGACTCCGTGCAGTACCAGCTGCTGCTGCCGTGGCTCATCACTGATGAGGGATGCCGCCAGACGCCGTCCCTGATCGGTGCGTCTCGGTCCACGCGGAACAAGGATCAGAGAAGAGGTTACACAACAGGCTTTCGGCTCAGACAGCACCGCTTTTTCCATAGTGGAAAGAGAGTATCACACAGCCTGAAAGGTCGCAACGACCTCACAGAAAAGCCTGTTCCAGAAAATCAGCGATGTCCTCCAGGCTGTGGGGGGAAAGGACCACCACCCCGTCAGGAAGGGCAACGCGCCTGTCGGTGATAACCGCGATCACATCGATCCGGCCGGCAAGCGGCTCGGCGTTCACTCCACCTACCGGACGGTAGACCTCCACCTTGGGGAACGGACCGTGCTTCAATCCCTCGACAAGTACTACGTCAAATCCTTGAAAGACCCGTTCGATCGTCGCTTCGAGCGATTCCTCACGCCGCGGATCCCAGAAAAGGGCACAACCGGTCTTTCCCACAACGAGGGTCTTCTCCGCGCCGGCTTCCCGGTGGCGGTAGGAGTCCTTCTCCGGATGATCGAAGCTCTCCTGGTGGGGGGTATGTTTCACCGTGCCCACGTGATATCCTCGCTCCAGCAAAACCGGAATCAGATCCGTCAGAAGCGTCGTCTTCCCGCTTGCCTGATGGCCGATGAACGAAACAACAGGGATCACCGGAAAATCACCTCGGAATCATCCCAACACAGTCCTCCAGGCCAAGCGAGCGCAGTCTCGCGTCGGTCGGTCCGAACCGATCGTAGCCGCGTTCTTGGCGGTAGGCTTCGAGGACCTCGCGGAAGGTTTCTGCGTCGATCGGATGACCGGCGCTTGCCCCAAGAGGGAGTGGCTTAAAGAAGCGGGACGGAAGGCCGTCACCCTCCATCCGATGTCCAGCACGCGAGCTCAGGATTCGCACCAGCGCGTAGTTGCGCTCGCCGATTTGCAGCATCTCCGCTGCATCGATCAAGCGTCCGGTCGCCGCTTCGAGGAGCGAGCGAATCTGCGGGTAGTTGTACCGATCCCCCACACTGCGCGTGGTGAAACAGCAGAGAACAAGCGAATTATCAAAAGAACGGAGGTCCTCAAAAGTCTTTGCCACAAAGGGCTTGTCGACAATGGTGAATCGATCATACGGGCGATCAATTCCCAACTCCGGCGCAGGGGAATCCCCAGCGAGCATCGTGTCGTGTATTCCTTCCATGTGATTCGCGCCTCGCGGCGTTGTGGCGTAGCTAATCCCCAATCCCTGTTTGCCGCGGGGTTCGTGCATCGGGAGCTCGACACCCTTGATCGTCATCGCGAAGTCAGCCCCGATCCCGGAAGCAAACTTGTCAAGACCTGCACCGACACGATCGCCGATTCCGTCTCGATGAGCAATCTGATCGACGAGCGACACAATCGCGTCTGCGTCTCCCCACTGGATGGACTCCTCGATCAGTCCCTTTTCCGACGCCTCCATCAAAAACGCGATGCTCGTCCCGACCGAGATCGTGTCGAGGCCGTAGTCGTTGCACAGCTGGTTGGCCAGCGCGATCGAATCCAGATCGGCGTTCATGCACAGCGACCCAAACGCAGCAACCGTCTCGTACTCAGGGCCACCGAACTCAGGAAGGACGTCCCGGTCGGCAAACGATGTCTTCACCACGCGCTTACAGCGAATGGGACAGCCCATGCAGGTATCCGGCTTGACGAGGATTGTCTCGTACATGCGAGCGCCGCTGATCGCCTCGGCCTCATCAAACACGCCCTGCTGGAAGTTCCTGGTCGGGAGGATGCCCATCTCACAGAGCGCCGGCACACCTCCGGAGGTCCCGTACTTCCAATCTTCTTGCGTGCGCTCATCGGTGAACTGTTTGACGTACTCGGCACGTTCCGCAGCGAAGCGATCAGGATCAGCCAACGTCTTCTCGGTGTTCCCGCGAACGACGACCGCCTTGAGTTTCTTTGAACCCATCACTGCGCCGAGGCCCGGACGACCGGCGGAGCGTGACCGATCATTGATGATGCATGCTTGCGAAACGAGATTCTCGCCGGCGATTCCGATCGAGCTAACGCGGGAGCCGGGATACCTGTTTTTCAGTTCCTCCTCGGCCTCGCCGGTGCCCCTGCCCCACAGGTCGCCAGCGAGAAACAGCTCCACCTCTCCGTCGATCACGGCCAGAACGACCGGTGACGCCGAGACGCCGCGGACGAGGATTCCGTCGTAGCCGCTTTTCCCAAGTTCGTGGCCAAAATACCCACCAGCATAGGAGTCGGCCACTGCTCCCGTCTTCGGCGAGACGGCGAGGACCACATGCCGTCCGCCTCCCACAACGCCGGTCCCCTGGAATGGGCCGGTGGCAAAGACGAGTATGTTTCGAGCTCCGAATGGATCGACCTTCTCGGGCAGCTCATCGAGCAGAATGCGGGCAGCAATCCCCTTGCCTCCAAGAAAGCGGGTTGGCCAGTCTGCGGGGATCTCGTAGTCGTTGATGCGGCCTGAAGAAAGATCGACGTCCAAATACCTGCCAAAGACGCTGTGCATCCTCATTCCTCCTTGTGTTCGCCATCCAATTGTATGAGCTACGGGAAGGAACGGCCACGTTGCGCCGGATTCGCATCTGTTCGATAATCTTCATTAGAACCGCAATCCCCTGGGTCGAGGTGAATCGATGCGAATACTGTCCAAGGTTCTTTCCGATACGGCAACGGCGTTTCCGGATAGGGACGCCATCATCACTCAAGATCACAGACTCACGTACCGAGATCTAGACCAACAGGTTGATCTCCTCGCGCGCGGCCTGATGGCTCTTGGCGTAGAAAAGGGGGAGAGGGTCGGTCTGTGGATGCCGAACATTGGCCAGTGGGTGATCGCGTACTTCGCAGTCGCTCGCATCGGCGGCGTTGTTGTTCCGATGAATACCCGCTACAAGAGCCACGAGGTCCAGTACATCCTGGCCAACTCCGAGGCAACGACGCTATTCATGGTCGATTCGTTCGTGGGCATTGACTACCTCGCAATGATGGACCACATTCGACAAAACTTACCCAATCTCAGACACGTCGTCGTTGTCGGAAAGACGGGAGCCGACATGCACCGTTTTGAGGAAATCGTCGCACTGGGAGAGGCCCAGCCCGGCAACGGAGAGCTCGCCCAGCGTGAAGCCGCGTGCACGCCGCAGGAATGCGCGCTCATTCTCTACACCTCCGGGACGACCGGGAGCCCCAAGGGCGCGATGCTCTCCCACCACAACATGGTCGAGAACGCCAAGCAGGTCACTGCGGTGCTTCACACGACGCAGGAAGACGTGCTCCTACTTCCTGTACCGTTCTTCCACTGTTTCGGCTGCGTGATGGGGATCCTCGGCTCGATCACCTGGGGCGCGAGCATGGTGCCGATACCGGTGTTTACGGCAAGACAGGCACTCAAACTCGTGGAGGGGCAACGGGTGACCGTGCTGTACGGGGTTCCAACCATGTTCGTCCTGGAGTTGGAGGAATACCAAAAAGGAAAGGACGACGGATCGCCGTACGACGTATCGTGCCTACGAACCGGAATCATGGCCGGGGCGCCCTGTCCTGTCGAAGTGATGCGGGGCACGATGGACGAGCTTGGCTGCAACGTGTCGATCGCCTACGGCCTGACCGAGGCCTCGCCGGTGATCACGATGACCCGGTTCGACGACTCGCTTGAGCGGCGGGTGGAGACCGTGGGACGAGCCCTACCCAGCATCGAAGTCAAAATCGCCGGCGATGACCACCAGCCACTGCCACAAGGCCAAACGGGCGAGCTCGCCTGCCGCGGGTACAACGTGATGCTCGGCTACTACGGGATGCCGAAGATGACCGCGGAGGTCATCGATGACGATGGTTGGCTCTACTCCGGCGATCTTGCCACGATAGACGAGGACGGCTACGTCAAGATCGTCGGCCGCAAGAAGGACATGCTGATCACCGGAGGGTTCAACGTCTACCCGGCCGAGATCGAGGAATACCTGTTTACCCATCCCAAGGTGCAAAACGCGACCGTTGTCGGCGCTCCCGACGACGTGATGGGCGAGGTGGCGATCGCCTACGTCATCCCCTGCGACGGCGTGACGATCGATCCAGCGGAGATCGTCGATTTCTGCGTCGGAAAGATCGCCAACTTCAAGGTGCCGCGCTACGTAGAGATCGTCGAACAGTTTCCGATGACTCAATCCGGCAAGGTACAGAAGTTCCGGCTGCGCCAGGCGGCACAGGAGGCGCTGCAGGCGGGAACGCTCACCAAGCTCAAGCCGAACAAGAAATGACTGCCCACCGGCACTCCCCACTCACAGACGAGCAAGGTCCCGTGCTCGCGCTGACGCAGAAGCTCATCCGCATCGAGAGCCACAGTGACGCGCCGGGCCGCGAAGCGCAAATCGGAGGTTTTCTCGTCGATTGGTTCAAAGAACACGGAATCGACGCCAAGCGCCAACCCGTAGTGGAGGACCGCGCCAACGTGATCGCCCGGATTCCCGGCGGCGACGGTCCGAGCCTGATGCTGTGCGGGCATCTGGACACGATGCCCGCTGGGGCGATGAAAAAAGCTTTCTCGCCGAGAATCGAAGGCGAGGGGGATAACGCCATCCTTCACGGTCGCGGGGCGTGCGACATGAAGGGCGCCGTTGCCGCAATGGCCTGCACACTTGTGGCGATCAAGAAAAGCGGCATCCCGCTTTCTGGAGACCTCTTCTTCGCCGGAACCGTGGATGAGGAAAGCGGCGCGCTCGGAGCCAAACGCCTCATCGACGAGGGGGTCGTCACGACCTACGCCGTGGTAGGAGAGCCGACGTCGCTTCGACTCGCCGTCACCCACAAGGGTTCCTCCTTCATTCGGGTTACGCTCTACGGCCGGGGTGCGCACGGCAGCTGTCCGGAGAAGGGCATCAATGCCGCCACGTACGCCGCCCGGATCGCCGTGGCGCTGGAAGAAGAACTACGCCCCCAACTGGCGAAGCGAACCCATCCGCTGTTGGGTACATCGACCGTCAGCGTCGGACGGATCTGTGGCGGCACCAAGCCGAACATCGTCGCCGAGACCTGCGAGATCGACATCGACCGGCGAGTCCTTCCCGACGAATCCGATACGGTCGAGGAGATCCGCGGACTGGTCGAGCGGATCTGCGGCGACGTGGACGGACTGAGGATCGCCGTTGAACTGTTGCCGCAGAGTGGCGTAGTGCCCCACGGCCCGATGGAGACCGATCCCTCCTCACCGTTGGCGAAATCCGTTGCCAAAGTCTGCCGCGAGTTGAATCTCGACGACCAGCCAATCGGTGTCACCTACTGGACCGACGGCGGCGTCCTCGCCACTGCGGGAATCGAGACCGTCGTGCTCGGCCCCGGGGACATCGGCCTCGCCCACGGCCCGAACGAGGCCGTGCCGATCGCAGAACTGGATG
>CAZMOL010000030.1:0-19071 GCA_964568045.1 uncultured Thermotogae bacterium
TTAGGGCGGGAGGATTCGAACCTCCGATCACGGCTCCAAAGGCCGTTGCCTTGCCGCTTGGCTACGCCCTAAACGTTAGATCCTCTGTGGGGATATCAACGATGAGCGGTATAGACTCTTCCCCCACCAATTCCTTGTACTTGCCAAGGATCACTTGTTCCATCTTCAAGCGAAAGCCATTGTCGATCGGGTGTGCGGTGTCTCGAAACTCGCCGTTCTTGACCTCCCGACTCGGCATGGCCACAAAAAGACTCTCCTTGCCCTGAATGATCTTCACGCTGTGCACGATGAATACATCGTCGAAAACAACCGAACAGAAGGCCTTCAGGTTCCCTTCATCGCGCATCGGCCGAATCTCTACCTTGGTTATCTGCACCCTTTAGAATCCCTCGCTACTTTGCGAATCCAATTAACTATGGTAATGAAAAACCTTGAGGCCTGCAATCCTTTACTCCTCGTCACCGGCAAGCTCAAAGAGGGTCACGCCGTCTCCCCCTTCCTTAGGCGATGCGCGACCACAGGACTGGACGAACGAGCAGGAGGACAGATAACTGCGCACTGCGTCGCGTAGGGCACCGGTCCCTTTTCCATGTAGGATACTTGCACTGCGCACATCGGCAAGAAGCAGTCGATCCACGTACGTTTCGACTTCACGCAACGCCTCGGCGACCGTCATCCCGCGCACATTCAATTGAAGACTGACCTGCCCGGTACGTGGTCGCGGGGGAAGCGGAAAGTGAGATTCGCTGTCTCGTTTGTCTTCTGCCGGGAACAGATCGGAGGCCGCGGTGAAGACCCGTATCCCCTCAAGGTCGATCATCACCTTTCCCTGCGAAGCCAGTTGAACGATGCGCCCATCAGCATTCAGGCTTCCTACGTGCACAAGGCGGCCGACTTGAAGTGACGAAAGGGGCAACGCCTCTCCTTCACGACGCGAGGGGTAGGATCCCTTGTCCCGAAGCTCACCCCGCAGCCCAGAGAGTTCTCGGTAGGCAGCTTTTCCTTCTTCCGCAGACGCGCTTTCATTGATTTCGGCCAGAAGACGCTCCACCCGCTCCTGAGCACGTCTAAGGAAGGTGTCCATTTCCTTCAGTCGCGAGGTGATTTCCTCCTCTTTGGTCCGCTCGAAGTCGGCAAGGCGCTCCTCGTACATCTGTTTTTGTCGCATTGCCTCGGAGAGTTCTTGCTCGGCTGTTCGTCTGTGGCGCAGCATGGCCTGGCGTTCGCGCTGCAACTCCTCGATGATGTCCTCTGCTCGAACCTCTCCGTGGGAGAGAAACGAACGAGCACGTTCCACCAAGGCTTCGGAGAGTCCCAGATTGCGGGCAATGACGAAGGCATTGCTCCGCCCGGGGACACCCTCAATCACGCGAAACGTTGGGGAAAGGGTCTGTGCGTCGAACTCCATCGAGGCCGTCTTCACCGCGGGATGTTGGATGGCGAAGTACTTGAGCGGGGTGAGGTGTGTGGAAACGGCTACCAACGCCTCACGTTTGAGGAGTTCCTCCAGGATGGCCAGGCCGAGCGCTGCGCCCTCCTGAGGATCGGTCCCCGCACCGAGCTCGTCCAACAGAATCAGCGTGCGGGCATCCGCTTGTCTCAGAAAAGAAACAACGTTTCGCATGTGGCCGGAGAAGGTCGACAGATTCTGCGTGATCGACTGCTCGTCTCCGATGTCGCTTCGCACTTTGGAGACCAGCATCATTTCACTGTCCGGCGAGACGGGGATCGGGATGCCCGACTGGGTCATCAGCGTCAACAGGCCGATCGTCTTGAGCGTAACCGTCTTGCCGCCCGTGTTCGGCCCGGTAATAACCGTCATCCGGCAGCGTTCGCCGAGGTGGAGCGAGATCGGCACCACATTCTCCGGGGGAAGAAGGGGGTGGCGCGCCTCGTACAAGGCGATCCGCTCGGAGAGGTGAGGAAACGCGCAGCGGTGAGCGATCGCGTAGGAGGCACGGGCAAACAGGGAATCCAGATGGGCCAGAATCAACTGGTTACGTCGAAATGCAGACTCATGCTGCTTTAGTGCCGTCGTCAATTCACGCAGGATGCGCAGCCTCTCCTCGCGTAATTCGTTCTCAATCCCAGCAACGGCGTTGTTTTCCGACACGAGCGAGGTCGGCTCGGCATACAGGGTCTGCCCGGTAGCAGATCGGTCGTGGACCACAAACTCCATCGTACCAATCGCTCCGCTCTTGATCGCAAGGACCAATCGGCCCGCGCGGCGTGTGATCACTGGCTCGGAGATGAGGTCGGGATTGCGATCGATCACCTGGCGGAGCTTCCGCTCGATCCGCACCTCGATCGTTCCCCGTTTGCGCGCCAGCTGCCTCAGAGTAGGCGAGGCGTCCTCACGGATCTCGCCGTTTTCATCGATTGCCCGATAGATCTGTTTTGCCAGGTCTTCCACTTGAGAAAGCCGTCGCGCGAATCCCTGCAGCTGGGGCAAATCCTCCTGCGCGAGGAGGGCAGACCGGATGCGCTGGGTGGCCTCAATGGTCTGTAGAATCGGGAGGAACGCTTCTGCGTCAAGGCAGCTCGCCTCCTTGGCGCGCTGAAGCAGGGGGGTGAGGTCGTGCAGCCCGCCGAGCGAGAAACGGCCTGTGCGTTCCAGGTAGGATTGCGTCTCCTTGACCTCGTCGACTGCCTTCTCAATGGAGACTCGGTCGTCAAGCGGAGTCAGATCTTCGATCGCCGACTCTCCGAGGGAAGAGGCGGCGAAGGTCTTGACCAACTGTTTTAGCCGAACGTACTCCAGGTCGCGGAGGGTCTTGTCGTTGGCGACCGTCATCTAGTCAAGCGCCCCCTCCTGTAGTAGTCCCGCAGCAGTCCTCACCATGTCTTGGATGATGGTCTGAACCGGCTTGATTTCGCCAATCAGGCCAGCGATCTGACCGGCCATCAGGGAACCGGTGTCGACGTCTCCTTCGTAGACCGCACGACACAGCCCGCCCACTGCCAGGTGCTCGAATTCCTCCAGCGGTCGGCCCTCTTTCTCGTAACGTGCAAACTCCTTGGTCATCTTGTTGGCGATCGCACGCACCGGCGCCCCGATGTCACGGCCGGTGACCAGTGTGGAGCGGTCGTTGGCGTTGAGGATGGCTTGCTTGTAATTGTCGTGAACCGGCGCCTCAGCAGAGGCAAGGAGCACCGTGCCGAGTTGCACCCCCTCCGCCCCGAGGGCAAGCGCGGCAGCAAGGCCTCGGCCGTCCGCGATGCCGCCGGCGGCAACGACCGGCACGGAAACTGCATCGACAACTTGGGGAACGAGAACCATTGTCGTGACCTCACCGACATGCCCTCCGGATTCGGTGCCCTCAGCGATGATCCCTTCCACACCAGCACGCTCCATCCGCCGGGCGAGCGCGGTCGCAGGTACTACTGGAAAGACCTTGATGCCCGCGCTTCTTAACTGATCGAGGTGCTTTGCGGGGTTGCCTGCACCGGTTGTCACCACGGGCACGCGTTCGCGGACCACGACCGCCACCTGCTCGTCGATATTCGGGTCCATCAACATCAGATTTACCCCGAACGGTTGATTGGTCTTCTCGCGGACCAGAGCGATCTGCTCGGCCAACATCTCGGCAGACATCCCCCCAGAGCCGATGATTCCCAGTCCGCCCGCGTCTGACACAGCGGTAACAAGCGGTGCACGCGATACGTGCGCCATTCCACCCAGGAAAATCGGATAGCGAATGTCAAGCATCCGGCAGATTCGGTTTGCCTTTGACTCTGATCTGTGGGTTGACAAGACGACCTCCCTAAGCAAAAGGAATACGACGATCAGACTTTACATCGGTGGGATCAGGAAGTAAACCGCTTCTCGTCGTCCCCCAAGATCGTGCGCGCCGGTCGGAGCGTGGGTGGGTATTGTGAAAACGGGGGATCCAATGTGAACAGGTCGGCTCACGTGTCTGCCACAGTGTGCCGTCCCGGCCGCTGTCAGCTCTCCTTGATAAAATCAGACTAATCTAGTACGCTTTTAACGGTGAAAGCCATGAATAGACTTGTGTACCTTGACAACGCTGCGACGACTCCGGTGGACCCTGAGGTCTTGGAGGCAATGGACCGATACTTCGAGCAGGAATACGGGAATGCGTCAAGCCTTCATGCCTTGGGAAGACAAGCACGGAAAGCGATTGAGGAATCTCGAGGCGATATTGCCGATACCCTCAGTGTAACGCCGAAGGAGATCGTGTTCACTGCCGGGGCTACTGAGGCAAACAACCTCGCAATCAAAGGCCTCGCCTTCGCCCATCCTGAAAAGCGGCACCTGATTACCTGCAAGACGGAGCATCACGCGATCCTTCACACCTGTCAGTGGTTGGAGGAGCGTGGATCAGAGATCACCTATCTCGATGTCGATCGATTCGGCCGAGTCAGTTCTGACCAACTAATAGAAGCGATCCGAGACGACACCCTCCTGGTATCGATCATGGTCGGAAACAACGAGATTGGCACACTCCAGCCCATCGAGCAGATCGGCACGATCTGCCGCGAGCACGGGGTTTTCTTTCACACCGATGCCGTACAGGCCTACGGAAAGATCCCCCTGCCGATGGATACAATCGACCTTCTATCGGTCTCAGCGCACAAGTTGCACGGGCCCAAGGGTGTCGGTTTTCTCGTGGTACGAAAGGGAATCTCTCTCACCCCCCTGTTGCACGGCGGGGGGCACGAGGGAGGACGCCGAAGCACAACGGAGAACACACCAGGGATTGTAGGACTGGCCGCGGCGGCTCGTCTTGCGTTTGGGGAGATGCAGTCAACCACGACACGGATGAGAGCGTACCGGCAGCAACTGATTGCGTCGGTGACCAACATCCCGGGAACGCGACTGAACGGCCACGAAACAGAAAGCCTTCCCCACATCGTAAACGTCAGCTTTCAGGCAATCGAAGGCGAAAGCCTGGTGATGAAGCTCGACGAACTCGGGTTTGCCGTTTCCACTGGTTCGGCCTGTTCCTCGCCTAATCTCGAGCCGAGTCACGTTCTGGTAGCAATTGCGGTCCCTCTATCGATGGCTCACGGCAGCCTGCGCATCAGTACCGGCCGTCAGACAACCCAGGAGGAAATCGACGCATTCCTCGACGTACTGCCGCGCGCAGTGGGGCAATTGCGTGTAATCTCACCGTTTAAGGTAGGCGCATAATCATGTATACAGACAAGGTAATCGACCACTTCCGCCACCCCCACAACATGGGAAAGCTAAAGGACTATTCGGCCGTCGGCAAGGTAGGAAACATCGTCTGCGGCGACGTGATGTGGCTGTACATTAAAGTCGGCAACGACGGGCAGGGACGCGAAGTGATCGCCGATATCTCCTGGGAGACATTCGGTTGTACTGCGGCCATCGCCACGTCCTCGATGGTTTCGGATCTCGCCAAGGGGAAGACACTTGACGAAGCGATCGCAATTACCAATACCGATGTTGCAGAAAAGCTGGACGGGCTCCCGCCAATCAAGCTGCACTGCTCTGCGCTGGCGGCCGACGCCTTAAACGAAGCAATCTACGATTACCTCACTCAAGCAGGACGAGATATCCCGCCGGTCTTGCAGCAGCGGCACAAACGGTTGGCAAAGGAGATGGATTCGCTCGAGAAGCGATACCAGGCATTTCTCGGACAAGAGAAGGACTCCTAACTCAGGCCCGGAAAGGACAACCCTGTGTCCTTCACCAAAAAATCAAGCTACGGACTGATCGCCGCACTGGAACTGGCAGCAGGTGTCTCGGAAAGCCCGGTTTCCGCGGGGAGGATTGCTGCAAAGTACTCTCTGCCTGCCCCGTTTGTGGAAAAGATCCTTCACCAACTCAAGCTCGCCGGTTTGGTGAATGCTCGCAAAGGCCGGGGAGGTGGGTACTACCTCACTGTTGATCCGGCAACCCTGTCGGTCCGCCGCGTCCTGGAAGCCCTCGATGAATCACTTGATCTCGTCGGCTGTCTCGGCCCTGGTTCAGATTGCCGGCTGGCCCAAATCTGCCCGACGAAGTCAGCGTGGGCAAAGATCGATCAACGATTCAAAGCACTTCTCGACTCTCTGAGCCTAAGCGACCTACTGGAACAATGACCGTGTGTAGCTGATAACAACGACCGCCCTGCTGGACCGAAGGCAAACCGTCAATCAAGATAACCGAGATTGCGAAGACGCTCTTTAACCGTCTCTTCTTCCTCTGCGGACAGTCCGCTCGCTGCTGTCGGCTCAATCAAGCCGAGGCGCTCCAGCCCTTCGATCACTGCTTGCGTGCTCTGCTCGGCCGATTGTTCCGCAGTGTTGATCTTGATCTGATACTCATCCTTGGTCGGCGCCTCGAATGGATCATTGACGCCTGTGAAGTTGCTGATCTCTCCGCGCTCCGCCTTCTCATAGAGCCTCTTGGGATCGCGCGCTTTGCACACATTAACCGGACATTCAACGTAGATGAGGACGAACTTGCCGACTTCTTCCACCGCTTCGCGCACTTTCTCACGGTACTCGCGATAGGGCGCAATCGCTGCAACAATCGCCACTACTCCATTCTTGCTTAGTAACTTGCAGATGAAACCGATACGGCGATTGTTCGTTCCCCGATCCTCTTTGGAGAAGCCCAGCTCGGGGTGAAGATTCTGTCGAACGTTGTCTCCATCCAGGTTTTCGACCTGAAACCCGCGTTGTTGCAGTCTCGTTTCCACGCGGCGAGCCACGGTGGACTTCCCGCAGGAGGGAAGCCCAACAAACCACAGGGTAAAACTCATTCACATCACCTCACGAAAGGATCGTCGCTCTTAAGGATCGTCTGGGCCACTTCCGGCCGCATCATCTCAGAAGGTGGAGGCTCGCCGGCTTCAAGGAACGAGCGGATTTTCGTTCCCGAAGGGTTCACACGGTCGGCCTGGGAGTGGGGACAGGTCTTCCCCGAAACCATTCCACCACACTTTGAGCAATAGAAAGCAAAGTCGAAGAACAGAGGTTCAATGCCGATCCCGTCGATCTCAGAGAAAATTGCGTGGGCAGCGAAGCTATCGTAGAAGTCTCCCACGCCAGCGTGGTCACGGCCGACAATGAAGTGCGTACAACCGTAGTTCTTGCGAACAATGGCATCAAACACCGCTTCACGGGGGCCCATGTAGCGCATCTCCGCCGGAAGGATGGATAGGACAACGCGGTTGTGCGGGAAGTAGCCTTCAATAAGAACCTTGTACGTCGACAGGATCACTTCATCGCGAAAGTCACCCCTCTTCTTCCTCCCGATCTTGGGATGAATCAGCAGGCCGTCGGCGCCCTCAAGAGCGCTTTTTTGAAGATACTCGTGGCCGCGATGGGGAGGATTGCGCGTCTGAAATCCCACGACCCGCTGCCAGCCTTTTTCCTCGAACAACACTCGCGTCTCGATCGGAGCCAACTGGTATTTCGGAAAGGTGGTAGGACCCCGTTGCAGCATGCGGATGTCTCCTCCCAAAAGCACCTCCCCGCCTTCGAGGAACGTCTTTGCTCCGGGATGAGCCGGCTTGTTGGTTCCATAGAGCTTCTCTGCCGCCACTTCCTTCTCGTAGTCATAGATCTCATCAAGTTCCATGACCGCAAGGAGCGTGCCCCTCGTTTCGGTCAACGCGATCGTTGTACCTTCCTTGAGTGACTCAGCTGCTTTGGGGGGCACAGGGAGGATGATTGGGACAGTCCAAACCGTGCCGTCCTCAAGGGTCATGTCGTTTACTACCTTGAGGAAGTCGTGTTGTCGCATGAACCCCTTGAGCGGACTGTAGGCTCCGTCAGCGATATTCTGCAAATCCCTGAGCCTCTCCTCTTCCAAGCAAACCTGCGGAAGTTGCTGAGCGTCGCACTTCAGCCGATCTTGCTTCGTGGTGTCTTTCACCCAACGATTCACGAGCACCTTGCCGTGTGGTTCGATCAAAGAGATCACTCCTTCAGTCGAGAATAGATCGTACTGTCAGATCGCGAGGAGGTACCAGACCAAACAGAGAAAGGACGGTCGGGGCAATCTGCTGAATCTGCAGGCCGTCGATCCGTCCTCGCAACCCTCTTTTCAGATTGTGGCCGACGAATACCCCGTAGCGCGAATGGTTGGCGTCGTCCGGACCGGTATCGTTCTCTGCCATGTGAACAGTACCTGTTCCCACCGCGCCAGCCGAGCGCCAGAAAAGATCCCCGAAATAGACCAGCAAATCGGGCGGGTCTCCCCGCGCCACCGGATAGAGATCCCTTGGTTGGAAGGCGACCGTTCCGATCTCGCGGCCGGTTTCATCTTGAATATGGGACAACCGTTCCACCAGCTCACTACAGACGGCCTCAACTTCCCCAGAGGGTACCGTCCCCTGCGGCTCCCGGCCGATGACGTTCAGGAAGATGCGACCGTAGTACCCACCCCAGCCCCAGGCACTCGTCTTTTCCCAATCGATCATCTCCTCGGCAAGTGGCGTTGGTTCGCTCGGCGTCTGTTTGAGAGCGAGGTAGCCTTCCTTGATGAGCCATTCGTTGATCGCGATCGCGCCGTCGAGACGCTTCACCCCGTGATCGGAGGCGATGATCACACCCGTGCCATCAGGAAGGACCTCAAGCGTGCGGCCGATCTCCTCATCCAGATATCGATAGTAGTCGAGGAGCACGTCCTCATAAGGATTGCCTGGAACGTAGCGACGGTGCTCGGGATCGGAGAATTTCCAGAAGGCGTGATGGAGACGATCCGGTCCCATGAAGACCGCCATCAGGAACTCCGGCCCACGGGTTTTCAGCAGGTGACGGAGAACCGCAAATCGCTTTTCCGTCATCGCGTAGACATCGCTTAGAATCCGCTGCTTGTTGTCCGTGCGAAATTCCTCAACATCGATGATGTAGCCGCGCTCCTTTGTCGAGTAGCGCCCCTGAAAACGACTGACACGTTCGATCTCGTCCTTCAACGTCTCGGGGAACGTGAATCTTGAATCCTTCGATGGAGTGAGAAAAGAGGAGACCATGAACCCGTTTATCGCCTTTACCGGAAACGTCTGTGGAACGCCGAGTGTTCCAACGGAAAAGCCGCGCTCGGAGAGCGTCTCCCACAACCGCGGCTGGGTAATCCGGTCGGAGAAGGCAAAATAGCGCTCAGTGTAGGTACCGAGCCTCCGATGACGAAAGCCATACACCCCGAGTTCACCCGGAGAACACCCCGAGGTCATGCATGCCCAGGCGGGAGCGGTAATCGGCGGGTCGCTGCTGCGAAGCGGACCGTAGAGCCCACCCGAGATGAGCTCGCTCATCACTGGAAGCTCCATACGAAATCGATCAAACAGCAACTCAGGAGGCACGGAGTCAAGTCCGATGATCAGAAGTCGATCCCCCATCCAAGCCCTCCCTCAGCGTGCGAGATTATACGGTCACTACCGTTTGTTTCAACGCCTGCGTGATGTACATTACCGACAGACGTCTCGGAATGTGCTATAGTGTGCGCGAAAAAGAAACCCCCTCATCTTTTTCACCACCCGGAGAGGGCGGTCGAGCGATCCAGCTTGGCCGCCCTTACACATTACAGGGGCAATATCCAAACGAGCAGACGGTTGACAAGGTAGACCGCTACTACCAAGAACGGGTAGAGAATCAACAAAGACAGCGCCAGAGGAAACGCCTGGAACATCCCCCCTTTGCTCTCTGCTGGCCACGAAAACCCTTCTGCAAAAAGGTAGTCAACTGGACTACGAGGATAAGGCCACTCACCTGTGCCCTTTGTGATCAAGCGGACCAGCGCCCGAAACGGTGAGTGCGCAAGTGCCATCCGGCGAAGGTAAACGAACACGCCAACAAGAAGGACGCAATAGGTAAGCAGGGGAATCGTACCTCCAGCACTGGCAATCAGGTTGAACGTTCCATGGAGACCGACCGCAAGGATAAACCCACCCACAAGCCAGGCAAGCCGTGCGTGCCACGTTCGAAGAAAGCGCGCGTGCCCGACCAGATATCCGGCAATTCCCCCGAACAAAACGTGCCCGGGAAAAGAGCGCGCAAGCACGATTGCACTGAACACCTCACGAAACCGCCCAACGTCGCCGCCAATCCATATATTGTAGGAACCACTGAAGATATACCAGAAATCCTCGTATATTCCGAATCCCGCACCAAGGACTCCTAGATAGATAACAAAGTCGATTGGCTCGGCAAGGTCGGGAAAACCTAGCCACCAGATCGTCCCCGCCAGAACAAAGAACTTGATCCCCTCCTCAACCAGTCCTGCGTTCACGTACGCTGAGAACAGCGATGCTGTGGGTTCAAACGGGAAAAGCCGCCGAAAGAGCACAACCGGGATCACTGCACCCATTCCCAGAGCGAAAGACAGCGTCACCGTAGCGCCAGACAGCCTGCGCAGTGGGTTACTCCGATACAGCAAGAAAATGTAGAGGAGGGACAACCCCGAAGAAACGTAGATCGATCGCAGAAACAGACTCATCGAGCGATGATCCGAGGAACGACGTAGTAATAGTAGAAGAAGAAGACAGGTAGGGCGAACAGGAGCCCGTCAATGCGATCCAACGCTCCCCCGTGCCCAGGCAGGAAGGTCCCGGAATCCTTGACTTTTGCGGCTCGCTTCAGCTTCGACTCGAAGATGTCTCCCAATTGGACCGCCCAGCCGACAAGAAATGACGAGGCCAGAACGTGTGGGAACCCCCCCCAGAAGGCAAACTCCCTCCACACCGGAGAGAAGGTCGCTCCCACCAGAGCACCCACAAGAGTGAAAACAAACCCTCCTGCAATCCCCTCCCAGGTCTTCTTGGGGCTGACCCGCGGGAACGCCTGGTGTCGGCCGAACAGGCTTCCGATCAGATAGGCCCCAGTATCGTAGCCCCAGACCATCAGCAGGACAATCAACGTATGCGTGGCACCCAAATACGGCAGTTCCGCTGAGCTGCCGATGTAGATCGAGTAGAAAAAATGAAGAAGCCACGGAATATAGAGAAGACCAAACACCCCGGCGACTGCCTGAAGAAACCCCGTTCGGTGAGGAGTGGAGCCAAGATAGCGCAGGACCTGATAGGCAATGGCAAGAAGGAGTATCCCATCTCCGTAGCGACCATCGAAGAGCACGTATCCGAAGATGAGCACCGGGATCCAAATCAGAAACTCCGGTACAGCAAGTGGCACCTCAAGCCGCCGCATCAGTTGCAGGTACTCCACTGCAGCGAGGTATGCTACAACGAGAATGAGGATAGCCACGATCCACGGGATCTCGTAGCGGGTCCCCGCATAGAGGATGGCAAAGATAATGCCGCCGGCGACAATCGCACTGATCACCCGTTTGAATGCGTTCATGCTTCCCCTCCTTTAGCTTCCAAACCGACGCTCACGTTTCTGAAAACTCGATATTGCCTCCAGCAATTCCGCCGGAGTGAAATCCGGCCACAGGGTATCGCTGAAGAAGAGCTCGGCGTATGCCCCCTGCCAAAGAAGAAAGTTGGAGAGCCTCATCTCGCCACTGGTACGAATGATCAGATCGGGATCGGGGATTCCATCGGTGTACAGGAAGCGGGTGAACGTTGCCTCATCAAGATCCTCCGGACGTAGCTGTCCTGCAACGGCGGTACGCACGATCTCGCGACAAGCGCGCACCACCTCCTGTCGCGAGCCGTAATTCAGAGCGACGTTTAAGACAAGTCGATCGTTGTCAGCCGTCTGCTCGATCGCATAGGCGACGGTCTTTTGCAGGCGCTTGGGAAGATCTTCCAGTTCGCCGGAGACAACAAGTCGCACTCCTTCGGCAACAAATTCCTTCAGCTTCTCGGCGATGAATTGGTCGAGTAGGTCCAGGAGGAAGTTAATCTCCGCCGCCGAGCGGTTCCAATTTTCGGTGGAGAATGCAAACAGCGTGAGATATTTGAGTCCAAGCTGTCTTCCGACAAAGCGGATCAATCGCTCTGCTGCTTGTGCCCCTGCCTGGTGCCCGGCGGTGCGCGGAAGGCCGTGTGCGTCGGCCCAGCGGCCGTTTCCATCCATGATCAGGGCCACATGCCGAGGCAGGCCGGCGTCCTTCACCCTCTCGATCAGAGTCGACATGGAACCTCCACCAAGGCCGACCTCGCCTCGCGTACGACAGACAGTGAGCCCGCGACGAAAAGCACATCTTCGGTGACAAGACCGGAGCAGGCATGGGTCAGACCATCGGGCACCGTTTCACAACAGGCAAACGAGGCTCCCAAGAATGAAGTGGCCTGCCCGAGCACATCGAGCGAAAGAGCGCGCGGGCTCTGGGAACGGGTCAGCGTTACCTCAGAAAACAGAGGAAACAGGATGCGGCTGATCGCCTTCCACTCCTTATCCGCGAGGACGCCAAACAGGAGACGGCGATGCCTCTTCTCGGGGACATATTCCACCACGTCCTTGGCCAGAGCCTGCGCAGCGGGAACATTGTGCGCGCCGTCAAGTACGACCGTAGGATCGCGTGCGACGACCTCAAAGCGCCCGGGCCAGCGTACCCCACCAAGGCCCGCGGCAACCGCATCGTTGGGGATGACAACGCCCTGCTCTCGGAGTGACTGAACTGCGCGCAAAGCGAGCCTCAAGTTTTCGCCCTGATAGCCACCGAGCAAAGGTAGATCGATCTTCTTGGGAAGATCCTCCGCTTCGACGGCGTAGGTCGTCCGCTCCCAGTCAAATCCCCTTCGTTTAACCGATATCGGATCAATGCGAACCAGCCTAGCACCGGCCAAACGGCACTCTTCGATGACGACCTTTTCAGCCGCGGGTGGAAGATCGCCTATAAGGAAGGGCACTTGGCGTTTGGCAATCCCTGCTTTCTCCCAAGCAATCCGCTCAAGTCTATTCCCAAGCAGCCCGATGTGATCGCGACCCACAGTGGTCAAGATCGTCAACATTGGGGCCACCGTGTTTGTGGCATCGAAGCGCCCCCCAAGTCCCGCTTCGATCACAGCGAGGTCAACGCGCTGTACTGCGAAATGGTCAAAGGCAATCGCTGTCAGCGCCTCAAACAGGGTGGGGCGATCCTTCTCCTCATTGAGGACGGGAAGCAGCCTCTCCACCACGGCTGCCAACTCCTGCTGCGCGATCCACGTGTCGTCAACGCTGATGCGGTCGCGGAAGTCAAGCAGTTCAGGAGAAGTGAAGCGCCCCACCTTGTAGCCTGCCTGTAGAAGAACGCTGGCAAGCATCGCTGCCACCGAACCCTTTCCGTTCGTTCCGGCAACGTGAATGGTTGGAAAGGTCTGCTGCGGATGGTCCAGTGCATCGAGGAGACGGTTGACACGCGCGAGACCCGGCTTTACTTCCAGAGTAGGAAGGTTCTCCAGGATGCAGCGGGCCTCGGCGCAGTCCATGTCTCATCCCTCCAAGGCAGCGAGGTTGGCTTGCAGGCGCTCGTGTCTAGTTGCGAACTCGGCCTTTTTCCTTCGCTCTTTCTCGACCACGTCTGCCGGCGCCCGTTGGAGAAAACTCGGATCTGTAAGTTTGCTCTCGGTCCTTGTCAAGTCTGTACGCACCTGGTTAAGCTCCCTGTGCAGGCGAGACCGCTCCGCATCCACGTCGATAAGCTCAGCGAGGGGGACGAACAGTTCCGCATCGGTGAGAATCTGACGGGCCGAGCCTGCCGGAGCGCGAAGATCTTCCCCCACGTGTAGCGCGCTCGTGCCGGCGAGCGCATGGAGTGCCTGGACCTTGCGACGAAGTAGCTCGGCAAGCTCGGGATCAGCGGTCCGTACGAGCACCTCAGGACGCGCCTTCTGAGGAACGTTCAATTCAGCGCGGATCGTCCGTACACCACTGACAACTTCCTGAAAGGCGGCCATGTCGGCCTCCGCCTCGTCGTCTCTTGGTCCGGGCCGTGGGTAGGAGGCGATCGAAAGCGAAGCCGGACTTTCACCCAGCACTTGCCAGATCTCTTCGCTGATATAAGGAACAAACGGATGAAGCAGCTTCAAGATCTCCTTTAGAACGTGGTACAGAATCCCTTTTGCCGCCATCTCATTCGTTGAAGCCAGCCTGACCTTCGCCAGTTCAAGATACCAATCACAGAAATCGTGCCAAATGAAGGCGTACAAGGATTCGCCTGCCAGGTTGAAATTGTAGGCATCGAGGTTGGTGCGAATCGTTTCGATCGTATCGGCCAGCCGGGACAGGATGAATCGGTCCTCCAACTCGGTTGCCTCGTCGGGAAGCCCCGGCCGCTGTTCATCAAGGGTCATCAGAATGAAACGGGCCATGTTCCATATCTTGTTCAGGAAATTCCGCGATTCGGCAAGCTGTGACTCCGAGAAGCGCATCGACCGCCCCTTGGAGGTGGAGCGAGCGAGAGTGAACCGCAATGCATCCATCCCGTAGGTCTCCTTTACCTCCATCGGGTCGACAATGTTGCCGCTGGATTTGCTCATCTTCCGGCCTCTCTCGTCCACGATCAGAGGGGTGATGTAAACCTTGTGGAAGGGGATCTCCCCCATGAGATGCAGCCCCATCATGACCATCCGCGCCACCCAGAAGAACAGGATGTCAAACGCGGTGACAAGAAGTGACGTCGGGTAGAAGCACTGCAGATCGTCGGAAGCATCCGGCCAACCCATAATCGAAAACGGCCACAAGGACGAAGAGAACCAGGTATCCAACACATCGTCTTCCTGGTGGAGATCCACCTCTCGGCCGTAGTGTGCCAGCGCCTGCGTGCTGGCTACCGATGGTTCTTGTGCAGCAAAGGCGGTTCCATCGGGACCGTACCACACCGGGATGCGGTGTCCCCACCACAGCTGCCGCGAGATGCACCAATCGCGAATGTTCTCCAGCCACTCGAAATACACCTTGGTCCATCGTTGTGGAACGAACTGGATGCGCCCTGCGCGAACCGCCTCGATGGCCGGCTCGGCGAGAGGCTTCATGCGAACAAACCACTGGTTGGAGATCAGCGGCTCCACCGCCGTCCCACAACGCTGGCAGTGCCCCACCGCGTGTTGGTACGGCACTACCTTTTCCAGGAGGTCTTCCTCTTGCAGTCGCTTGACCACCGCCTCCCGGGCCTGATCCCGATCCATGGAGGCGAACGGTCCGCCGTTCTCGTTGATTGTGCCGTCGCCGTTGAGAATGTTGACCGTGGCTAAGCCGTAGCGTTTGCCGATTTCGAAGTCCGTGGGATCGTGCGCGGGGGTGATCTTGAGCACGCCGGTACCGAATTCGGGGTCCACTTCCTGTGCCCCCACGATCGGGAGGCGTCTGTTGAGTATGGGAAGGATGGCCGTCTTTCCAATGAGGCCCCGGTAGCGCTCGTCGTTTGGATTCACCGCCACACCGGTATCCCCGAGCATCGTCTCCGGCCGGGTCGTGGCGATGGTGACGTGGCCATCGTCCTGCAACGGATAACGGACGTAATAGAGGTTTCCTTCTATCTCGTTGTGTTCTACCTCGATGTCGGACAGGGCCGTCTCGCAACGGGGGCACCAATTGATCATGTAGTCACCTTGGTAGATCAGGCCCTCATCGTAGAGTTGAAGGAACGCCTGTCGCACCGCCCGCGACAGGCCTTGATCCAACGTAAATCGCAGCCGCGACCAGTCGCACGAGCAGCCCAAGGACTTCAGCTGCTCGATGATCTCTGAACCGTATTTCTCTTTCCACTGCCACACCCGGTCAACAAACGCTTCACGCCCGATCTCGTGCCGGGAGGTGCCCTCCTTGGCCAGTACTTGTTCCACCACATTCTGCGTGGCGATTCCGGCGTGATCGGTTCCCGGGAACCAGCACGCAGCGTGGCCGTCCATCCGTTTCTGCCGGATCACGATGTCCTGCAGAGTGTTGTTGAGGGCATGTCCCAAGTGGAGACGTCCGGTGATATTCGGTGGAGGAATCACAATCGAGAAGGGTTTGGTTCCCCTCTGTTCAAGCTTGACCCTGAAGAAATCCCCCTCCTCCCAGAAACTGTACAGTTTTCCTTCCACCTGGGCCGGCTGATAACGCTTAGAGATCTCCATGATTCTCCTTGTTCAGAATGTCCCATCCCATCATAGCAAAACAACTTGAAGGGAGCAATTTACGCCTAGTGGACGGCTACATCCAATTCTCGAGGTCAAGCGTGTAAGACTGGAGCTCCTCGGAGGAGAAGAAGAGAGCAAGCTCACGCTCCGCAGAGGCAAGGCAGTCCGAGCCGTGAACGAGGTTCTTGGTAAGGTTGAGCCCGTAGTCGCCGCGGATCGTCCCCGCGGCGGCCTGCTGCGGGTTGGTCACTCCCATCAGCTTGCGTACCACCTCAACGGCGTTCTCCCCTTCAATCGCCATCGCCACGACCGGCGAAGAGGTGATGAACGAGACAAGCTTGGAGAAGAACGGCTTCTCGACGTGCTCCTGGTAGTGCCTGCGGGCAAGGGGCTCGTCGACGGAAACCATCTTCATACCGACAATCTTCAACCCCTTTTCCTCGAAGCGAGCGACGATCCATCCTACAAGTCCCCGTTGCACGGCATCGGGTTTACACAAAACCAGTGTGCGCTCCACACTCATCACTAATCCCTCCTACGGCGTTCGGATATAGCGCCTCCCCTCCACTTCCTGGATCAGGTTCTCCATCTGGAGCACAAGGAGGACATGTGAGGCCTCGGCAAGGGGTATTCCCCCGCGAGCAATGATATCGTCAATGTGTACCGCTTCAAGGCCGATCAGATCGTAGACGCGCTGCTGTACGGCGGAGAGAGCGATCTTTGATTTCGTCGCCTCAGTCGCATCAAGTCTCTTCACTTCTGCAAGATCGGGAAACTCGTCGAGGACATCTTTAACCGTTTCCACCAACTTCGCGCCGTCCTTGATCAGCCGGTTTGTCCCGACGCTCGCCGTGCTGGTGATGGCGCCGGGAACAGCGAACACCTCCCGCCCCTGTTCCAACGCGAGCCGTGCAGTGATGAGGGCGCCGCTTCTTTCCGGTGCCTCCACGACCACCACCCCGCGGGACAGACCGGAGAGTATGCGATTGCGCTGGGGAAACGTCCATTTGGCCGGTCGGGTGTCCAGAGGATACTCGCTCACCAGTGTCCCTGACTCACAGATCTGGTCGGCCAGCTTCTTGTTGCTTGCCGGATACGGGTGACCAAACCCCGAGCCGAGCACAGCGACTGTTTTGGCTCCCGCTTTCAGTGCACCACGATGGCCCGCCGCATCGATACCGACCGCAAGGCCACTCACCACAATAAGCCCAACCCGTCCCAGCGCTTGCGCGAGACGCTCGGCGACGGCTCTGCCGTATTGGCTGCTGCGGCGTGTGCCTACAACGGCTATGGTTCTAGCGGTATCAATCGCTTTCTTCCCCTTCAGATACAGGGTTGGGGGTGGAGCTTCGATTTCCCGCAGGAGGGGCGGGTAGTTGGGGTCCAGGATGGTGATGATTTGGACTCCAAGTTCCTCCGCTTGAACCAGTTCGCGCTTCACTGCCTGTTCGCTGCGGGAGGTGGCGATCTTCTCCGCCGCCTTGGCAAAGCCAGGAAGCGCTGCCAGTGCCCTGGCAGGTGCGCTCCAGATCGCCAGTGGAGACGAAAAGCGCTCCAGGAGAATCGCCATCCGCCGCGGGGTAAGCTCGGGGATCAGATTGAGTCCTATTAAGCAATGATATTCCGTCCAGTTCATCAAAAGAAATCATAACCTGTAAGTATCTTTGCAAACAAGATCGGTCTTTCCAGTGCCTTGCCATGTGGTTGTGAGTGTATTCGAGTTGAGCTATGATCCTCGCCGGTGAAGCCACGTGCCCCTTGTGCTGTTTGCTGTTGCATGTATCGAGGTCGTTGGACTGATTCGAGTCGCTCGGGTAATCGGAGGAACGCCCGTGTGGGGGCTGATCCTTCTCACCGCGGTCCTCGGTCTGACGATTCTCCGATCAAAAGGCGGGCCTGCGGTTACTTCAATAGTGGTTAGCCTGTTCGCAGGGAGGCTGACCCCAAGGCAACTGCTTCGTCGCCGCGAGCTCTCCATGCTCGTTGGAGGAATCCTGCTCATCGTCCCAGGGCTTCTCACCGATGCACTCGGATGTGCTCTTGTAATACGATATCTCTTCACTCGACGCGGCCCTCAACGCTCCGTCAAGCAGGAGCGCGACGCGATCGACGTGGAGTTCAAGGTCCACGACGACACCCCCCGCGAGTAGATCGCAACTCCCGCGCAGAACACGACAAGCCCACCGAGCCAGATTCCCATCCAAGGCGGCACCGCAAGCGCGGCAAACGGCAACTCACTGAGCCGCGTTACAATCCAGATGAGCGCGTTCAACATCCAGCCGAACAACGTAGCCATCGGAAGCAGCAGCGGGGTTGCCGACAACAGAAGCGTGGCGAGGCCGCTCCACAGTGCGCACGTCGCAAGCGGGATGACAATCAGATTGGCCACAACGAGCAGTGGATGAAATTCGCCGAAATGAACCGCGAGAAAGGGTGCCGTCCCAGCTTGGGCCGCGAACGAAGCGACGAGGAGCGCCAGTGGGTAGCGGACAGTCCACGCGGGAAGCGGACATCGTTCCGCCAAGTCTTGCAGCGACTTGCCTACACCGAAGGTGGGATCGAACACGGCGATGATTGCGGCAGTGGCGCCGAAGCTCAGCTGAAAACCGACATCAAACAGCGCGGTCGGTCGCATCGCGAGGATGACAAGCGCTGCAGCGGCGAGGCCTTGGTACGAACTGACCCAACGCCGCAGGATAATCCCAAGATCAGCGAGCACGCTACCCAGGCCCAGAAACGCAAACAGGAGCGCAGCGCGCACCAGGCTCACGCGTGGGCCCACCACCCACAACACAAGCAGGACAGCCACGCCGACCAGTGGGTACGCAATCACAGGACGCAAGCCGAGAAAACGCAACACAAACCACAATCCGGCAAGGAAGATCCCCAAGTGCAGTCCGGACACAGCCAGCAAGTGCATCAGGCCGGTCCGACGGAAGGCCTCTTCCACCTCTTCCGATAGGGCAGCACGCTCGCCGAAAAAAAGGCCGTGGGCCAGTCCGGCTTCCGGCGAAGGAAGAAACTTGTCCAGCTGCTCGACGAGCCTCTGCCGCACGCCATCGCCGCAACGCAGGATGGGATTTCCACCGATGCCAAGGCGTTCCAGTTGACCACTACCGCTGACCGCCATCGTGGCGAAGAT
>CAZMOL010000031.1:0-17266 GCA_964568045.1 uncultured Thermotogae bacterium
GATCTGACTGCACAGCGGGAGAGCACACGGGCAACGCTCACCTCAATCCAGGAGGTAAACCGTTGGCTGGGCTTTGAGATCGAGAAGGCGTTTTCCCTCGAACGGGTCTCACGCCTCGCCCGAGACAGACTCCACATGGTCGAACCGACAAACATCCGCTATGTCCGCCTTGTTCCCGACCCGAGACAGCCATAAGAAGGAAACAACGCTCAATAGGAGAGCGACGTGCCTCATTGGATTTGTGGCGCTTGCCGCTCTTCTGCTCGTTGGCCGGCTGGTGCAACTACAAGGCATAGAGCACGCTCGCTGGAGTGCTGCAGCTTCCGCGATTCAGGAACAGACCATCGAAGTCCTCCCGCAACGAGGGACCATCTATGACCGAAACGGAACCCCACTTGCCTACGACGTAAAAGCAGTAGCCATCGCTATTGACAGCTTCAATATGACCAAGCCGGAAACCCTCATCGGCATTCTGGCAGAAGAACTCGACCTATCGATCGATTTACTGGAAGATCGGCTATATCGACCGAGCTACTTCACCTGGATCGATCGCAAGGTCAGTTTGGAAGCGGCTCGGGCGATCAGGCAGCGCAGCAGAGAGGAAGGTGCCTACGGACTGGTCTTCATCGATACCTGGAAACGCTGCTATCCCCAAACGACCCTCGCCTCAAACCTCATCGGTTTTGTCGGAACAGACGGAGAAGGCTTGGAGGGAATGGAACTCGCCTTCGACCAGCTGCTCGCGGGGAGCCCGACACAGGTACATCTTGTTGAAGGGGCAGACGGCCGCATCTACCGCACCGAGACACTCGTAGAGGGAGAGCCGGGCGGTGATCTATATCTGACGATCGACGCGCGACTTCAGTATCTCTGCGAGGACGCGATCGATCGGGGCGTCAGCACGTTCAAAGCGCAGCGTGGGTTCATCGTCCTGCTTGATCCAAACTCTGGCGACGTACTGGCAATGGCACAGGATCGCCGCGTAGACCTCAATCGCTTCCAGCAATCGTCGGCCGAGGATCGTCGCAATCTAGTAGTCGGCTATATGTTTGAGCCCGGCTCGTCTTTCAAGGCATTCGCCGGTCTGGCAGCGCTGGACTGTGGCTCGGTGCGGGTCGATGATCAATTCAACGGCGATGATGGCATTCGCGTTGGCGGACACACGATGCACAACGCTGAGAACCGCTCATTCGGTACGGTCACCTTTGCCGAGGTCATCGAGAAATCGATCAATACAGGCATGGTGCGCGTTGCCCTGGAGCTTGGTAAGGAGCAGCTGCAACCGTATCTGGTGAGTTTCGGTTTCGGAGAGAAGACGGGGCTTAGGCTCCCCGGTGAAGAGGCAGGCATCCTACGCGATGCGAAGGATTGGTCGCAGCTCGATTTAGCCGCCGCCTCAATCGGCCAATCGGTTGGCGTTACCGGGATCCAACTCGCCCGGGCGATGGCAGCAATCGCCAACGGCGGGTCACTACTTGCCCCTCGCATCGTTTGTGATACCAAAGGGGGCAATCAGCAACCCGTGGTTCTGCGACGGGTTGCCTCACAAACGAGCTGCGCCACCATGTGCGAGTTGCTTCGTCGAGTGATAGAAAGCGGAACCGGAACCTGGGCCGCGGTCCCGGGATTCGCTGCCGCCGCGAAAACGGGAACCGCCCAGAAGGCCTTCCCCGGCCGCGGCTACGTTTCAGGAAAGTACACCTCGCTGATCGCCGGCTTCCTACCCGTAGACGATCCGGCCTACGTGGCCGTTGTCGTCCTTGACGAAGTGGGAACCGATCCTGTGTGGGGCGGATACACCGCCGGCCAGATCTTCGGGGATGCGATGTCACGAATAGTGAAGTTGGAACACCTACCCCCGGTGGCGGCCCTCCAGTGATCTAGCGTCGTAGGGTAATGGCAAGCATGGACAGATCCGCCTGGGAGATGCCGGGAACGCGAGAGGCCTGGCCGAACGAGCGCGGCCTCACCCGGCCGAGAAGCTCCCTTCCCTCGATGGAGAGATTACACAACCTGGAGTAGTCCAAATCTGTTGGGATACGAAGCGTCTCCAGACGCCGCAACCGGCTGATCTCCCGCTCTTGCTGGGCGAGATACCCTGCGTACTTGGCCTCGATCTCGACCTCGCTTCTCACATCGTCAGGAAAGCCGTTTAACGGAAGCAGATCGTCCAAACGAAGTTGCGGCCGCTGCAAAAGGTCATACAGGCTCGCCCCGTTCTCTTGCAGCGGTGTGGTCCCCCGTGCCTGTAGGACACGATTCAACGGGTGCTGTGGGCTGATGCGCCGTCCTCTCAACTGCGACAGCAACTCGCGGATCGCCGCGGCTCGTTTGAGGACCTTGGCGTAGCGTTCATCGGCAAGGAGCCCTATCTCATGGCCGAGTTCGGCCAGCCGTAGATCGGCGTTTCCCTCGCGTAGAGTGATCCGATACTCTGCCCGGGAGGGGAGCATACGGTAGGGCTCGGTGACCCCCTTGGTCACCAGATCATCGACCAACACGCCGATGAACGCCTGCCCGCGCGAGAGGATGAGCGGCTCCTCGCCTTTCACACGGCGGGCGGCGTTGACCCCGGCGAGCAACCCTTGGGCAGCGGCTTCCTCGTAGCCGGTTGTACCGTTGATCTGACCGGCAAGAATCAACCCCTCGACTCCCCGCACTTCAAGCGAGGCGGCAAGCTGGGTCGGATCGACGTAGTCGTATTCGATCTTGTAGCCGTAGCGTTCAATTCGGGCACGCTCCAGACCGGGCACGCTGTGAACGATCCTCTCTTGGATCTCCGGAGGAAATGACGTGTAGATCCCTTGCAGATAGACCTCAGCCGTATACCGCCCTTCCGGCTCGAGGAAGACCTTGTGACTTTTTCGAGCGGGAAACTTGACGATCTTGCTTTCAAGCGAGGGGCAATTCCGTGGCCCCACACCGGCAAGCAGGCCGCTGTAGGTGGGGCTGCGGTGCAGATTCTCACGAATGATGGCGTGGGTCTCCTCGGTGGTATGACTGACGTAGACCGGATAGTCCTTGGAAAGGCAAACCGGCTTATCCCAGAAAGAGAAGGCCAACGGGACGTCACTGGTATCCTGTGTGGCCAGGTCGGACGTGTCGATCGAGTGGCAGTTCACCCGGGGGGTGGTTCCGGTGTTCAGTCGATCCATTCGAAGTCCGAGCCTCCGCAGCGACGCAGATAGCCCGACCGCGGGCGGCTCACCGCTGCGCCCGGCCGGGTAGGCAACGTCTCCAATGAGGACTCTTCCATTCAAGAACGTCCCCGTTGCCAGGATCACAGCCTTCGTCCCAAGCCTAAGACCTTCGCGCAAGCGCACGGCGGTGACCCTGCCTTCGTTGACCGCCACGTCCTCGACCATCCCCTCGATCAGGTCGACCCCGTCAGTACGTTCAAGCAGGTTCTTCCACAACAGCTTGTACTGAATTCGGTCTGCTTGAGCGCGGCGGACCTGCATCGCCGGACCCTTGCTTGTATTGAGCAGCCGGATGTTGAGCGCGGCTTGATCGGTGAGTCTTGCCATCTGGCCACCGAGAGCGTCGATCTCGCGAACCAGTTGAGATTTTCCCGGGCCTCCGATCGCGGGGTTACACGGCATGTTGCCGATTTCGGAAAGATTGATCGTGACAAGCGCGGTGGCGACTCCGAGCCTCGCGGCGGCAAGCGCGGCTTCACAGCCGGCATGCCCGGCCCCGACCACCACAAGGTCGTAGCTTCTCATCGATTATTCGCTGGACATTCCCTTCTGAAGTACCTTGAACAGGTCGACCGGAACCGGGAAAACGATAGTGGTCGCGTTCTCCGCCGAGATGTCGTTTAGCGTCTGCAGGTAACGAAGCTGCAGGGCAGCAGGGTTTTTCTGAATGATCCCCGCGGCCTCGGAGAGTTTTGTCGCTGCCTGGAGTTCTCCCTCGGCGGCGATAACCTTGGCGCGACGTTCGCGTTCGGCCTCGGCCTGCCGGCCAATCGCTCGCTGCATGTCTTTGGGAATCGTCACGTCCTTGATCTCCACCGTCTTGACCTTAATTCCCCACGGATCGGTCTGCTCGTCGATGATCTCCTGCAGCTGTAGGTTGATCCTATCCCGTTCACTCAAAACCTGATCGAGCTCCACTCCGCCGACCACGCTGCGCAGCGTAGTCATCGCGATCTGCCGCGTCGCTTCAATGTAATTCTGCACCTCGACGACCGCAGCACTGGGATCGATCACGCGGAAGAAGAGGACGGCATTGACGCTTGCCGTAACGTTGTCTTTGGTGATGACCTCCTGCGGGGGTACATCGAGGGTCACCACACGCAGCGTGACCTTCACCATCTTGTCGACGATCGGGATGATGAAGAAGAGCCCCGGTCCCTTGGCACCGACGAGCCGCCCAAGACGGAAGATCACTCCACGCTCGTACTCCCGCACGATTCGAATGGCGTTCATCAAGAAAAGCACAATGATCGCAACGATCGCCCCGATAGTTATTGCCATTTTCGTATTCCCTCCTTCTTTTAGGTTTCTTCTTTGCCGATCATAGACGCAGGGCAAACGAATGTCAATCGTTTACTAAAATCGGAATGGCGATAGAATGACGGACGGCTAAAGGAGGAAGCATGAACAGACGAGTACTGATTGCAGGAAATTGGAAGATGAACAAGACCCCCACTGAGACAGAAGCGTTTCTTGATGCTTTCTTGAAGCTTCTCATAGTACATGAGAATGTGGAAGTACTGTTGCTCCCTCCGTTTACGAGCCTGGATTGTGCCGGAAGGCTGCTTGCCGAGACAACGATTTCCTTGGGCGCCCAGGACCTGCACTTCGAGCAAGCCGGCGCATTCACCGGGGGGATCTCCGCGGAGATGCTCCGTTCTTGTGGGTGCAGCTACGTTCTCGTCGGCCACTCCGAGCGTCGAACGCTGTTCCACGAGGACGATCGGCTGATCAATCGGAAGCTGCAGACCGCGCTTGCCGCAGATCTTTCTCCAATCTTGTGTGTGGGAGAAACGATTGAGGAACACCATCAGGGTCGAGTGGAAGAGCGAATCACCGCTCAGCTGGCCGCGGATCTTCACGATGTGGACAAAAAGGAAATTAGCTCCATTGTGATCGCCTATGAGCCAATCTGGGCGATCGGCACGGGCGAGACCGCCACCCCGGAAGAAGCGGAGGAGACCATCTGCCTGATCCGCGAGTGGATCGCCGATGCCTACGATGAGCGCAAAGCGGTCGCGGTGCGTATCCTGTACGGGGGAAGTGTGAACCCGGTGAACATCGCTTCCCTCATTGCTCAGTCCAACATAGATGGCGTTCTCGTCGGAGGGGCATCGCTCGATCCAGATTCTTTCGCTCGAATCGTCACTGCTGCTTGCTCTGGACGCTGGGTTTGACAAGCGGGTGTCATCTGAGTACGGTCCAACCTAGCATGAAGATACTCCGAACGATCCCAAACCAAATCACCGTTGCCCGGATTGCTTGTGTGCCGTTGTTCATGTATCTCGTTCTCTCCCAGACAAAGATCGGAACAATCCTTGCCATCATCATGTTCTTCTTGGCGGCCATCTCCGATGCCGTTGACGGCTATCTGGCACGAAGCCTCAACCAGACCTCGAACTTCGGGATGTTCGCTGATCCAATCGCCGATAAGCTCCTCGTGGTGGGGGCGCTGATTTCGTTTATCCAATTGGGAGAGCTGACGGCGGCACCGGTGATGGTGATCGTGGCACGCGAGTTCCTTGTCACGGGCTTGCGTATCCTTGCCGTGGCTGAGGGGGAGATGATCTCAGCGAGTCTACTTGGAAAGTTGAAAACCCTCTCCCACATTGGGCTGGTGCTGGCCGTGCTGATCACTCGTTCCTTTCAGTTGGGGCCGGCCGGAGAGACCGCCCAGAATACCTGCCTATATCTGGCGATCGCCCTTGCCCTCATCTCCGGGGCAGACTACTTCTACCGCTCGCGCCGGCTCTTTATCTGATAGTAGACCCCTTTGTCCGGCAAACAGGTAACAAACCCCCCCCAATGTCTTGACCCCGATTACCAAAACAGTCGCCGGCATTTGTGATCCTTGAGATAAGAGGGTTAACGCATGATGCGAAAAACGGCAAGGGCTTATTCAGTCCTTCCTTTCAGTCTTCTACTCTGTCTCATCGTGGCGGCCGTTGCCAGCGGCGGGCCGTTGGCGATCGGGCAACAGGCAATCCCTGATCCTGTCGCCCGCGGCGAGATTCTCACCTTTGCCGTCGCGATAACCAATACCGGTGCAGTTGCCGTGACCGATCTGATCTTCCAAGACCCGCTGCCTACGGGAATAGACCAGTTAAACGCGGAGTACAGGCTGAATGGAGGAGGCTGGACGGCCTTTCCGGTAAACGGAATCATCCCCTTGGGAACAATCGACGGTGGAAACGCCGTAAGCGTTGAGATTCAGGCACGAATCGAGCATTCCGCTCCCGGCAGTCTCGCAAACACAATCACTGTATCGGACAATTCGGGACCGCTGGCAAGCTCAACCCTTGTAGCCAACGTGCTCCCCTCAGTCGATGCGGGTGCGGACAAGATCGTCGGCTTAGGCGGCGATATCATACTCTCTGATGCCTCGGCAGGAGACGGAGGCGATGGGATCGCCGTATATTCATGGAGCGATAACGGCGGAGGGGGGAGTTTCGACGATCACACCGCACTTCACACAACGTACACCGCGCCTGGATTAAGTGGGGTTGTCACCCTGACATTGACGGTTACCGACCACCAGGGCGGGCAGGCGAGCGATTCGTTGCGGGTGCGGGTGAACACCTTCCCCACAGTCGATGCTGGTGCGGACCGGTCGGTCGATGAAGGAGCACCTGTTACACTCTCCGACGCCGTTGCGAGTGACAGCGACGGCTGGATTACCTCCATCCTATGGGATGATCGCGGAGCTGGAGGAACTTTCTCCCCTTCGCCCAACGTCATGAACCCCTCCTACACTGCCCCTGTCACACAGAGCTGCAATGGAGAGGATCTCACGCTAACTCTCACCGTCGCCGATAACTGGGGTGCGCAGGCGAGCGACACCCTCACTCTGCACGTGACAAACGTTAACGTCGCTCCCGTAGCTGATGCTGGAGTGGATCAAATCGTTCCGGGGGGAGAGACTGTTGCGCTTGATGGCAGTGGAAGTGACCCCGACGGACAGATCGTCAGCTTCGCTTGGGAGCAACTCAGCGGTCCAGTAGTCACGTTGAGTGAACCGAACACGACCCAACCAAGCTTCGTCACTCCGTCCGTCTCTGCCAATACCACCTTCCGGTTCCGGCTTACGGTAACCGACAACTGCGGGGCAAGTGCGACCGATGAGGTGGAGGTAACCGTTGAGCCGGGCATACCCCCCGGCGCAGCAGAGATCTCGGTGATCAAAGTGGCCGATCGATCGGCTGCGTCACTCGGAGATCGCATCACCTACACCTATACAGTGACGAACACCGGTGAAGTGACACTGTATGAGGTGAGGCTGACCGATGACAAGCTCGGAGATCTACATCTTGGTTTGGATCGTCTCGCCGCCGGCGATACTACAACCGCGACCGTCGGTGCTACAGTCGCGGAATCCGATCTCCCCGGACCGCTGGTGAACACGGCAACGGCCGCCGCACTGGATGAGACCGGAACACCTGTCACCGCTGCCGCTACGGCGTCCGTGCAGCTTCTAGACCCTTCCACGAAACGTTCATCTATCGAGGTCCGCAAGGAGGCGCATGATGCCCGAGGCTTTCCCCTGTCATCCCTTTCCCCGCTCGTGCTGGGAGATACAATCACCTACGTATTCACGGTGACCAACACCGGCGAGACGAACCTTACCGATATCGTCGCCATAGACGATCTTTTGGGCACTGTTGCGCTTGACCGCAGCACCCTTGGTCCGTGGGAGAACACGCGCGGCACATTGGAAAAGTCAATACAGGAAAGCGATTTTCCCGGTCCCCTCAAGAACACAATGGTAGCTACTGCCATCACTCCGACTGGACAAACGGTCACGGACAGCTCCACTCTCAGTCTGCTTGGCTTGTCCGGACAAACCAAGCTGGAACTGGCAGTGGAGGCCAACACGGATCGGGCCACAGTCGATGGGACAATCGTCTTCACCTACACCATCGACAACCAGGGAGACACTACGGTCTCCGAACTCCGGCTCATCGATGACCTATCCGGTGTGATCCCACTACCTACGACCGTACTACCTCCAGGTGAGACACTCGCTGTGTCATCGCACTACGACATCACCGGCGAGGACCTTTCGGCGCCACTGACCGATACGGCAACAACAACTGGGGTCGACCTATTCGGCGAGACAGTCTCCGCCGAGAGCGCACCATTGGTCATCTTCCTGGATGAGGTCGCTGACGAGAGCGCTCGTCTTTACGGCGAAAGCGGTGTTGCCGGTGCAGGAGGCGTCCTGGAAGGGACAGGCACCGCAAACGAAAAGGTGATCATCAATGAGATCGCCTGGGCGGGAACACCTGCTTCTCCCAGCGATGAGTGGATCGAACTGCGGAACCTTGGCACAATGCCCGTAGACTTAAGCGGTTGGTGTCTGTGTTGGTACCAGAAGGGTGGAACCGTCCCCGATCAGGATCTGTGGCATCGCATTGAACTTTCAGGCTTCATTGAAGCTTCTCCGATAGATCTGTCGGTCCGCCGCTGGGGAAGACCGGAGATCACCTTCGTGAAAAGGAAAGGGGATGATATCTCCTGGCAGGTGTTGGACATGTCGTGGTGGGTCGCCGGAAAAGACGGGTTTGAGGGACGCGGATATTACCTACTCGAAAGGAAGCACGACGGGGTGGTTGGCAACGTTATTGCCGATCTGATCTACGATATCGATCCGCCTCATGTCCTCGACCTTCCCGATGCAGGTGCAGTGATGCTGCTCCTGAATGCAGCCGGTGAGGTTGTAGACAGGGCAAACTCTGAGTACACCGATCGCGCTGGTTGGCCGGCCGGGAACGCACGGACAGGGGCGACCATGGAGCGTACAGATCCTTTCATCGGGGACATCGCCGCCAATTGGCACACCAACCAGGGCGTTTTCGCCTACGGTCTGGACATCGCCGGCAATCGCATTGTCGCCACCGCCGGAAAACCGAACTCATTGGACCTGACTGAATTGACGCTCCTTGCAGAGAACGAGGTTTCCCCGCATCCGATAGATGAGCAGATCAATCTTACCCTCCGGAAACCAGCCCAAGTCGATCGACCGTGGATTCACGTCGCCTCGCCACAGCCAGAGATCGCCGGCGGGGGAGGAGGACTACGCCCCACACTGCGCTTCTCCAGCTACGATACTGAGGCAGGGCTTCAGATGGAGATCTCAACTGAGGGATTTCCACCCGGCACCTACTACGTGTGGATCGCCGGTGAGGAGGGAGAAGCGACCCTGCTGCCTTTCATCGTCCATCCGTAAGAAGAACACAGCAATGAATGCACAGGAGGTCAGCCCTAAACGTGATTTCTGCCAAGCCGACAGCACGCCCTGTCTCCTTCCATTAGGAACACGTTCGTAAAGTCTCAATACGTTGGCTCTCCCATCCCCATCAACGGCTTGGGTGATGTTTGTCACTTAACCCTTTCAAAGGGAGTCCTTGTTTGGTGCCAACAAGACAAGTTTCCATTCCTCCCGCATCGACAGTCCTCGCCACTGATCGGTCTACCCCGTAGGCTGCATAGAGTATGCGATGAATGACAATTGTAACTTGAAGGAGAGACAGTCATGCGGCATCTGAAGCTCGTTGGTGTAGCTAAGCTGATCCTAGCTCTCGGGCTGTTGATTCTGACTCCAGTGCGGATGGGTGTTGGCCAACAATCATTGATCAGGTATCAAGGAGAATTTCCGGATGGGAACAGCATGGTATGGGGCACTTGGAGCACTCAAGAGGCAACCCATTGGATCAACGATGGCCAGTATCACATCCTGATCGAGCAAGTCAATTACGAGAGCTTGGTTGTGGCCAATGGGCCCGAGTTCTCTAGCTTTTGCCTCGACGTTGATGCGGCAGTAACCGCCTGTCCAGCAGATAACGCGTACGGGGTTCTATTCCGCTTCGCAGACGGAAATAGTTGCTACGCATTTTTCGTCAGCGCCGATGGCTATATCAGACTCTGGAAACGTCTCAACGGCAATTGGGAGACAATCGTCCCCCGCAAACGATGTTACTCCGTGAACCTCGGCCAAGCGTCAAACCACCTAACCGTTGTCGCTGACGGACACAACATGCGCTGCTACATCAATGGCGGTAAAGTTCTCGAGGTCACCGATGCCTCTCTTGCCTACGGCAGGATTGGCCTTGTGGCTGCGGTGGACCAGTATCCCGGATTTCAGATAGCCTTTGACAACATCACGGTAAGGACTCTTCAGAGCCAATGATGAACGGCTGTTAGTTAGTAAGAACGAGCCCTGGTAGCGCTTACCCCAGACAACCTAGGAGACTATCGGTGACCCAGAAGCAGGCGGCGGTTACTGACTGACCTGGCGTCTCCAATCTGCGACCGGCCATACTCAATTCAACCCCACACCACGTGATGTCTCAAAAAGAGCAAAAGAAGGACGTCAGCCCACAGATTGTTCCCCTGATTGTGCAAAGCCATCAAATCTTCAAATGCACTTCACAAACGATACACATCGAAGATGTAAAGTGTTAGACGTTACGAGAGCATATCTCGCACCCCCGATACCAACCCACCAAGCCGGAGAGGCTCAACCCAGAGCCTCTCCGTTGCCTTCCCACGGCTTGTCACATCACAGGTAGCCGAGGTTTCGGAGGCGCTCCCGAATAAGGTCCACCTCCCGCGCAGTGAGCGTCATGGAGGCATCGCGGGTTTCGGCCACGAGGTCTCGCAGAACGTGGACCACAAACGCGTTGACCGACCTAAAACCCGTCCCTTGAATGACCTCCTGCAGCCGCTCGTAGAGCGGGCGGGGTATCTTCAGCGTTACACGATCGGTACCCATATTCCCGTTGAAGGATAGGACGACTCCGCGGACAAAACAAGACATCCGTTGACAAGAAGCGACCTGTTTAGTATGCTGTTTGTAGTCCAAATGGGCTACAAAGATTGGGAGGTGCTGTGTTCACCTGGTATCTCGTGCCGATTGCGCTCGCTGCGGAGTACGTGGATTCAACCCTTGGGATGGGGTATGGCACGAGTCTCACTCCGATTCTGCTGTTGCTCGGTTATTCACCGCTGCAGGTAGTCCCGGCGGTCCTCCTCTCGGAACTTGTCACCGGTCTGTTGGCAGCAGGGCTGCATCATGGAGTGGGAAATGTCGATTTCCGACGCGGCTCTCCCGATCTTAAAATCGGGCTGATTCTAGGCGGGCTGAGCGTGGTCGGAGCAGTGATCGCGGCGGTCTTGGCGGTGAGCCTGCCAACCAAAGTGGTCAAACTTTACATCGCTGTAGTCGTCTTGCTGATGGGGTTTCTCATCTTCCTAGGGGGACGCAGGCGCCTGGCTTTCTCCTGGGGTCGGCTTGTTGGGATCGGGGCAGTAGCGGCCTTCAACAAGGGCATCTCCGGTGGCGGCTATGGACCCTTGGTCACCGCCGGCCAGATTGTCTCTGGGGTTGGTCCAAAAAGCGCCGTTGGCATTACAAGCCTTGCCGAAGGGCTGACCTGTGTGGTTGGTGTAGTGACCTACCTTGCTCTTCGGTCGGGAACCTCTTGGGAACTGGCACCACCGCTATTGCTCGGTGCGATCCTCTCGGTCCCCTTGGCGGCTCTCACGGTGAAGTGGCTTCCAGAGCGCGCCTTTACAGTGGCGATTGGGATGACCGTGTTAATCCTGGGAGCGTTGAGCCTGTTCCGTGCACTCTGTTAAGGGAGTCCCGTCAAGGCCACTGCCTTCCTCTAATGGCCTACCAAACTGGTTTTCAAAGACCATTTCGGAAAGGGCGCGGCGGTCCTGACGCTGGTAATCGGCGGGGATGCCGATCGGTAGTATCGCTGCTAGTCGAAACTCGTCTGGGGTGAGAAGAATGCTATTGAGGCGTGCCCCGGCCGGCGTGTAGATCGTTGCCCCTAGGCCCTCCTGCTCAACCTGCAACAGCATGAACGCGATCGAAACCCATACAGAAGGTACCGCATAGGGTTCACGCGTCTTATAGAAAACGGCAATGAGACAGGGTGCCTCCTCCAGAAACGGCTTTTGGGACGTAATCCCATGCACTTTCATCCACGCCATCAAGTCGGTCGGGGCGTTTCGATGAAAGACGTCCTCGGCCCGCTCGCATTCAGTACGAATCGCCTGTTTCACCGCAGGATCATCGATCACGATGTAGCACCACGGTTGGCGATTCGCCCCGGAAGGACTGTGCCTACCTGCCTCCAGAATGCGGACGATCGCCTGCCGCGGCACAGGGCTGCTCTCGAAGTGCCGGACGCTCCTGCGTTCGCGGACCAGACGAAGCAGCGACCCATCGCTTCGTCCATCGCTCATACTACTTGTCGATCTCCATTTTGGATAGGACAAGACCGGTCAAAAGCTTGGGATAGAAGTCGGTCGACTTCTGCGGCATTTTCTCTCCGCGATCGGCCACCCGGCGTACTTCATCCGCGGTGGTGGGATTCAGCAGGAAAAACAGCTGTTCTTCGCCCTCGTCCACCATCTTCACGCCGTGTGTGATGTCCACGGTGTAGGTGACGTTTCGCTGCTCCTCGAGCGCTTTTGCATCAATGCCCAGCACTCGGTCCAGGATCGCCGTGTGCAGGATGGAGACATCGAGGTGTCTCCAATCGGAGGAACGATCCGAAATAAGGGCATCCATAACGCCAACGTCCCTCATCGCCAGCGTAGCGAAAACCCCATTGGTGTAACAGCCGAAGGTATGCCTCCCACGTCCGGCTTTCATCGCCTGTTTCATTTCCGCAAGCGAACCGTGAACACTCACTTCGAAATCTTCTTGCGCCTTGGCAAGAAACGCCTGCGGATCGAAATTGGTGACAGCATGCACAATCCGGTGAATCGGCCGAATGCTCATCCCCGGCTCATCGATGTTGAACAGGGTCATCATCCGCCCGTCAAACGACTCCGCTGCCGCTGGTTTCCATCCCTTCTCCTGGCACTCACGCATGTAGTTGACCGCTGTTTCGTAGCGATGATGCCCATCGGCAATGTAGAGATCCTTGTCCGAAAGTGCCAACTGCACCGCGTTAATCACACCAGAATCAGTGACTTCCCACACCGTATGGCGATTGCCGAAGTCGTCCATCGCTTCAAGTGTTGAGGCCGTCTCGTCGATGGCCGATTGAAGGGCTTCATCCGCCGCGCGCGTCGGATCGGCGTACAGCATGAAGATGTGCCCAAAATTGGCCTCCGTCGCCCGCATGAGTCGCAAGCGGTCCTCTTTCGGGCCTTTCAGCGTCCTTTCGTGGGCGTGCACCTTCTCCGGTTCAAGCTTTGCCAGGGCGATCACGCCTTTGCGCGTAAGCTGCTCGCCCTCGAACATGTATTTTTGATGGTAGGCATAAAGGGTCGGCGCCTCGTCCCGAACCAAGATCCCGTCTTTTAACCACGCCATAAACGAGTCCGCAGCACGCGTGTAGACATTTTCGCCGTTGTCATTTGGGCTTGGCTTCCCCTTAGTGATGCGGACGATGTTGTACGGGCTTCGCTCGTACAGAACCGCCTGCTCGCGCTCGTAGATGCGATCGTACGGCGGTGCGACAACGCTTGTGATGTCTCCGACCTTCTGTCTGTCGTATCGAACACCGCGGAACGGAATGATCTGTGCCATTAAACCTTCCTAAATGGACTGGGCAAACGCGATGACGATCTGCGCTGCTTCGTTGCCCACACGGGACTGTGCTTCGACCGTCGATGCTCCGATGTGGGGCGTAAATGATGTGTTCTCCTGCTGGAAGAGCCCCCCGCTGGTATCGGGCGGCTCGGTGGCGAACACATCGAGCGCAGCTGCGGCAACTTTTCCTCTTTCCAGCGCCTTGCCCAGCGCGGCTTCGTCTATCACGCCGCCACGGGCGCAATTGACCAGGCGCACTCCGTCCTTCATCTTGGCAAGTTCCGCCTCGCCGATGGTGGCCCCTTCCTTCGGGTCAAACGGGATGTGCAGAGAGATGAAGTCGCTCTCGGAAAGCAGCCGATCGAACGAAACCATCGTCACGACCTCTGGCAGGGGACTCTGGTCGACGAATTTGTCAAACGCGATCACCCTCATCCCCAGCACGTGGGCCTTGCGAGCGAGGGATTGGCCGATGCGACCGATTCCGATAATCCCCAGAGTCTTTCCGTCGATCTCTACACCCTTCAGCGCCTTCTTCTCCCACTTTCCAGCCTTCAACGATACGGTCCCGCGGCCGATGTGCCGCGCAAGCGACAGCAGGTGTCCCAAGGCAAGCTCGGCGACGGAGTTGGAGCTGGCAGCGGGAGTATTGCGCACCTCAATCCCCTTTGACCGGGCGTAGTCGACATCCACATTGTCCAGTCCGACCCCGGCACGAACGATCAGCTTCAGATTCGTTCCGGCGTCGATGACTCCTTGACGCACCTTGGTTGCGCTACGGACCACGATCGCGTCCGCCGACGCAATCTCCGTTGTCAACGACTCAGGGTCAAGGTCCGTCTTGACCGCAACATCAAGTCCCGCCTGCTGCATCGCTTTCACCGCAGCATCTGCCAATGGATCCGATACGAGTACTCTGAATGCCAATTTGGCCTCCTTAGATTTCCAGGACCGTCTCGATCGCCTTTAATAGCCCCTCGATCTCGTCGACCTGGGTGTCTCCCATGTGAGCGATGCGGAATGTCTTGCCCTTGATGTCGCCGTAGCCATTGGCGATCCTCACGTGATAGTCATTGACCAATGTCTTGATCAGGCCGGCCACATCGACCTCGCGCGTGTTCTTCACACACGTCAATGTCTTGGACCAGTAACCCTCCTCCGGATAGATGTCGAAATGCTTCTTCGCCCACGCCTGCACGATAGATGCCATCTTCTCGTGACGCGCAAAGCGAGTGTCCAAACCCTCCTTGAGCATGTCATCGAGCTGCGCGTCGAGCGCGTACATATGAGGAATCGCCGGAGTTGACGGCGTCTGGTTCTTTTGATGGGATTTGTTCATCTTCACAAGGTTGAAGTAATAACTACGCGGTGGAACGGTCTCCGCACGGGCCAGCGCCCGTTCACTGACAGCGGCCACCGCAATGCCTGCGGGAAGGGCGAACGCTTTCTGCACGCCTGCGAGCACGAAGTCGACCTTCCAGGCGTCGGTCTCGATCTTCACCCCAGCCATTCCGCTGACCGCGTCCACAAGGAGAAGTACATCCGGGTAGCGGCTCACCACCTCCGCGATCTCAGAGAGTGGATTCATCAACCCTGTGGAAGTCTCGTTGAGAACAACGGTCACCGCATCGTATTTCCCCGTTTTCAACTGTTCGCCGACCATCTCTGGCTTGATCGCCGTGTCCCAATCAATCGTGAACGCGTCGCAAGGAACGCCGTTGGCGACCGTGATGTCGTGCCAGCGCTTGGAAAAGGCGCCGTTTATCAGATTCAGACATCGCTTAGCGACGAGGTTCGTCACCGCGGATTCCATTGCCCCTGTCGACGACGACGTGAACAGAAAGACCGGATTCTCCGTGTACAAGAGTTTCTGAAGCTTTGTCTGAATCTCACCGTAAAGAGCGGAAAATTCCGGTGTGCGGTGATGAATCTGCGGTGTGGAAAGTTCTTTTAAGATCTCCGGCCGAACCTCAGTCGGCCCCGGCGTAAACAGCCGAATATGCATAGTGACCTCCGTAGATGCTGTAGTCGTAAGGCTTTGAGACAGATGGTACTCGCGTCAGGTTCCGTTTTCAAAGGCAGGAAGCCCACGATGAAGGCCGAGCTCGCGGGCGGAGCGCACCGCCTCCGCGTACTCGGAAGGCAAAAGCCGGCAGGCGAGCTCCGGATACTCGTCTGCCCGGTAGCACGGGCGGTACTGCTGCATTACGTTCAGGTAGGTGTTCTGTCCCAAATGTGAGGCGATCATCGTGAACACGCGAGCGGAGGCGGCAATGCCGCTGGGCAAGACAAGGTGGCGGATGAGCATTCCACGCTGCGCTATCCCCTCTTCGATCACAAGATCTCCTACCTGTCGGTGCATCTCGCACAGTACTGCCTCCAGGTTCGTTGCGTATTCCGGAGCACCGGAATAGCGCGCTGCTGCGGCATCGTCGCCGTATTTGGCATCCGGCATGTAGATGTCGACAATTCCATCCAGGAGGCGCAATACCTCCGGACTCTCGTAGCCGCCGCAGTTCCAGACGATTGGAAGTTCCAGTCCTGCTTGCCGGGCCAGAGAGAGCGCGGAAACGATCACCGGTGCCTGGTGGGTCGGAGTGACGAGATTGATGTTGTGACAGCCGCGACGGGCAAGCTCGACAAAGACCTTCGCCAAGTTCGCGCTGTCCATCTCCTGACCTTCTCCGAGATGACTGATCGTGTAATTCTGGCAGAAGGCACAGGACAGATTGCAGCCGGAGAAAAAGACTGTTCCGGAGCCGCGGCGGCCGACCAATGGGGGTTCTTCGCCGAAATGCGGCCCGAAGCTTGCCACCTTGGCCCCTGCTCCAACTCCACAGCGCCCTCGCTCTCCCCACCGGCGATCGACCATGCAGTGGTGCGGACACAGCCGACACGGCGAGAGCAACTCGTCGAGCTTCTCGCACCGCGCGGCCATCTCCGCTTCGGCAATCCGCAATCTCATCACCTACCCTTTGTCAAACCGAGCCTCCACGCTACAATCATAGCAAACGCATCAAGGAGGGAGTATGAATATCGGATTCATCCTCATAGTGGTAGCAGTTGTCCTTCTTGGATGGGGTGTGCTGACTTACAACCGCCTCGTGAGGTTGAGAGTGCGCTCGGAGGAGTCGTGGCGCGATATCGACACGCAGCTCAAGCGGCGCTACGACCTGATCCCAAACCTTGTGGAGACGGTGAAGGGTTACGCCTCCCACGAAAAGGAGGTCTTCGAACGCGTCACCCTCGCACGGGCCAAGGCGATCGACGCTTCCTCGCCAAAGGAACAGGCCGTTGCAGAGGAGGGATTGAAGGGCGCGCTCAAGTCACTGTTCGCCGTTGTTGAAAACTATCCGCAACTGAAGGCAAACGAGAACTTCCTCGGTCTACAGCAAACTCTCGAACAGACCGAAGATGCCGTCCAACGCTCTCGTGTGTACTACAACGCGGTGGTGCGCGACCTAAACACCAGCATTCAGGTCTTCCCGCGCAACATCATCGCCAACCTGTT
>CAZMOL010000031.1:17366-18627 GCA_964568045.1 uncultured Thermotogae bacterium
TGGAGATTCCGACCACATCGTATGTCGGGTATACCGGAAGCACCGCCCGTGGGCTGCCGGCCAGTCGCGATTCCGAAGGACGGTACGTGTTCGAAGCAACCAGCCTGACGCCCGGAGAGGGATTGACAATCGACGTGGCGATCCCTCGCGAAACCTCGGGAATCGCGGCTCCGAGTGCCGGAGAGAAGGCGCTTTGGTTCCTGTCGGCCAACAAGTACGCGCTGCTTCCCATTCTAGCGCTGATTGGAATGTTCTTGCTGTGGTGGAGAAAGGGAATGGATCCGGCAAAAGGGACGATCGCCCCCCGCTTTGACGCTCCAGCGGACATTCGCGCCGGCGAAGCCGGCGTGCTGATCGACGACCGCGCCGATCTGCGCGACATCTCGGCGATGGTCATCGACCTCGCAGTCAAGGGTTTCTTGAAGATCCGGGAGATCCGTGAAGAAGAACCGGGACTGATGGACAAGGTCAAGAGCGTCATCGGCCGTCCGGGACCGCTCGACTACGAGTTCATAAAACTAAAAGATGCCGACGGGAAACTGACGAAGGTGGAGCGAATTCTCTTGGATGGGATCTTTGATGAGGCGCATCCGGAGAACAGAACGTTATCATCGATGGAGAACCAATTCTACAAAGTCCTTCCGTCCATCAAGTCCGGCCTGTACGCACGGCTGATCAAGAAAAGATACTACACGAACAACCCGGAGCGCGTGCGGACGCACTACTTCGGCATCGGTGTAGTGATCCTCATCGCCGCAGTCGCCCTCGGTGTCGTCATCGGATCACTCTACCTCGGCATCGCAATCGGCCTGTGCGGCCTAATCGTGCTCGCGTTCGCACCGATCATGCCCCGCAAGACACAGAAGGGAGCCGAAGCGCTGCGCGACCTACTCGGCCTTGCCGAGTACATCGGCCGAGCCGAAGTGAAGAAGATGGAATTCCACGACGCACCGCAGAAGAGCCCGCAGCTGTTTGAGAAACTCCTTCCTTACGCCATCGCGCTTAACCTCACCTCGATCTGGACCAAACAGTTCGAGGGGCTGTTCGAGCGTCCACCGGAGTGGTACGTCGGGGTAAGTCCGGTATTCAACGGATATCTGTTCGGCCTGTCGATGATGCACCTTGCTACCGGGATGCAGCGCACGTTTGTTTCTGCGCCACGCACCAGCTCAAGCGGCCGTTCGGCTTGGGGCGGAGGGGCCAGCTTCGGGGGAGGTTTCTCAGGCGGTGGCTTCGGTGGCGGCGGTGGGGGCGGCTGGTA
>CAZMOL010000032.1:0-18624 GCA_964568045.1 uncultured Thermotogae bacterium
TCGGTTAGCCACGTACAGAGCTGACCGGAAACTACACCAAGAGTACGCATCCCTCATTGGTTGCCCGCACAATGCGATTGGGATAGGATCTTCTAGGTAAGACAAGAACTGGTTAGCGAAGGGACGGGCACGTGGCGCGAAAGAATAAGAACACCAACAACGGCGCAACACTGGGGTTCGAGGAGACGTTGTGGCAGGCGGCGAATAAGATGCGCGGTCACATGGACCCGTCGGAGTACAAGCACGTCTGCCTCGGGAATAAACAGGAGCAGCGCCCGGTTGTTGCTGGGAATGGGCAGTAGGGAGGAATGACGGAGCTTCTTGACAACAAGGGTCAGAGAACCGTTGCTGATGCTCTGAGGAGGAACCTAGGAAATGGAGCTCGAGTGTCCATCGCATCTAGCACCTTTTCGGTATTCGGCTTCGCGGGTCTCGCGGAGGGATTGGCAGGGACTCAGCAATTGCGTCTCCTTGTGTCTTCCTCTCCCGATGTAGCGGATCAGACACTCCGTGTTCAGGGGCTTGCCAGCGCTTCAGAGGATCGCAGATTCCGCAACGCGCTCAACTTGTCGAGGTTGGCAAGCTCGTGCGCTGCCTGGCTTTTGCAGAACGCGGAAGTGAGATCGGTCAACTCCCCCATCCTTCAGAATCTCTTCCACATTGTAAGTTCAGAAGGCGAGCAGACTGCGATATCGGGTAGTTCGACCTTCACGGCAGCCGGACTAGGGCTGAGTCCTTCATCTGGCTTCCAGATGAATACGCTCTTCACGGGTTCCGAGGAGACAACTGGCCTTCTTGCGTGGTTTGAGTCGATCTGGAACAGCCGCGGCGCGAAGGATGCCAAGGCGTCCCTTGTTTCTCAGCTCTCCGAGATCTTCAGCGACAAAGCCCCGGGCCTGATCTACTACCTCATGCTGTACAGCATCTTCCAAGATGGACTCGACGATCTGACTGAAGATCGGATCATCAAGCCGCGAACAGGCATCAAAGATACCCTTGTCTGGAACAAGTTGTACCGCTTCCAGCGCGACGGGGTGCTGGGAGCCATCGACAAGATCGAGCGGCACAACGGCTGCATCATTGCCGACAGTGTGGGCTTGGGAAAGACCTTCGAAGCGCTCGCAATCATCAAGTACTACGAGCTGCGGAACGACCGTGTTCTGGTCCTCTGCCCCAAGAAACTCCGGGAGAACTGGACCATCTACACAGTCAATGATCGTCGCAACCTGTTCGCCGCGGATCGTTTCAACTACGACGTCCTCAACCACACAGACCTCACGCGCCTGCAAGGGAAGTCTGGAGAGATCAACCTCGCGACGCTCAATTGGGGAAACTACGACCTCGTCGTGATCGACGAGTCGCACAATTTCCGCAACAACCCATCCCGCAAGGAGGGACTCACCCGCTACTCACGGTTGATGCGGGAGATCATCCAGGACGGAGTGAAGACGAAGGTCCTCATGCTGTCGGCGACTCCCGTTAACAGCCGGATGAACGATCTGAAAAACCAGGTGGCCTTCATCACGGAGGGAGCTGATGAGGCCCTCGGCTCCGACGGAATCGCGAGTATCGAGCACACCCTTCGCCGCGCCCAGGCCCGATTCAATCAGTGGGTTCGTCAGTCACCGAACGAGAGATCCGTGGAGGGACTGCTTGATGCTCTGCACCTTGACTACTTCAAGCTTCTGGATCTGCTGACGATCGCCCGCTCTCGCAAACACATCGAGAAGTACTACGATCTCTCTGAGGTCGGCGACTTCCCCGAGCGCAACAAGCCGATCAACATCAAGGCCGATATCGATACGAAAGGGGAGTTCCCTGCGCTCCGAGAGATCAACCGGGACATCCGACGTCTGAATCTGAGTTCGTACGCGCCCCTCAAGTACGTGCTTCCCGAGAAGCTCGCCGAGTACAGCCGCAAGTACGACATGCAGCTAGCTGGCGGTTCAGTCTTCAAACAGATCGACCGCGAGGAGAACTTAATCCACTTAATGCGCGTCAATCTCCTGAAGCGTATGGAGAGCTCGATCAATTCGTTTGCCCTCTCACTCGAGCGGCTCCTCCACAGCGTGCAGGGAATCATCGGGCGAATCGATGCTCACGATGAGAGCGCGGTCGAAGAACTAGGGATCGAGGACATCGAGATCGAGGACGAGGCTTTCACGCCGCACCTTGTCGGCCGAAAGGTGAAGGTGCTCCTGAAGGACGTAGACCGTATTCGTTGGAGACAGGAGCTCAAGGAAGACGAGGAGCTCCTGGTCAAGCTCCTGCGAGAGGCTCGCGAGATCGACGCCGATCGTGACGAGAAGCTGCGTCGCTTAAAGGAGTCACTCAAGGAGAAATGGGCTGCACCGATCAACCCCGAGAACACGAAGGTTATCGTGTTCACCGCGTTCGCGGATACTGCGCAGTACCTGTACGACAACATCGCAGAGTGGGCACGAGAAGCGCACGGGTTGCACTCGGCACTCGTCACCGGAGTCACCGGAAGCTGCAAGACAACCATGCCGAAGCTGCACAAGGACATCGCATCGATCATCACCTCCTTCTCACCGCTCTCGAAGGAGCGCGACAAGATCGACGAGACCCTCGTCGATGAGATCGATATCCTCATTGCCACAGACTGCATCTCGGAGGGCCAGAACCTTCAGGATTGCGACTACCTCGTCAACTACGACATCCACTGGAACCCCGTACGGATCATCCAGCGGTTTGGGCGCATCGATCGCCTTGGGTCCCAGAATCAAGTCGTCCAGCTGGTCAACTTCTGGCCGAACATGGAGCTCGACGAGTACATTAACCTTGAAGCCCGCGTGTCCGGGCGGATGGTGCTTCTCGACATCTCAGCCACCGGCGAGGAAAACATCATCGAGTCTACGGATGCTGACAAGATGAACGACCTTGAGTACCGCCGCCGCCAGCTGGAGCAGCTGCAGAATGAAGTCGTCGACATGGAGGACCTGTCAGACGGGATCTCGATTACCGACATGACGCTCAACGATTTCCGTATGGACCTCGCCGAGTACATGAAGGCGAACAGCGAACGTCTCGCAAGGATAGAACTCGGAGCTTTTTCCGTGATGTGCCCGGACGAGCTGTTCGAGGATCTACAGGTCGAGCCTGGCGTCCTCTTCTTCCTGCGAAGCGAGAATAAGCAGCACGCTGCCGGGGCTTCGAACGCGCTGGATCCACACTACCTTGTGCTGGTTTCGGATTCGGCAGAAGTCCTGCTCAACTACACGCAGGCGAAGAGAATCCTCGACTTGCTCAAGAAGCTGACGCTTGGGCGTATCGAGCCCGACGATAGGGCCATCTACATCTTCAACGGGCAAACCGGAGACGGAACGGACATGTCTCACTACCAGTCGCTCCTTGCCTGCGCTGTCAGAGCGATCACGGGAAAGGCAGAAGAGCGCGGCGTGGAGAGCCTCTTCCATCGCGGGGGGACCACACTCAGTGGCGCGACGTTCCAGGGCATCGACGACTTCGAAGTCGTCGCCTATCTCATTCTCGTTCGGGATGAAGCGGAGACGAATGACTAGGCCACTGACGCAATACTTCGCCTTTCCGGAGTCAACACTCCTTGGGAAACGCGTCTACAAGCGCATGTTCCACGAGAGCGCGAAGCTTGGCGCCAGGGACAAGCGAATCCTTTCCGAGGACGTGGACACCATCACGTGGACACATACGCTGAAGCCGGGAACTGTGCCCATCGCTCCGTATGTAGACGAGCGGTGCGAGTACGGTGAGATCGCGGTGATGGAGATGGCGCTGAGATCACCCAAGCAGACGGCAAGAATTGCTGAGATTGTCCACCGTGCGATTCCGTATCCGCTTGTCCTCATCTTGATGGATGGATCGAAAGCACGACTGAGTCTCGCGTCGAAGCGCTTCAGCGAGGCGGAGAAGGACGCCATCATCGCCGATGAGTTCTTTACCACAGAGTGGCTCGACCTGGGGAACCTGGAACCCATCGAAGAAGCGTTTGTCCATAGCTTGGCTCTACCCGGTCTGCCGCACACCGACTTCCATTTGCTCTACTGCGCGTGGGTCGATCGGGTGGTCGCGCTGGAATGTGCCCGGAGAACGGGAGCATTCCGCCTCACGCACACGGTTGACCAGTCTGCTGATCGGCGCGCAGCCTTAGCCGCGTGTCGCGAGCTGGAGGCTCGCATTGCTGAGGAGCGGGCAGCGCTTCGGAAGGAGTCCCAGTTCAATCGGCAAGTTGACCGCAACGTACGGATCAAGAAGATGGAGCAGGAACTGGCTCGGAAGGTGGCTTCGCTGTGATCAAGTACTTCGCATATGGATCGAATATGGATCTAGAGCGCATCACGGAACGGATTGGCAGATGTCCTGTTGCTAAGCCAGTCACGTTGGCAGGATATGAGCTGCGCTTCAACAAGAAGGCTAAGACCAATCCCGAAGAGGGGTTTGCGAACATCGAGTCGCGCGAGGGACAGGTAGTCCCAGGTGTCGTATATGACATCACCGAGGAAGAGCTGACGCGCATTGATGGGCGAGAGGGTGTTCAGAATGGCCACTATAGGCACTCCGCGGTCTCTGTCAAGACTGCGGACGGGAATCTGATTGACGCAGTCGCTCATGTCGCATGTGGTGAATGGGTTCGGGAAGGGCTATTGCCGAGACAGGATTATCTGGATCATCTTCTAGCAGGGGAGAGAATGCTTCCCGAAGGCCATGTACAGCGGTTGAGGCAACAGGAAGTCCTGGACAATCACGAAGGTGGGAGCAACTGATGGACAAGCTGGATCCAAAGGCGGATGGGGCAACACCGGACATTGTGGAGCAGAACGTCGAGCAGTTGAAGGCGCTGTTTCCGGAGATCGTCACCGAGGGCAGGGTCGACTTCGATGCGCTTCGCGAGCTCCTCGGCAACTACACGGACGACCGCGAGGAGCGCTATAGCTTCACCTGGAACGGCAAGAGCCGCGCGCGACGGCTTGCCCAGACGCCATCGACGGGAACCCTCCGTCCGTGCCGCGAGGAGTCCGTGAACTGGGATACCACGCAGAACCTGTTCATCGAGGGCGAGAACCTCGAGGTCCTAAAGCTCCTGCAGAAGTCGTACCACCGGAAGATCAAGATGATCTACATCGACCCGCCATACAACACGGGTGGCGACCTTGTCTATCCAGACGCATTCGCCGATACCATTGCCAACTACATGAAGCTGACGGGCCAACGGGACGATGGTGATAGACCCGTCTCATCCATCACCGAATCTTCCGGACGGTACCATACAAAGTGGCTGAACATGATCTACCCGCGGCTTCAGCTTGCGAGGAACCTCCTTACCGAGGATGGCGCGATTGCGATCTCCATCGATGATCATGAGTTGCACAACCTGAGACATGTCTGCGACGAGGTCTTCGGGCCAGAGAATCTCATCGGCTGCGTGACGAGAGCAACGGGAACAACGACGGGACAAGATGCTGGGACCGTAGGATCATCACTTGATTACCTGCTGATGTACAGCCGAGGCACAGCATTCACACTAGGGGGTGTCCAGCTTTCAGAGAGCGACAAGGTCCGATTCAACCGCGAAGATGAGCGCGGCAAGTATTCGATCTTGCAGTTGCGCAAGACAGGAAGCGCAGATCGGCGCGAGGACAGACCATCGATGTACTACGCAGTCGAGGCACCTGATAGCACTAAGGTCTGGCCAATTGGTCCCGGCGGCTACGAGAGCCGATGGCGCTTCGGCCCCGAGACATACAAGAAGTTCAAGGCGGAAGGGCTCATCGAATGGTTGGAACGAGAGGAAGGGGGGTACACACCGTATGTGAAGTACTACCTCGAGGGAAGGGTTAAACAGGTCTCGAACCTGTGGACGGATCTTGATGGAAACAAGAAGGGGACCATCGAGCTTCGAGAACTGTTCGGCCGGAACGTGTTTGACAATCCTAAGCCAACGGCTCTGCTTGAGAGAATCATACAAGTCACTACCGACGACGACAGCCTGGTCTTGGACTTCTTCGCGGGCTCCTGCACTACGGCACACGCACTCCTCTCACTCAACGTGAAGGCAAACGCCGGGAGGAGGTTCATCATGGTCCAGCTTCCGGAGCTATGTGATCCGAAGTCCGAGGCAGCCAAGGCTGGATATGCGAACATCGCTGAAATCGGCAAGGAACGTATCCGTCGAGTCCTTACCGCGCTTCAAGCCATGGACCATGGACGAGGAGAAAACAATCAGATGCAGCTGCTTTCCACAGACGAGGGCGGGCCATCGCTCGACCTGGGCTTCAAGGTGCTGAAGCTCGACGACAGCAACGTCAAGGAGTGGGATGCGAGCTTCGAAGACGTTGAGGGTGCTCTCCTGTCTTCTGTTGAGAACATCAAGTCGGGTCGCGGTGAGACCGACGTGCTATACGAACTGCTCCTCAAGCTCGGCCTCGATCTTGCCGTTCCGATGGAGCAGCGTCAGATCTCCGGAAAGCCCGTCCACATCATCGGGGCCGGCGCACTGATTGTCTGTCTCGCCGACGAGATCGGCCTCGCCGTCGTTGAGGGAATTGCTGCCCTCAAGGAAGAGCTTGCCCCGGAAACGATCCGTGTCGTGTTCAAGGATTCGGGCTTCGCGGATGACGTGGTCAAGACCAACGCTGTCCAGATTCTCCATCAAGCAGGAATCGAAGATGTGAGGAGCCTGTGACATGCCCGGGATGAAGCTTCAATTCGACCCGAATCTCGACTTCCAGCGCGAGGCTGTCAACTCAATTGTGGATCTGTTCGAAGGGCAGGAAGGAGATCTGTCGCACCAACTTCACCGTCGCGCCGCTGAAGCGAGAAGAGGGTCGGCTCGACGGGATGGAACAATCCGACCTCGGAATCGGCAATCGCCTCCGCTTGCTCGACGAAGACATCTTCAAGAACGTGTGCGCGGTCCAGCTGCGGAATGGCCTAGCACGTTCCGATGTGCTTGATGGACTCAACTTCACGGTGGAGATGGAAACGGGCACCGGGAAGACCTACGTGTATCTCCGCACGATCTTTGAACTCCATCGCGAGTACGGATTTACGAAGTTCATCGTCGTGGTGCCCTCGATTGCCATCAAGGAGGGTGTCTACAAAGCGCTCCAGATCACCGAGGAGCACTTCAAGGGGCTGTACGACAATGCCCGCTTCGACTTCTTCGTCTACAACTCGCAGGATCTGAATAAGGTGCGGAACTTCGCGACCAGCGATTGCATCCAGATCATGGTCATCAACATCGACGCCTTCCGGAAGAGCTTCGATGATCCGGAAAAGGAGTCGAAGGCCAACATCATCCACCGCCCACACGATCGCATGACGGGCAGCAAGCCGATTGAGTTCATCCAGGCGACGAATCCCATCGTCATCATCGATGAACCGCAGAGTGTGGATACGACCGAGAAGAGTCGGGCGGCAATACGCTCCCTCAATCCGCTCTGCACGCTGCGCTACTCGGCGACCCATGTTGACAAGTACAACATGATGTACAAGCTCGATTCTGTCGACGCTTACAGCAGGGAGCTTGTCAAGCAAATCGAAGTTGCCAGCGTCGAAGTCCAGGATGCCCACAACAAGGCGTTCATTCGGCTTCTCAAGGTCGACAACAAGAAGAGCCCGATCACGGCGCAGGTTGAGATTGACGTTCGGCAAGGTAGCGGATCGGTGAAGCGAACGAAGAAGACGGTTCGAAGCGGTGATGATCTGCTGGAACTCTCAGGCGGACGCGATGTCTACGATGGTTATATCGTTGAGAATATCTACTGCGAGTCAGGGAACGAATACGTCAGCTTCACCAGCAAGCCCGACATCATCCGTCTGAACCAAGTGATCGGTGACGTCAATGATGATGAGCAGAAGCGGCTGCAGATCCGCAAGACGATCGAAGAGCACCTCGATAAAGAGATGCTGCTGCGTCCGCGAGGCTTGAAGGTGCTCAGCTTGTTCTTCATCGATCGTGTGGCCAACTACCGTGACTACGACGACGAGGGGAATCCCCTTCCTGGGAAGTACGCGGAGATCTTCGAGGAGGAATACGCGCGCGCCATCCGGAGACCCAAGTACAGCCAGCTCTTCGATGGAGCGGATCTCGAGACCGCGGCCCACGGTGTGCACAACGGGTACTTCGCCATCGATCGCAAGAAGGACGCAACCGGAGCCGGTCGATTCAAGGAATCCCGTGGCGAAGGAACGGCACAGGCGGATGAGAGCGCCTACCAGCTCATCATGCGAGACAAAGAGAAGCTCCTCAGCTTCGACTCGAAGCTGAAGTTCATCTTCTCTCACTCGGCACTTCGGGAAGGCTGGGACAACCCGAATGTCTTCCAGATCTGCACGCTGAATGAGACATCGTCGGTGATGAAGAAACGCCAGGAGATAGGTCGAGGTCTTCGCATCGCTGTCAACCAAGACGGGGAGCGTGTACATGGCTTTGACGTCAACACCCTGACGGTGATGGCGAACGAGTCGTACGAGGAATTCGCACGTCAGCTGCAGCGCGAAATCGAGCGGGAAGAAGGAATCCGTTTCGGCGTCGTTGAACATCATCTATTCGCCAACATCCCAATCCCGACAGAGGATCACCAAACACAGTACTTTGGCGTCGATGCGTCACAGATGGTCTGGGAACACTTGAAGGCTCAGGGTTACATCGATGCAGCAGGCAAGGTTCAAGACAAGCTTCGCGCCGATCTCAAGAGTGGAGATGTTGATCTCCCCGAAGATTTTGCGAAGCACGAAGCGCAGATCCTCGCCGCGTTGCGCAAGGTCTCAGGCAACCTCAACATCAAGAATGCGGCCGACCGGAAGCAGGTAAGACTCAACAAGGCCGTCTTCCTGGGCGAGGAGTTCAAGCAGCTGTGGGACCGCATCAAGTATCAAACGACGTTTCGTGTCGACTTCGATCCCGAAGAGCTGATCAAGAAGTGTGTTGACGAAATCTCCAAGAATCTGATCGTCGGCAAAGCACGTTTCGTTTACCGGAAGAGCCAATTGGAGATCGATCATGGAGGTGTTCAGGCACAACAGGTCAAGGAGAGCACGCACGTAACCGAATCGCGGGATTATCAACTCCCAGATGTGGTGAGCTATCTACAGAACGAAACGAACCTAACTCGACGAACGCTGGTGTGGATTCTTGTGGAGAGCAGTCGCCTGCACGATTTCGTCAACAACCCGCAAAAGTACATCGAACAGGTCTCCGAGATCATCAAGCGGCAGATGCGGCTTCTCATCGTGGACGGCATCAAGTACCAGAAGATTGGGGACAGAGCCTGCTACGCCCAGGAGCTGTTCGAGGAGAACGAGCTGTTCGGTTACCTCAGCAAGAACATGATCGAGAGCAAGAAGTCGGTCTACGACCACGTCGTCTATGACTCGGACGTAGAGGAGGAATTCGCCAAGTCGTTCGAGGTAAGCGACGACGTGAAGGTCTACGCCAAGCTGCCAGCGTGGTTCAAGATTGATACCCCGCTTGGCGGATACAACCCCGACTGGGCTGTTCTCGTCGACACTGATGGGCAAGACCGCCTGTACTTCGTCGTCGAGACCAAAGGGAACCTTTTCAGCGACGCCCTGCGTCCCGCCGAGAAAGCCAAGATCGACTGCGGCCGCGAGCACTTTAGGGCACTTGGAGAAGATGTCGGTTTTGCTGTTGCGAAGGACTACGAGACGTTTATGGAACAAGCTCTGGACTAAGCGGCAGGGACTGATCTCCGATCGGAGCCGCGAAGGCAGAGACGGACGGAGGTGCGGATGGAAGCGAGAAATCGGCCAATCAAAGACTGGTACTCCAAGATCACAACGGGAGAGATCAAGCTGCCGCGCTTCCAGCGATTCGAAGCGTGGGACAGGCAGCGAATCTGCAGCCTGCTTGAAGTTGTGATCCACAATCTTCCTCTCGGAATCACGCTTGTGCTTGACGTGGGGGATGAAGAGAAGTTCATCTCGCGCTATCTGGAGACGGCACCAGAGACCGACAACCGAGTCCACGAACAGCTGCTCGACGGTCAGCAAAGGCTGACGGCGCTCTGGCGTGCCTTCCACAATAACTACGAATCGGAAACGTACTTCGTCTATCTTGAGGAGTTCGACGACTACGACGAGGATGAGGAATGCGATGACCTCACGGTCTACTGCCGTGGCAGGTACAAGAAGAACGGCATGACGTACCCGCTGTGGTGTGGCGACCCAGCGCAGTGTTTGAAGCGTGGACTCATTCCGACACAGCTCCTGAAGCCAGAGGACATAGACAAAGTGATCGACAAGTGGATTGACGAAGCGACGAAACCACTCAGGCCGACCGACGCTGGCGAGCTTGAGGCTTTCTTCGGGTTCAAGAAGCGCGTAAGTGATCGGATCAAAGACTTGCGTTCGGTTGTTGCGAACTATAACCTCCCGTATTTGTCGCTTCCTGCACAGACAGACAAGGCCGTCGCGCTGAACGTCTTCATCAACATGAACACAAACAGCAAGCCTCTAACTACGTACGACGTCATCGTGGCTGAAGTGGAGAGCGTGATGGGCCAATCACTGCACGACCTGCAGGAAGCGCTTGATGAGAACCAGCCGAATGTATCCAGGTACTCCCAGCTTTCAGACTTGATCCTCACTACTTCCGCTCTGCTTCAGAATGCCTTCCCAAACCAGCGCGGCGCCTGGGATATGGACAAAGTCGAAATGGTTCGGAACTGGAAGACGATGGAGCTCGGGCTTGGTCGAATGGCCGATTTCCTGAAGGCTGAGGGGATATTCGATCGTCAGCGTCTGCCTACGAATGCTGTCTTGGCGGTCATCGCTGCGCTCTACGCGGACATCCCGGATAGTGGGGACAAACGTGGGCAAGATGAACTGTTGCTCAAACGCTACGTATGGCATGCGTTCTTCACAGATAGATATGAGAATGCCGCCGCAACAAACGCTTACGCTGACTACGTCGCATTACAGCGACTGATCAGGGGAGCCTGTCGTGATGATGGAACGCATTACACGGTTCATGATGTTCCTGTCTTCAAAGATCACGAGCTTGCTGATCCAGAAGAGTTGCTGACTGCTGAATGGCCGCGGCGAGCGACAATTCGGGGAAGGGGAGTACTTGCAGTTGCCTGCCGCCTTGGTGCCCAGGACTTTGCGACTGGAGAGATCCTGAATGCACAGAACGTTGAGAATCGACACTATCACCACATCTATCCCGATGCGCTTCTAAAGGAAGCTGAGATCGACGGCTTCGTAGCGCTCAACTGCGCGCTGATTTCAGACAAGACCAACATGGCGATTGGTCGAAAGGATCCTGTCGAATACATGAAGGATCGGTACAAGTGGACATCGGCAGAGATCGTCGCACAGAGACTGCATTCACACCTCATCCCCATTCCCGAACTGGCAAACGGTGGCTACATGGGACTGTCCCAATCTGAGAAGGTCACGAAGCTCAAACAAGACTATGGCGCGTTCCTGCGTCGTCGAGCGGAGCTGGTGTCGCAAGCAGTGAGGCTTCTCGCCGAAGGACGGCTCACTGGCCCTTCGAACTTGGCCCTATATCATGCCGACTAGGAGCAGACCTGCTTCGGATTCGGCTGCAACCGAATGAACCACTCCGCATCTCCGCCAAGACCCTCGGCGAACTGGCCCTTCCCGAGTTCTGTCTGCGTTGCTTCTGGCTGAACCTGCACGCCAGACACCTTCCATTCCAGATCTTCCCCGGGGATCTTCACAGCTCGATCGATGCGTAGCCCCGCCTGAATGTGGTCTGCATCACGTTCGCCGCGCAAGCCGTTGCAAAAAGATAGCAATAATGTTATTTTTCTACTATGAAATGGCACGCCTTCCTGGAGCGATTCGGCAACTGCGCGGTGATTGAGCCTGCCATGGTATACGCAGGGGAACCGAATCCCGATGCGCTGCAAGCGCAATTGAGTCGATGGGTCAAAGCGGGGCGCCTCATCAAGTTGGCACGCGGGAAGTACGCGCTCGCCCCTCCGTATCGAAGGGTCGATCTTCCCCTCGAACACGTGGCGAATCGTCTGGTCTATCCTTCGTACATCAGCGCGGAGAGCGCGCTGGCTTGGTACGACCTTATCCCCGAGGCGGTCGCTGTGATGACCTCCGTGACGACGGCGCGTCCGCGTGTACTTGAAAACGCACTGGGGACGTTTCGCTATCGCCACATTCGACGAGGTCTGTTTTGGGGCTTTGAGTCGGTGATCTTGCAGGGGCAGGAGTGCGTCATCGCCTCTCCGGAGAAGGCGATGCTAGACCTCTTCTACTTTCGGTCGGGTGAAGCGAGCGCCGAGGCGATTCAAGAAATGCGCTTTCAGAACCTGGATCGCCTCGACGAGGAGCGGTTGTTGGCGCTTGCTCGTCGAACCGGTGTGAAGAAACTCATCACTGGGGCAGAACATGTTTTGCAGCATCGAAGCATTCTCTTGAAGGAGTACGATCTTTCATGAAGGACCGAGCCCTGCAGCTCGTTGGTGAAGCATCACAAGGGCAGAAGAGGAATGTGTTGCGCGAATACCTGCAAGCGCACGTTCTCTACTCCCTGCAATCGGTACGAGCGTTTGAGCGGATTGCCTTCGTCGGTGGAACGGCGCTGCGCTTTTTGTATGGGCTGCGTCGATACTCCGAGGATGTCGATTTCTCCTTGGAGGATGCGAAAGGCTACAGCTTTGCTCGCCTCCTCGATCGGGTGGAGTCGGATCTGATTAATGCTGGTTTCGACGTGACGATCCACCCGCGCGAAGGGGAGTCGGTACACTCCGCGTTCGTCCGGCTGCCCGGGCTGCTGCATGAAGCCGGTCTGTCGCCGCATCGAACGGAAAAGCTATCTGTGAAGATCGAGATCGACACGTGCCCACCTGCGGGGGCAACGACGAAAACGACGCTGATCAATCGGCACTTCCTTGTGGCCCTTCTTCACTACGACATCCCCTCGCTGATGGCGGGAAAGCTGCACGCGCTGCTCTCGAGGCCGTACACGAAGGGGCGAGATGTCTACGACCTGCTCTGGTACCTCTCCCGCGCCGATTCGGTAGATCCGAATGTTTCCCTACTGCAGAACGCTCTGGCTCAGACAGGGTGGAACGGTCCACAGGTAACACTTGAAAATTGGCGGGAGGTCATCGCTGAGGAGATGATCGCACTGGATTTCGTAAAGATTGCAGAAGATGTGGGACCCTTCCTGGAAAGACCTGAAGACCGAGCGCTCCTCACTCGCGACATCGTGCTCTCCGCGTTGCGACAAGCGTAGCGCGAAGCCCGCCTGCAGCTCAGCTTGTGTGTTTCGGTTGCAGCACTTGTTCTTGATCGATGATAGGAGTTGCCCTACTTGCCGGCAGGTAGTCGCAACCGTGCGCGTGTTGGGGAATGAGAAACCTCTGCGTTTGGGTTTTGGGACAACGGTGCAGGTAGACTGAGGACATCATGAATGGATCCAAGCCACTCCGCATATCCGCCAAGACCCTCGGCGAACTGACCCTGCCTGACTTCTGCCAGCGGTGCTTCTGGTTGAAGACGCATGCGAAGCAACTGCCGTTTCAGATCTTCCCGGGGATCTTCAGCTCGATCGATGCCAACACCAAGCGCGTGGTCCACGTGTGGAGAGTTTCTCGCCGGGTGTAGCCGTATCATCATATGTGTAGATAAGTCAGGAAGACCAAGATAAGGACCAACCCCAGGGTGGATTGGCTTACTCTTTCCCGGAAACGCTGGAATAGGGGGGCTCGTTGCTGTATACTGCCCCCTCCAAAAACACATGTCACCAGTACATGCAACCGAGGAGGTTGAGATGAGGAAGTTTCTAGTTGTTGTAGCAGTGCTTGTTCTCGCGCTCTCGGCTGCCGCAATGGCCGTCGGCAATGGGCACGATGGCCCCGCCCCGAATGCGGGGAATGGCGTCCCTGACGGGAGTGGGTTTGACAACAGTGGAGTAGGCGGAGCCGATTCCTTCGGTCCTGCGCCGAATTCCGGCGACGGAGTCTCGGACGGCAGCGGCCTGGAGACGCCCAACGGTCCAAACCGGTAGCGGCAAGCTCTTCCGCGCGTAGCATCGCGATTCGGATTTATACCATGTAGAGGCCAGAGCCCATCGCGGGCTCTGGCTTTCTTGCAGCATCAGAATGTAGTCGTCCGACTCTCTTGTCACTGGTCATTCCGGAGTGCCAGCCAAGCTTGCTCCCTAGAGGTGTTCATTGGGTTGGTGAGGGAGATTGGGCAAGCGGGACGCGCTCCTTGGAAACTCCCGGCCAATCCCAGATGATCTCCGCAGGATGAAAGCGAGGAAGCGGATGGTCGCAGAGCAGTACTTAGGGAGGCCGTGATGCACGCGCTGTGGGGCCTGGCAGCCGCGTCGTTGTTGGCGTGGATTGGACTACTCGTTGGTCGGGGCTTCTTCTGGTGGCCGTTGCCCCGTCTCGATTCGCCTGAAGCGTCCCTGGAGCCGGAGGATTGGGCGGGGCGTTCGGTTGTCGCTGTCATCCCGGCGCGCAACGAGGCCGAAGTCATTCCCCGCACGCTTTCCACCGTCCTCACCCAGGATTACTGCGGAGCGTTTCGGGTGGTGTTGGTCGACGATCGCAGCGAGGACGGGACGGCATCTGTTGCCCGGGCGGTGGCCGAAGAGTCCTCGGCGGAGGATCGGTTGACGGTTCAAAGCGGCGAGTCACTTCCTGCCGGATGGTCGGGCAAGGTGTGGGCGATGCAGCAGGGAGCGGCGGCTGCGTCGGCGGTGGATGCACCGGAGTTTCTGTGGTTCACCGACGCCGACATTATTCACGAGCCGTGGGTGCTTTCCGCTTTGGTCGACAGGGCGGAGGAGGATGGCCTCGATCTCGTCTCGGCGATGGCGACGCTGCGGGTCGACTCGCTGTGGGACAAGCTCCTTGTCCCTGCGTTCGTCTACTTCTTTGCCAAGCTCTATCCGTTTCGGTTCGTCGGCAACCCGCGTCGCCGTAACGCCGGTGCGGCAGGTGGGTGCATCCTTGTGCGGCGTAGCGTCCTCGAACGGGCCGGTGGGCTCGAGGCGGTCGGTTCGGCGCTGATCGACGACTGCGCCCTCGGACGCCTCGTCAAGCAGGCGGGGGGTCGGATCTGGCTTGGGTTCTCCCAGAGCGTGCGCAGTGTCCGCGGTTACGGCAGCCTGGCCAGTGTCTGGCGGATGGTCGCCCGCTCGGCCTACACCCAGCTCGGACACTCCCCACTCGTACTGGGCGGGACGATCTTCGGGATGCTCTTCCTCTACGCGCTCGCGCCGATTGCCTGCATTGGCGGAGCGATCGCAGCGGCGTTTGGTGTGCCGGGCACGGTTTCGCTCGCCGCGATCGGCGCGGCGACGTGGGGGTTGATGTCAGCCAGTTTCGTGCCGATGCTGCAGCACCACGGCGTCGGATGGTGGACCGCTCCACTGCTGCCCGTTGCCGGCGTCCTCTACACTGCGATGACCGTCTCGTCGGCGTGGCGACACACGAGAGGCCGGGGCAGTGCGTGGAAGGGTCGAACCTACTGAACCGGTACCTCAATAGAATGTTCTAAGCATACCACCACCGCGGATCGCCGATTTGGCTGTGAACCGGGGCGGCGGGGTGAGGACTTCGTTGTTGCTGTGAACGAGCCATGAGTGGCTCGCTTCTGTAATTCAGCCGTCGGTTCGCTGGTCTTCTAAATTGGTGATAGGAGATGACTGATCTCCGCCAGAAACCTGGTAAAACTAGCACTTTCCAACTACTGACCGGTCTCCTCTTACCATAGGCTTATGGCCTTTAGGCTCTCTAGGCTCGCTTCGAGTGCATCATCGAGCAGCCACAGGAAGTCCAAGCCGGTTGCGGTCTCTATCTCGTCGATACTTACAATGAACCCTGACAGGCGCTCGTTGTCGGTTTCGCCCAAGCCGTAATCATAGCCTTCGTTGTGGTCGATGATGAAGGCGACGGCCCGCGGGCAGTCAGCGTCCATGTCGATGATGATCTTGTAGAACGCATCGGGGATCTCGACCGACTTCTGTGCCCAGGCAGCGTGGTCCGTGTCCTTGGTGAGGTACTCCTGACCGTTTGAGTCGTCAAAGATCGGTCCGGCGATGATCCATACCTCATCGAAAAGCACGCTATATTCATTGCGTATGAGGTCTTCGAGATCGCCCCAAGGTCCGTCGTTGAACGGGTGCCATTGGGGACAGGCGTTGCTCAATACGTACGTATCGTCTACGGCCGTCTGCCCGTAGCAGTGGTACATGGCCGATTTTGGGGCCATGTGCCCGCGGTCGTAGTCTCCGGCAGTGTGCTTGTAGTCGCTGTCGGAGACCTGTGCCCCTGTGCGGTTGTCGGTCTTCCAGGCTCGGCTCTTGCCCGATCCGCTCTGTGTCGTGCCATAGACGCGATAGCAGGTCCACAGCGGGTTCATCCTCGCGTCATCGTAGCCTACAACGAACGCCCTGCTCTCAAGGACGATTACCCCGGCCGTCGAAAGGGCACCGTTCTCATTCCGCGCCATTGGTGTACCGCCGAATATCGCGGCGCAGTATGAGCAGTCCTCTGTGGTCGCCGCCATCGTGCTGATGAGCAAACCGGATGCCAGAATCGTCGTAAACAGAAGCCCAGTTAGCTTGGCTCTTTGCATGACTGATCACCACAACCAGCCTACTGGCAGAACCTAGCGAAAACTAGACGAATAAAGCAGCAAAATGGTGTCATTGCAGGAGAAGGAGTGGGAATGCAGTCACGAGCAGCTGCCCTAGGATTACACTCCCCTTGCGTGGGCCTGGACTTGCTGGCAGCAAGCACGTTTGTCGCGGCAAAGCTGGCTCCTAGGGGCGCCTCGAACGCAGTTTACGTCACCCTCGCTCTTATGGCTGTGAGAGATCTCGTGCCGTGGGTTTTTACCGAGATGACGAAAGAAGGACGTCCACTGCTGCGTGCCCGCGGGATGCGATGCGGCAAACGGTTTACTTGTGTCCGATGCGTCGATGGTCAAGCAGAACGGCGCAGGCTGTGACGGACATGAGAAGAGTACCCTATTCCCACAGCGCCAGCGGGGCACGCAGGAAGGTGGAGAACGTCGGTACGACTAGAAGAGCGTCGTTGATCCGCCCGAGAGGCTGCTTTAGCTGTGTCGTGTCGACGATGACCGGCTGCAGCGTGAGGCGTCCCTGGAATGCCAACTGCTCGATGACATCGCTCTCGACGGAAAGGCAAAGGGACGGAAGCTCGACGAGCGGAAGCATCTCCCAACCATCATTGACACTGCGCGACAGCGTGAGAAGCGGGAACGATATTCCGGCCTCGCTGCGGAGGCTTGGGGATGGGTTCCCGCGTGCGGCGACGTGGGCGAACGATCCAATGATCGGTCCGATAAGCTTCCAGTCGTTGTCGAATGCCCACAGCATGTTCAAGCCCCCACCCACGACGAGTGAGTCGGTGATGCTCCGGCGGTACGACAGGCTGGTCCCGAGGCTCGTTGGACTGGAGTCCATGATCACGAGGAATTCGAGCCCGTTCGATTGATCCACGTCGATGGTTACTCCGAATGACATCGATAGGTCCCACAACCTGCGACTGCCCTGCATCTCAACGGCCGGATTGAAGTGAAAGCCGAGCAAGACAGATCCCAGTTCCGCGGCCGCGGCGTTCGCGGACAGAAAAAGGGACAAGAGGACGGCAAGAAGAGTCACCTTCTTCATGATTCCCCCTTCATCTCATCGCTTGGTACTTGCTGTACACCAAGTATACACTGTCCGTGCAAGGAAGTTTCACGCTACCACCTGCGCGGCTGCCGCCAACGGCAGGCTTTATGGCCGATTGAGGAGAGGAACAAGGCTGCCATGAGTAGCCGTTGCCGGAGATACAATCCAATCCGGGAGTGTGATTGATGGCTCGGATGACTTCTTACGACGCTCTTGCGGTGGGCGTGTACTGTGCGCTGATCGATCCGCTGGTCTGGCCTTTGCGGCAGAGAATCGTTCGACTCTGCCGTGAGCTTGACGTGCGTGAGGTCCTCGATATTGCCTCGGCAACCGGCGCACAGTGTCGGTGGCTCGCACGGGCGGGGATGACGGCGACAGGGGTTGACCTATCGGAGGCGATGGTCGCTGCTGCCAGACGCCACGGCGGACGTAACGTGCGTTACCTTCATGGCTCGGCGTTTCACCTTCCATTTGCGAAGGATTCGTTTGACGCGTCCCTTCTGCTGCTCGCCCTCCATGAGCACAACGAGGAAGAACGCGAACTGATGCTGTCCGAAGCGCTGAGGGTCGTGAGACCTGATGGGCACCTCCTCATTGCCGACTACACGGTGCCCAACCATCCGTGCTTCCACATTCCGTGGCAAGCGATTCGGCTGATTGAGGGGCTCGCAGGAGCGCAGCACCGTGCCGGGTTTCGGGACTTCGTGGCACGCGGGGGACTGGCTGGCTTCTTGAAACGTCACGAGCTTGCACCTGCGCACAGAAGTCACTCACACTCCGGCGCGATCGGAATCGCTGTCATTTGAGCTTGGGTAGACAACAGTCGAACGCTTCGTTGCTGTGGTGCCTTGTTGATGACCTCGCCTTGGGTTGGGTAGTACCGAGCGTGAGTATCGCCTTCTTCCGCCGAGGAGCGATTGATTCCTAGCCGCTTCTCCTGTGTCGTGTTGCCTCCTGCT
>CAZMOL010000033.1:0-18041 GCA_964568045.1 uncultured Thermotogae bacterium
CCCATGCCACGAGACCGCAGTAATCTTGTTTGGATCGATCTGGAGACCACGGGTCTGAGCGTCGCAAGCCGGGCGATCCTCGAGATCGCGAGTATCGTTACGGACAAGGATCTCAACATCGTCGCCGAGGGTCCCAATCCAGTTATTCACCAACCCGACGAGGTCTTGGCGCGAATCGACCCGTGGTGTCAACAGCAGCACGGTCTCTCCGGGTTGCTCGCGGCATCCCGCGCCTCCAGTGTCTCGCTTCGCGAGGCGGAACAACAGACGCTGCGTTTCTTGCGCAAGCACACCCATCGCGGGGTATCTCCACTGTGCGGCAACTCAATTCTGCTCGATCGCCGCTTTCTCATGCACTACATGCCGGATCTGAATGCCCACTTAAGCTACAGGAGCGTCGATGTGAGTGCAGTAAACGAGCTTGCGATCCGCTGGTTCCCCGGCGTTGTCGCCAAGCTGGACAAGTCGGTTCGGCACCGCGCGGCGGACGACATCCGAGAGTCGATCGAAGAGCTGCGGCTCTACCGCCAGCTCATCTTCAAGGAATAAAGGACAATATCGGAGGGCAATCTAGCGACGGTTTGGCGGATGGGAGAGGTGCAGGCGACGATCGGAAGGATTATCCCCTCTGTCAGCAATCGCCGTTGGCGACGTTTTCTAGCGAGGGTATAATCGGATCCTATTATCGATGGTAGGGAAACTTAACGCATGAAAAAGCCCAAAGTGCTCGTCTGTAGTGCATGGCCTTATGCATCCGGTGTTCCTCATCTGGGGAATCTCGTCTCCTCTTTGCTTTCCGGCGATGTGTTTGCGCGCTACTACCGGCTGCGGGGGCACGATGTGTTGTATGTGTCCGGAACCGATGCACACGGTACGAGGATCGAGTATGAGGCGGGGCAGCTGGGGGTAACGCCGGCAGAGCTCGCCACACGCAATCACGAGAGGATTTGCTCGATCATCGAGGGATTCGGAATAAAGTTCGACAACTACACAACGACCGAATCGCCGGTGCACAAGCGGTTTGTCCAGGAGATCTACCTACAGATGGAGGCAAACGGCAACATTCTGACCCGCGAGGAGGAACGCGTTTACTGCCGCAACTGCAGCCAGTTTCTCGCCGATCGGTTCGTCACGGGGACCTGTCCGCGCTGCGGGGCCGTGGGAGCGATGGGAAATCAATGCGATAGTTGTGGGTCGATCCTCGAACCGGAGGAGCTGGTCGATCCGGTCTGTAGTTTCTGTGAGCAAGGCGATATCGAGTTTCGGGCGACCCGTCATTGGTACCTCGATCTGGAGCGTCTTGCCCCGCAGCTCAACGATTATGTCGCATCGCGGGATTTCCAGGGGAACGTGGCGCTGTTCACCCAACGGATGATCGACGAGGGATTAAGACCACGCGCCATGACGCGTGACATTGCCTGGGGGATCCCCGCGCCGTTTGATGGTGCTGAGGGGAAGGTCATCTACGTCTGGGGCGAGGCCGCGTTGGGTTATGTGTCCGCCGTGGTGGAGCACTTTGATGGCAGTGACGGGTGGAAGGCGTTTTGGTTTGGCGATGATGTATACCAGATCTACGCGATCGGTAAGGACAACATCCCTTTTCACACGTTGATCTTCCCCGGCCAGTTGATCGCCTCCGGGCAGGGGTATCACCTTCCAGACCAGATTGCTGCGACTGAGTATCTGAACTGGATCGGGGGGGAGAGCTTCTCCAAGAGCCGCGGGGTGGGTCTATACTGCGATGACGCCCTCGGGGTGATGGACGCGGAGATGTGGCGCTTCTATCTCCTGTACAACCGGCCGGAGGGACGCGACGTCAATTTCTCGTGGGAGGAGTTGGAGAAAGCGATAAACGGCGTTCTGATATCCAACGTCGCCAACCTGATCAACCGGGTGCTCTCCTTTGTCCAGACCCGTTACGATGAGGTGGTTCCATCCTCCGAGTGCGAGCAAGAGGTAAAGCAACAATTGGATCACACAGTGCAGAGCTACGAGAACGCCATGAAATGCGGGAGTCTCAGCCAGGCGCTGCGTGCCGTTTGCTCGCTGGCGGACTTTGGGAATGAATACTTCCAGCGGAAGAAACCCTGGGAAACGGGTGACGCGGCGGCAGTGGCAAGTGCATTTCATATGGTGAAAGCAATGGCGATCCTTCTTGTCCCGTTTGTTCCCAATTTTGCCTCCTGCGTTCTCGCCGTAATGGGAATCGAGGAGACACAGTGGGGCGAGATTGAGAGTTTGGACGCCGGAAGAAGGCTCACCAGTGATCGAATCCTGCTTGAGCGGATCGATGTGGATGGGATCAGAAAACAGGTGGAGGGATCCACAAAGGATCGGATAACCCTCGCCGAATTCGCCAGACTTGACCTGCGTGTGGGGACGATCCACTCTGTGTCTGAGGTCGAAGGAGCCGATCGACTCTATCGGTTGACCATCGATGTGGGTGATGATACCCTGACGACCGTCGCCGGCATCAAGGCAGAGTATTTGTCACAACAGTTGGTCGGCCAGCAGGTGTGTGTGGTGGCCAATCTGGAACCGGCGACGATAAAGGGGATTAGCTCGGAGTGCATGCTTCTTGCAGCAAAAGGAGAGCCGCTCTCCCTCCTTGTCCCTGATCGAGAGGTCCCACCGGGAACTGTGATCGGCTAGGGCCATTGAAAACATGGACCCAAATGGCTAGAATCGAGTTGTACTGAGGTGCTTCTGAATGTATGCGATTATTGAAACAGGTGGCAAGCAGTATCGAGTTGAGAAGGGAATGCAATTCGAGCACGAGCGCACCAATGGCGTCAGCGCTGGAGAGCCGATCGAATTCAACCGCGTTCTGTTGCTCGTTGATGAGGATGGGGTCCGGGTGGGGACACCGTACGTTGACGGTGTAACGGTCAAGGGCGAGGTTTGTGAAGAGGGGCGAGGCGAGAAAATCATCGTCTACAAATACAAGAGCAAGAAAGGATATCGGCGCAAGCAGGGTCATCGTCAGCCGTACATGAGGACGCGAATCACGGCAATTGAATCATAGGAGGAGTTAGGTGGAAGAGATCCTTATACAACGCGATGAGCAGAACCGTATCGCCGGTCTTACTGCACGGGGAGGGGAGGAAGGGAGCATTGCGATGATGAGTACGCTTCAGTTCCTCCGAGCTGCGGTCGCTGCGATGACGGAGTATCTTCACGTTGACCCCGATTTTTCTGTGGGGGAGGAGATTGACCTCGTTGTCAATCGGAGCGATCCGCACCTGAATCGCGAAATTGACGCAATCATGGAAACACTCGTGATCGGACTTCGGACGTTGGCTAAGGAATATCCGAGTGAAGTAGTGGTCCACGAGGCCACCGTTGGGTTGAAGGTGTAGTAAGGAGTATCGATGGCGCATAAAACAAGCACTGGCTCGACCCAGAACGTTCACGACAGTCCAGGCAAGCGCCTGGGAGTGAAGCGTTTTGGTGGCGAGTGGGTGAACGCGGGAACGATCATCGTTCGCCAGCGTGGTACCAAGTACGGTCTGGGCAAGAACGTGGGCCTGGGACGTGATCACACAATCTTTGCAACCAGTCCCGGCTACGTACAGTTCGACGGCCGGAAGAAGAAGTATGTTAATGTTCTTCCAGCAGGCGAGGCCTAACCCCTTCCGAATGCTTCCTTGTTCAGTTTCCATTTCCTATGTTTATCGATGAGGCAACGATCCGCGTCCAGGGGGGACGTGGTGGTAATGGTGTGATCAGCTTCATTTCCAATCGTCACAACCCCCGAGGAGGGCCGGATGGGGGAAATGGTGGCGACGGTGGCTCGATCTTGATGAGGGCATCCGCCAGCCGCTCAACCTTGTGGGCGTTCCGCAATGAGCCAAGGTTTAAAGCAGGGGATGGAAAGGACGGCGGGAGAAGCACTCGCTGCGGCGCGCGCGGAGCGGACACAGTGATACTTGTGCCGGTTGGAACGATTGTCCGCGACCAAAGTAGAGGAGAGATTCTTACCGATCTTGCGGCTCCGGGAGACGAGGTCGTCCTGGCGTCCGGCGGAGAGGGAGGACGAGGAAACCGCAGTTTCACTACTTCGGTTCGCCAGGCGCCGCGTATCTGTGAGCAGGGGCTGAAGGGTGAGCAGCGAACCCTTCGCCTAGAGTTGAAGTTGACGGCCGATGTCGGCATCATCGGCTATCCCAACGTAGGCAAGTCGAGCCTGATCTCGCGCATTTCGGGAAAGCGGGCCAAGGTTGCCGGTTATCCGTTCACTACCGTTTCACCAAACCTGGGGGTCGTCGACGTCGATGGTCTACATCAATTCGTTGCTGTAGACATTCCGGGGCTCATTGAGGGTGCTCATGCCGGGAAGGGATTGGGTGATCGGTTCCTTCGACACGTGGAGCGTACGCGCGTCTTAATCCACATGGTTGACCTGGCGGCGCTCGAGGGGAGAGACCCGTTGGAAGATTACCGTCGAATCAACAAAGAGTTGGCCGCGTTCAGCGAAACATTGAGGGAGCGGGTCCAGATCGTGATTGGAAACAAGATCGATCTTCTCGATGAGACCACGATTGCAGGGGCCAAGAAACGTTTTGCTTCTGCGGGAATCCAGATCCTTCCGATCTCGGTTGTATCTGGAGATGGGGTGCAGGAGCTGATCTTGCGCACACACAGCGTTCTGCAAACGGTCTCGGTGGAAGAGAGGGTGGCAGTCCCACGTCGACGTGTTTACCGATATCGGGGCGAGGCGGGGTTCCGAGTCGACCGGGAAGGAAACGTGTTCACCGTGCGCGGAGAAGTTGTTGAGAAGCTGGTGAAGAAGCTGGCTTTGGATAGCCGCGATGCGTGCGAGTACTTGAGCGAACGACTGGAAAGGATGGGGGTCCTGCGGGAGCTCTGTCGGCAGGGGTTTGCACAAGGAGATCTGGTTTGCATCGGGGGAGTGGAACTTGAACTTGGGGAATAGGGTGGGCCTGTTTGGGGGGACGTTTAACCCTCTGCACAACGCACATCTCCTCGTGGCGGAGAGGGCACTGCAGCAGTATGCACTCTCGGAAGTAGTATTCATCCCCAGTGGGATCCCTCCTCACAAGCAGGTTGAGGATGGTATTGACAAACAGGATCGCTATGAGATGGTGGGACAGGCAATCGCGTCCAACAGCCGTTTCTCGGTTTCGCGTATCGAGATTGATAGGGAGGGCCCCTCGTACACTATCGATACCATCCGGAGCCTAAAGAGAGTCTACCGGCAGGGCGTCTGTTTCATCGTCGGTGCGGATCTTCTGTTGCAGATCGAGACTTGGAAAGAGCCGCAGGAGCTTCTGGCGAGTGTTCCATTCATCATCGCCCCCCGTGATGGGGTATGCAAAGAGGCTTTTTCCCGCCCTACGTTTGATCGGGCGGAGCTTCATTTCCTTGCCATGAAGGAGGTCGATCTCTCTTCTTCCTGGGTACGTGAGCGTGTGAAGGATGGGGAAGCGATCCAAGATTGGGTGCCGCCGGTGATTGCTGAGTACATTGAGCAACATGGATTCTATCAGGGTAGCCAGTTGACGCAAGTACGGCGTTAGGGAAGACAGATAAGGAGGTGCAAATCAAGAAGACATTGCGAGTTAATGAGAAAATCCGCGTGAAGGAGATCCGAGTCATCGATGAGAATGGTGAGAATCTCGGTGTGATGCCGACTGAGCAGGCACTGGCTCTTGCAGGGGAACGTGGTCTGGATTTGGTGGAGGTCGCCTCACAGGCAACGCCGACCGTTTGCAAGATCGTAAATTTTGGAAAATACCACTACCAGCAAGAAAAGCGTTTACGCAAACAAAAACACCGTTCACGTCTAAAAGAGATGAAGTTCACGATCAAGATAGGCGAGCACGACTTTCAGACGAAGATGAAGCGGGTGCGCGAGTTCCTAACCCGCGGCGACACGGTTCGGGTTAGTATCTTCTTCCGCGGACGTGAAATCGTACACGTCTCGCGCGGTCAAGATTTGATGAAACGTGTTGCCCAACAGGTGGATGACATCGCCCGTGTGGAGGGAAAACCGAAAGGGAAGGGAAAGGTACTGCAGATGTTGCTGGTCCCCAGTCAGCAACGGTGAGGAGGAGACGATATGCCCAAGCAGAAGACACATCGGGGCGCGCACAAGAGATTCAAGAAATCAAAGAGCGGCAAACTCTTTCACCATATGTCAAACTACTTTCACAAGAACGTGAGGAAGCGTTCAAAGGCGAAGCGGCAGGCCCGCCAAGATAAGCAACTTACCGGTGAGCAGGCCAAAACAGTCAAACGAATGATCGGAAGCTAGACGAGGAACCAGAAGGAGAAGAAGATGCCAAGAGCACGCGGAGGCAACAAGCGCAAGGAGAGTCGCAAGAAGATCATGGCGCTTGCCAAGGGCTTCAAGGGGAAGCGGGGCACATCGCACCGGATCGCGAAACAGGCGGTGATGAAGGCGCTCCGAAATAGCTACATTGATCGGCGGCGACGGAAGCGCGATTTCCGGCGGTTGTGGATCACGCGAATTGGTGCCGCGGCAAGGCAGAATAAACTCTCCTACTCGGCATTCATCGGGGGCCTTGATCGTCTCGGAGTGAGGTTGAATCGCAAGATCCTGGCCGACATTGCAGTACGTGATACGGAAACGTTCGCTGTCCTTGCCGGGATGGCCAAGGAAGAGGCTGTGAAACAGTAGGATGAATCTTGAGGACATTATTCTCCACTTGCATGATTTCTGGAGAAGTCGAGGCTGCTTGATTCTTCACCCCTACGATGTAGAGAAGGGGGCCGGGACGTTTAATCCGGCCACTTTTTTTGGGGCGCTAGGGCCAAGGCCGTGGAAAGTCGGCTATGTGGAGCCGAGTCGGCGACCGACCGATGGGCGGTACGGGGAGAATCCGATTCGGTTTCGGTTGCATCATCAGTACCAAGTGATACTAAAACCGGTGCCGGACGACATCCAGGACATCTACTTGACGAGTTTAGAGGAAATAGGATTGAGACTGGCCGACCACGATGTGAAATTTGCCGAAGACGATTGGGAGTCACCGACACTGGCAGCCTGGGGGGTGGGATGGCAGGTCTGGCTCGATGAGATGGAGATCACCCAGTTCACATATTTCCAACAGATGGGCGGGATCGACCTTGATCCGGTGTCGGTTGAATTGACTTATGGATTGGAGCGAATCGCGCTTTTCTTGCAGGGAAAAGAGAGTGGCTTTGAGTTAGCCTGGAACGATGAAGTCAGCTATGGGACTCTGTGGTGGGAAAAGGAGCGGCAGTTCTCCATCTACAACTTCGAGGCAGCAAGTATCGAGCGGGTCCAGGAGATGTTTCGTCTCTGTGCGCAAGAGAGTCGGGCCAACCTCGAAGCTGGCTTGGTCTTTCCCGCCTACGATTACACCCTCAAGTGCTCGCACCTGTTCAACGTGCTCGATGCTCGTGGAGCCATCAGTGTGACCGAAAGGGAGCGTTTCATCGCCCGGATTCGCGAACTGGCCAGGGAATGCGCCAACGAATACATGGCTCTAGGGGAATCTCGTGCCTGATCTGCTCTTTGAAATCGGGACAGAGGAGATGCCCGCATTGGAAGTTCCCCGCTTGGCCGAGGAATTGAAGGCGGAGGCGCAGCAGGCGTTTTCCGCTGCCTATCTTTCCTACGCGCAGCTCAAAGTCGCCTATACCCCACGACGCCTGGTGCTACTGGTGTCGAAACTTGCCCCGGAGCAAGCCGACCAGATCAAGGAAATCAAGGGGCCTCCAGCAGCAGTTGCTTTCGACCAACACGGTAACCCGACCCAAACAGGGATTGCGTTTGCGCAAAGCCATGGATTTGCTGGCGAAGATCTAGAAAAGCGTGAGGTTGGGAACAAGGTCTACGCCTATGCTCGACAGAGCGTTCCGGGACGTCCTACTGTGGAGATCCTTCCGGTGATTCTGCCCGCTTTGGTTGAGGGACTTCATCCCACCAAGCGCATGAGGTGGGATGCCTCCGGCCTAACGTTTATTCGCCCAATCCGGTGGCTCGTCTGCCTGTACGAGAAAACGGTGATTCCGGTATCCTTGGGCTCGCTTAGTGCTTCTTGCACAACAAGAGGGCATCGTTTCATCGCGCAACAGAAGATTCCTCTTAAGAGCGCAGCAGACTACGAGGCGGCACTGGACGAGGCTCTGGTGATCGTCGACCCGGAGAAGAGAGAAAAGGCAGTAATCGATGGGCTCAAAGAGGCGGCGGAAAAGCTTGGGGGAGACTATCTGCTTGATGATGAGCTTCTCCTGCGGATTGTGAACGGAGCAGAGCATCCTACAGCGGTTGTTGGGTCGATCCCGACTGAGTTCCTGGATCTCCCGAGTGAAGTGATTGGCGCGACTCTGCGTGAGGAGGGCAAATTCGTGCCGTTTCGCATCCCCGGCAAAACATGTTCGCACTTCGTGGGATTTCGCGATGGTCTGCCTGACGACAAAGGAATCGTCCGCTCCGGCTTCGAGCGGGTGGTGCGGGCGCGGCTGCGCGATTCACGTTTCTTCTTCGACAAGGATCGTCAACGACCGTTGTCCGGGCGTGTTCGCGAACTGCGCGATGTGATCTACGATGTGAGACTCGGATCGATGTGGGAAAAAGTCGAGCGAATCCGTGTGCTGGCCGGGGAGATTGTCGCTCGGAGTGGAAAAGGGGTTGCTTCAGAGGTCGACCGAGCGGCCTTCCTCTGCAAGGCGGATCTCGTGACTGAGATGGTGAAGGCGTTCCCGAAATTGCAGGGGGAAATTGGGGAAATCTACGCTCGACTCGACGGTGAGCCAGATGCTGTCTTTGCAACGATTCGTGAGCATCATCTTCCGCTCTTTGCCGATGACGAGTTGCCGGATAGCGATGGAGGCGTTGTCATCGCTTTGGCCGATAAGCTCGATACGGTGGTGAGTTCGCTGTTGGTTGGAGAGGAGCCGAGTGGTTCACGCGATCCTTACGGGATTAAGCGGCAGGCAAACGGCATTGTCCGCATCGCAGTTGAAAGACAAGTTGATATGGACTTCATGGCGCTCCTTGGCGACCTTCAAGAAACCTACGCAATGATCGAAAAGAGGGTCGGGTGGACGGCTGTGAAGGATTTTCTCATCGATCGTACTGGCCAGCTCCTGAGACAGCGTTATGCGATCCCTCCCGATGTGGTAGCCTGTGTCTCAGCCACCGGCGTGGGCAACTTCTATCGCGTGTTGCTGCGGGCCCAGGCACTCATCGATGGGAAGACAAACGGGGCATTTCAGGCACTCGTTACGGCGTCCACGCGTGTTCGCAATATCACGCAATCAACTGTGGAAGAGGGATTCGACCCGGCCCTGTTCCAAGAGGAGGCCGAGCGTATCCTGTGGCGCGAGTACCTGAAAGCAGAAGGACAGTTTACCCTCCTCGCTAAGGGAGGAAACTACAAAGGAGGTGTTGAGCATCTCGTTCCCTTGACGGGACCGATTAATCGCTACTTCGATGACGTGTTGGTGATGACGCAGGAGGAAGAACTGAGGCGAAATCGACTTGGTTTCCTGAGTGCTCTCGCCGGTTTGTTCCTCCGCGTTGGGGATTTCTCAGCACTGGTTGTGGACAACACCTAGTCCGAAGCGGTCTTTCTGTTGCGGGAATGTCATGATAGGGTATGGAAAGCCACCTGAAGCGCGCTTGCCTCGTAGTAACTGGGATAGAGCTTTTCGGTCATCATGGGGCAACGCACGATGAGCAAGTTGCGGGGAACCGATTTCGAATCGATCTCGAGCTCGAAGGGGAGTTTGAAAGAGCTCTGGGCTCCGATCGCCTGGAAGATACCGTAGATTACAGTCAGATAGTGCAGACTGTCGGTGAGATCAATCGTGCCAAACGTTATATCCTCATCGAGTCCTTTGCCGATGCGATCGCCGACAACCTGCTCGCAAGGTTCTCCAAAGTAAAGAAGATATCTGTTCGGGTAGCAAAGCTCAACCCACCGGGCCTCGAGGAAAAGGTGTCATGTATAGCGATCGATTTGACCAAAGAGAGAGCATAGGCAAGACAAGTGTTTTCCTGGGCATTGGTTCCAACTTAGGAGAAAGAAGGGCGAGAATCGAAGAAGGGATTGTCTCTCTTCAGGAAGGCGGGGTAGACGTTCTACGTCGTGCCTCTCTTTATCAGACCGAGCCGGTAGGTATTAGTGATCAGCCATGGTTTCTGAACACTGTGGTAGCCGGAGATACTGCGCATACACCGCGAGGGCTCCTTGAGTTGTGTAAACAGATTGAACGGACTGCAGGAAGGAGGAGGACGGTGCGGTTCGGCCCGCGACTCCTCGACATTGACATCCTTTTGTACAAGGATCTTGTGCTACGGGAGGAGGAACTGGAAATCCCTCACCCCCGTATGCACGAGCGTCGTTTCGTGCTTGTCCCGCTTCTGGAGATTGCGCCTGCCATTCGAGATCCGAGGAATGGGAGGAGTTACGCTGAGATACTAGCAGGACTCAATGATGGAAAGAAGGTGACAAGATTAAAGGCACAAGAATTCTGATCTCGGTTGATACGTTGGATAAGCCGGAGAGCAAACGAACGCGGGTGGCGATCCTAGAGGGCGATCGCCTAATGGAGATTTACTATGGGCATCCATCTCAGGAGAAGATCGTAGGAAATATTTACAAAGGACGAGCACAGGATATCCTGCCTGGTATGGGCTCTGCATTTGTTGATATCGGCGAGAAAAGGAGTGTGTTTCTCTCCCAAGGGGAGCTCAACGAGGGTCTGTTGACCCAGCGTGGATTTAAGTCGAGGCACGGAACAGCTCCGATCAATAAGGTCCTTCGCTCGGGACAGAGCCTGATCCTGCAAATAAGACGAGCTGAGATCGGGTCGAAGAACCCTCAGGCGACGATGAAGATCAGCCTCCCCGGGCGGTTTTGGATTTTCCTCCCAACTGAGGATCGTCTCGGGGTGTCTCGTCGCGTAGAAAGCATTCGGGTACAGCGCCGTTTGCGTCGGATTGCTCGCGAACTCAAGAAAGACGGTGAGGGAATGATCGTTCGTACTGCTGCCCAGTGGGCCGACCGGGAAGATCTGGAACGTGACTATCGCTTTCTTGCAGAGACGTGGGATGGGATCGAGGCTGCAGCGCGTAGCGCTGCCACCCCCCAGCTTCTGTATAAGGCGCTTGGTCTCGTTCAGACAATCCTCCGCGACAGATTGCTCCCCGATGTACATGAAGTGATCGTCGACTCACCATTCTTTAAGGAAAAGATCATCTCGTTCCTCGAGTACATGCACATGGAGAGCTATCGAGATAGAATCCGCGTGCACCAGGAAAAGAGCACGCTGTTCGAGCGCTACCATGTGGAGGAGCAAATTCAAGAGACTCTCTCTCGCAGAGTTGATCTTGCCGGCGGAGGATTTCTGGTGATCGATGAAACAGAAGCCCTCACTGCCATAGATGTGAACACCGGCGGGGACGTTCGACACCGCAACCAACAGGCAGCGATCCTCAACACGAACCTAGAGGCGGTAACGGAGATAACGCGGCAGCTACGCCTCCGGCAGATCAGCGGTATTATCATCATCGATCTTGTCGACATAGAGAACCCGAGTTATATGCAACGAGTTGTGGAACGGCTCAACGTCGAGTTAAAGAAAGACCGAGTGTCGGCCGACTTCATCGACGTCACAGGACTGGGGTTGGTGGAGATCACCCGTAAGCGGAAGGGAGAGAGTCTGGCCGGAATGTTGGAGAATGCGGAGTTTGATGCTTGATTTGCTACTAGTACCTCACTAGAATTTAGAAAGCACGCTAGCAAGACAGCTAGTGCCTTGGGCGAATAGCTCAGTTGGGAGAGCGTTCGGGTCACATCCGAAAGGTCGCAGGTTCGAGCCCTGCTTCGCCCAATTTCTGTTTCTACGTCGCTGCTTGTTCCGTAGAGTGTGTTGATTTAACTGCCCTCTTCACATAGGGTGATAGACGGTTCGGCAATTGGAGATTCCATTTGCATGAAAAGGGGGTGGTGCCTGTGGCACGGGAGGAAATTGAGATTGGGCTGATCAGTGATTTCTTCCGCAAGATTTGCGTGGCAGCGGTGAAGATTCATTCAGATCAAACGCTCAAGGTTGGCGATAGAATTTGCATCAAGGGTCGACACACGTACATCGAGCAGACGGTCGAGTCTCTGGAGGTTAACCACCAGTCGGTCACAGAGGTTGGCGGCGGGAGCGAGGTTGGTCTTTTGGTAATAATCCCTGAAGCGGAGGGAGAAGAGTGGCCTGCCAACATTCCGCGTGATGGCAATGTCGTGGTTAGAATTCGGGAAGCATAGACTTAAGCTACTCGCAGGTAATCCGGTTCTTGCCGCAGGATTTGCTCTTGTAGAGAAGTACATCGACACGTTCGATGAGGGAGTGGGCGTCATCGTTCTGTCGGCAAGCTGTGGCGCCGATGGATGTTGTGATTCGTACGACAGAGTGGTTGAACCGGACGTGTGTCTCGGCGATTTGTGTCCGAATCCTTTCAGCCAGGGCGGGGAGAGCCAATTCGTCGATGAACGGTGCAATCACCATGAACTCCTCACCTCCCCATCGGCCAGGGAAATCGGCCTCCCGAATGCACTTTCTCACAGATTCAGCGACGAACCACAAGACCCGGTCTCCAGCAGGGTGGCCGTGGCGATCATTGACCGATTTGAAATCGTCTAAGTCGGCGAGAAGAACGCCGAATGGGACCCCGTAGCGGTGAAATGCTGAGAACTGTTGACTTATGGCAAAATCGATTGCACAACGATTGGGAAGCTGGGTCAAGTGATCACGAAAAGCCAGTCGTTCCAATTGGCGCAGGTAAGAAAGCAGATCTGTATCAGCTACTGTTCGATCGGACAGAGAGAAAGCTGCTTCACTATCAACAGAAGGTCTTGCGGACTGTTTTAGTGTTCTGTTCATCCTTGTCAGCATTCTGTATTCCCCAACCAGAGAATACGAGCGGGCAACTTGCAAAAAGAGACGATCGTGCGACCACGAATGGACATTCGTCATTCTTTGTGACTGTGATATTGGCCGTTCGTTGTGGCCGAATCGAGGAGGTTCTTCCCCACTGGATCGATTTGTATCCGATTGCGTCCTGCTGTAGAGCCGAGGCTTGAGTCGCCGTGCCGACAATCCGTGGACTCAAAGGAAGCAATCCTGGCTTTGGGGCGGATGTACGTTCAAGAGAGTCTCACTGTCGTGCCTTTCAACACACAGGATATAGATGGTGGAGAGGGAGTGGTTGACTCAATCGTTCCGGCAAACCGTATAGTCTTGTCTTTGGCAGCCGGCGGAACCTATCCTTTCCTGGTTTCAGGTTGGCAGTGTCGCTCCAGTTGACAAGACTGGAGAATTGGCCAGAGCCGCCCCAGAGATGCTCGCCCTGGGGGACAAGGAAAACCCCATACAGGATCTGCAATGTAAGAGGATAACGCCTCATGGGTGCTTTCCGATCGGAGAACGGCGGCCGTTTCTGCGGGGCCTAGTCCTCCGCTTCGTCCAGGGCGTCCTCTAGGTCGTCTGCCAGGTCGCCTAGCTGATCGAGGAGGGATTCAAGCTCATCTTGTAGGCGAGCCAACTGTTCTGCAAGGGGACGCACCTTTTCGACAAGATCCTTCTTCGACACGAAAGCCATCCATACCTCCTTTGGGCACCAAAGAGATACACACAATTGTAGCCCGGCAGCCTTGCAAGGGAAAGGGCTGCCTACCGGCTGAGGTGCCGATTTCAGCCTCGGATCAATCCTCTTTCTGACAACCTTTTGGGGCGGCTTGTTCAGTGGCTCTTGCGTCGCGCGGCGTGCTTTTCCGCCAGGGGGAAGGTCACGGTGAACGTGCTTCCTTTGCCGATCTGTGATTCCACGCGGATGGTTCCATGATGGGCCTCCACGAGCCTCTTGGCGATCGGCAAGCCCAGGCCTATTCCCTGGGGTCGTTTTCCCAACGACGCATGCTGTACTTGGTAGAACTCATCGAAGATGAGCGGGACATCTCGTGCCGAGATGCCCCGTCCGTGGTCAGTGATTCTGACCACTACCTGATTTGCGTTGCGTTGTGCCTTGATGTTCACCGTTCCGGAGTCGGAGAACTTGAGGGCGTTGGATATGAGATTGGAAAAGACCTGAGCCAATTCGACACGGTCTGCGTCTACCATCAACTCGCCCCCAAGGTCCGCTTTCAGTTGCAGCCCGTTTTCTCGCGCAGTGAGTTGGTACATCTCGTTGATGTCCGCCAGTAGCTCTTCAAGAGGGAACCTGCTGCGTTCTAATTGTTGAGTTCTTGCCTCGATCTTTTCGAGATTGAGAAACGCGTCGACTAGCCCGGTCAGCCGCTCGCTGTTTCGCATGATGCCGTCCAGGATCTCCTGCTGCTTCGGGGAGATGGGACCAAAATGACCGGCGCGTAGGAGGTCCGCGTAACCCCTGATCGATGTCAACGGCGTGTTCAGCTCGTGGGATACGACCGTGATCGCTCGCTTTTGCGTTTCGTTCAATCTCTTGAGCTTCTCTTCGGCCTCTCTGCGTTCGGTGACGTCGACGAACGAACCCATCATACAGACGGGTTGGCCCGCATTGTTTGTAACCATATTCGCTGATAACTGGACGACAAACTGGGAGCCATCCTTCTTCTTGGCCACCAGCTCGCCGACCCAGGCCTTTCCTTGGTGCAATGCCTCTAAGATTTGTGCGGCTGTTCTTCTCGATTGCCAGAATTCCAGAGCAGATCTACCTATAATCTCTGTATAGTTATTATATTGCCATAATTGCAGGAAGGCTGGATTAACGTACGTCAGTGTGCCATCCAGGTTTGCGAGAGCGATTGCATTGATAGAAGAGGTCACGGCACTATCCTTTATCCGCAGTTCCGCTTCTGCCGTCTTCTGCTCGGTGATGTCGCGACCGAGCGAGATGGCCCCGACGAAATGGCCATCCGTATCGATGAGGTTACGTGAACTGAACGAGACGATTCGAGTCTGGCCGTTCTTGGTGCGTATAGTCCTCTCTCGGCTCTTCGGCGCACCGTCTCCCCTGAGAAAACCGGTTACCTCATCCCTCACTTTCTTGCGATATGGTTCGTCCGGGTACAGCCACTCCCAAATCTTGCTGTGACCGGCGGCCTCCTCGCGCGAATAGCCGCTGATCCTCTCTGCTGCCTTGTTCCACAGCGTGAAGTTGGCGTTTTCATCAAGTACACTCAACCACACGTCTGCGTTGTCAATGATGCTTTCAAGATACTGACTGAGCTGCCTGATCTCTTCCTCTGCGCGAGCGCGTTCGGCGATCTCAGACCGCAAGGTTTCGTTTGTTTGTAGCAGTTGCCTTGTCCTTTTCTGGACCTGTGTTTCCAGTTCATCGTGTGCTCTCTGCAATGCTTCCACCGCCTGCTTGCGCTCGGTGATGTCTTCTGCCGTTCCTTCGTAATAGAGGGTGTTCCCGATTTCATCGCGAACCGTCCTTGCGCTTTCGCGAATGAACAGGGAGGTCCCATCCCGTTTTGTCCAAGCAGCCTCAAGACCCACAACTTGGCCCTCCTGTTCCATCCTCGCGATGAAGGAGGAACGAGGATACGTGGGCTCAAATCCGGACAGCATCAGCTTTCGCTGGGCCAGCTCGGCGAAGGAGGAGTATCCGAGCATGTGCACAAGCGCAGGATTTGCCATGAGGATCCGTCCCTGCGGCGTGGTTCGGTAGACACCTATGGCAAGTCCATCAAAGAGCATTCTGAAGTGCTCATCACTCTCCCTCAGTGCCTCTTCTACATCTTTGCGCGTGGCGATCTCCTGCTGAGCCGCCCTATATAGCCGTGCATTCTCGATGGCGATGGCCAGCTGATTGGCCAGCGCCTGCAAGACGAAGCTGTCATCATCATCAAAGGCGTTGAGCTTATCGCTATCTACATCCAAGACGCCCACGATCCGTTCTTCCACTCTTAGAGGTATAACTAGCTCGGATTTCGTATTAGGAAGCAACTCCTCGCTAACGTAATGGGGCTCCTGGTCTACATCATTGGCCAACAGAGGCTCGCCACTCTGAGCCACCCACCCGATCATCCCCACCTCTCCAATCCTTAATTGTCGATGTTGCTCTTTCCAGATTTTTTCAAATGCGGGGATACTGCTGGCCTTGAAGACTACATGGTCCTGGGCCTCATCAACGAGGAAGATGTCCACATGGGAATAGCCGAAGCTGTTCTGAATAGCTTTGACCACGTAGGAAAGAAGCTCATCGAGATTGAGAATGGAGGAGACCCTTCGACCAACCGCACCAATGGTTTGCAGCTGGATGGCCCTTCGCCTCAATGCCTCCTCGGCCCGCTTTTGTTCGGTGATGTCAAGGACTAGTGCGAAGGACCCAAGAAGATTGCCCTCTTCATCTCTCAGGTTTCGTGACCGCCAAGAGATTGTTTTGTTTTGGCCGTCCTTGCAGCGGATTATCGTTTCCATAACCGTGGCATCTGTGCCATCTTCGAGGAGGGCCGATTCTCGCTTGAGGACTTCTCTGCGGTACTCCTCATCCGGGTAAATGAGCTGTTCCCAAGTTCGGCCCAGCCCCATTACCTCTTCACGCGAATAGCCGCTGATCTCTTCTGCGCCTTTGTTCCAGAATAGGACCTTGCCTTCCTTGTCCTGTGCATTGAACCACACATTGTCATTGTCAATGATGGTCTCTAGATTTCGGCCAAGTCGACGGACCGTCTCCTGTTGTAGATCTCTTGAGTGACTAACATCCTTGGGTTGGGTCGTCGGCTTTTCCATTTTCCTCATCTCATGATCCTCCTGGATCGTATACGCGATTAATCTACTTCAGTAGAGGAGGAAGATCAAGCTTTGTACGTTCCAAGCGAATTGACACTCTGTTGAAGGAAGAGATGCAGAACTCTTGTCTTGACGTGGCTTTGAGGCGGGTGATTGTCCAGTGACTTGTTGGTGCCAACGCCTGTGATCGGGTTCACTGGCCGGGAAGGTCTAGGTCATCGGACGGTGTTCCATTCGGGGTAGCCGTAGATGTGAATGTCCTCACCGATTTGCTCTACACCGACATTTCGCAGAGGGATAGCGCTCGAAATGCTTTCTGCACCGTTCCCTCCGACAGAGGAAACAGCATCTCGTCCCCCCAGAAGGATGGGAGCGACAAAGATAGAGACCTTGTCGACCAATCTTGCCTCTAGGAATGAGGCAGCTGTCTCACTTCCCCCTTCGATGAGTACCGAGTCCAACTGCTTCTCACCGAGATGCTTCAACAGCGCTGCAAGGTCGACGCGACCCTCCTCACCGGGAAATCGCCACACCTCCTTTCTCAGCGAGCGCAGCGCGATTTCCTTTCCCTCGGGCATCGCTGTCGTCACAACAGTGGCTGGTGCACCATCGTTAAGCAGCGTTGCTTCCAGCGGGATCGCTCCTTCTGCGTCAAGGACGAGGCGGATCGGATTTCTTCCACTGACATTGCGCACGGTGAGCTGCGGATCATCGGCGATCACCGTTCCCACACCAACCAAAACGGTGCTGTACTTGCGACGAAGGCGATGTGCCTCTGCTCGGGAGGCTTCTCCCGTGATCCACTTTGAGTCGCCGGTGCGGGTTGCGATCTTTCCATCTAGACTCGTGGCAAGCTTCAGATGGACAAACGGTAGTCCAGTAGTGATGAATTTGAAGAAGATCTCGTTCACACATCGCGCATCTTCTTCCAGTACCCCCTCTGTGACTTCGATCCCCACCTTTCGCAGACCAGCGATTCCCTTGCCGTTGACAAGTGGATTGGGGTCACGGCAGGCAACAACGACTCGGCGTATCTCGGCGGCGATGATCTGCTGTGTGCAGGGCAACGTCTGTCCGTGGTGGCAGCACGGCTCGAGCGTCACGTACAGCGTCGCTCCCTGTGCGTCCTTTCCTGCTTCCTCAAGAGCGGTGATCTCGGCGTGTGGGCCACCGTATTTTCGGTGATAGCCTTGGCCGACAATGATTTCATCTTTGACCACAACTGCTCCAACAAGGGGGTTAGGGTTAACCGCTCCTTCACCCTTCTGAGCCAACTTGAGTGCGCCCCGCATGAACTTCTCGTCGTTCAT
>CAZMOL010000034.1:0-1966 GCA_964568045.1 uncultured Thermotogae bacterium
CTGCTCCATCGGCGCGGTCTCCTCTGTCGGAAGGAGCCTCGCCTCAAGGTCGAGGAAGTTGACGAACCCGTCCCGCCCATCGCGGGCGTCGACCCGCGCGACGATCCCGTCATCGGCGATGTCGACGGATGCGATGAGGCCGGGAGACGGAGCAATGCCCGATTCGACGGTGGCGAGGATCTCATCGAGCAGCAATGCACCCTTCTCCCAAGACAGCCAGTGCCCCGACCACTCGCCGGAAAGGTCGGTGTTCAACACGGCAACCTGACCCAATCCGACGCGCCAGCGGGCGAGAATCGGATCGCTTCCCGTCCACAGCAGAACCTCTGAGGCCGGCTTGGGGTAGGTGAGACAGTAGCCGCGCAGTGGAGGGAGTTCCGCCAGATTTCCCCTGGCCAGCGGCCCATCAACGGCGATCTCTCCGGTGATGAAACGGCTGCGGCTGAGCCGCTGCGTCGCCTGCATCGAGACCTCGGGAAGTACGGCAAAATCGGAGGCGGAATACAACGTCCCGTGGCCGGCCTGAACGAGTAGGTTGAGCAGCGGAAGATTGGGAGCAGGACCGATTGCGATGGCGGACAGATCGATCTCCTGTTGTGCTTCCAGACGCTCCAACAGCCCCGGAAAGTCGCGCGGTTCATCGACGGTCTTCCCGTCGGAAAGGAGGAGCAGGTGCCGCGTCCGCGCCTCGACGGTTTCCAGTTGCTCGAACGCATCGACCAACGGGTAGTAGATGTCGGTGCCGCCGCCGGCTTCCAGAGCACGCAACCCCTGGTAGACCGCCTCGCCGTCCCCGATCGGCTGGATGGGGATCAGCCAATCGTAGTAGCGATCAAATCCGATCACACCGACCAACGTCTTCGCATCAAGGAGGTTGATGCTCGCCGCGGCTGCTTCCTTCAGGATCTCGATCTTCGATCCGCCTTCGGCGTGGCCGCGCATGCTCGCCGAGCGATCGAGCAGAAAGACAACGCACAGGCTCGCTTGCCTTCCCTCCTCGGGCAGGGTGTAGGAGACCGGCAAAAGAGGCTCAATGCCGCCGCCGGCAAACCCACGCAGCGCGTCCTCGCCCTCGGCAATCACCAGGCCGCCGCCGAGCTCGCCGACAAAGATCTCCAGAGCCTCCACGGCCTGCAGGGTCAGCCCGCGCAATGGGACACCGTTAAGTACAACCTGACGGTACTGGGAAAGCTCTTCCAGCGCCGGGACGCTCGAGGCGACCGAAAAGGGCTTTCCGGTTGCCTGCAGCAGCGACGAAATGGCGGGGGAATCGTCACCAGAGACAACGAGAAGCTGCGGCCGCTCGATGGTGCGCACCATCGCCGACAGGCTGTCGTTCTCGGGAATCGGATCGAGCGGCTGTCGAATGATCGCCCGGTAGCTGTGTGCACCGACCCGCGACAGCGCATCGGTGTACCGAAACTCGGTGATGCCTGCAACAAGGGTGACGTCGCTTGCCGCGATCAGGTCGTCGTCACGGTAGAGGGCGAGTACTGCCTCGCCGTCGTGCTGCGCGGCGACCGCGATGTCGATGGCAAACGGCCGGTCAAGCTCCACCTCACCCGGTGCGTCGAGCCGGACGAGGCTGGCGTCTTTTTCGGCGCTGCCGCCGATCGGAAGAGTGGAAATCGGGATTCCATTCTGCTGTGCGGCGCCGATCGCGTCGTCCAGGCCGTCGGTGATCCGCCCGTCGCTCAGCACCACCAGCTGGCCGGCACCTCCTTTCGGCAGGGTGGCGAGGGCAAGATCGACGGCTCCGGCAAGGTCGGTCGCTTCACCGAGCGGCGCACCGGACTCAAGAGAGGGAGAGCCATCGCCGATTGGATCCGTGATCACGGCGTCCGAAGAGAAGGCAATTGCGCCGTATCTCCGGCCCGGATTGGCAGCGACGATTGCCTCCACGTGATCTTGGATCGACTCAGAAGCGGTGGTCGCGGCGACACTGGCAGAGCGATCGATGAGGAAA
>CAZMOL010000034.1:2066-17704 GCA_964568045.1 uncultured Thermotogae bacterium
GATCGACTCAGAAGCGGTGGTCGCGGCGACACTGGCAGAGCGATCGATGAGGAAATACACGTTCTCCTGCGGCCTTTGTTGCCCCAACTGAGGACCGGCGAGCGCAATCAGCAACACGGCGGCGGGGAGGAACCGCACGAGGCCCCCTTTGCGGCGTCGAAACGCGACGACAAGAAGGGCGAGCAGCCCGAGCAGTGAGACAAGGGCAAGCGGATGCGCAAAGCGGATCATTTAACCGGCCTTAAGCGCCAGCCGTGGTACATGCCGGCCTCCAGAAGCAGCGCAAGCAATCCCAACCCAGCGATAACCGGCCACATCGGATAGAGCACCTGGGCCTGCGTGGTGGCCGCTTCGAGCGCCGCACTCACCAGCACATCTCCGGCGGGCAGGGATTCGGACGGATCCACGTTCACCGCCAGTGGATAGGTTCCCCTGTCCGTTTTCAGGGCGTACAGCCCCGGAAGCTGCGGAATGAACGCCTCGGCGTTCGAGGAAAGCTTAATGCTGCGACCGGCGGGGTCCTCAAGTTCGATCACCGCTCCGTACCCGTCCACGCAAATCGGTTCTCCAACGATGGACCACGCATACGATGCCTGCGCGGGAAGGGGCGAAAAAGCATCGAGAATGTTTCGGACCAACAACGGAAAATCGACGGTCAGTGGGAGGTTTGTTTCCATGAGATCCACTGAGATCAGGACGAGCGTGCGGCCTTGTTCGGCCAGACGGTACAGAAAGGGTTCCTCCCCGTGGGCGAGCACGGTTGTACCGACGTCCGAAACCTGTACTCGAGGTGCCGACCGGACGCGGAAGTCGAGCGGGTCGACACCGGTTAGGAGCGGATCACTCGAGTGAGCGACAACCAGATTCTCCCCTCGCCGCTCGTCACCAATTGTGACCAGCCCGTCAACACCGGCGTGGACAAGGAGGATGTTTCCGCCGATATCCGAGGGCAGCTGTGCGTTGTAGGCAACGGTGAGGTCAACCGGGCGTTGGTCTTCGGAGGAAACGATGATGATCGGCGTTGCAGCTGCAAGTGCAGCTTCCAGGTAGCGATTGGACTCGCCGATCCAGCGCACGCGACGCTCGATGCTGCGCTGCAGGGCGAAGGTCCGCCTATCGTCCGCGGCGAACGCGTCGCCGGGCTCGATCGTGGCGGTGAACGAGGCGCCGCTTGAGCCGGGGAAGGGGAGGGCATAGCCCTGTTCTTGCCCCGGAGCAAGCAGAATCGACAACACCGCGCTTTGATCGCCATCGCCGACTCGCAGCCGGCGCTCCTGGTATGCGGTGGTGTCGTTTCGGATCTTCACAAACGCGGTTCTGCCTGGGACGTCTTCGTTCTCACGGACGGTGAGGGCCGTGATGGCGAGGTTCTCCCCTCCACCTAGGATCACCTGCTCGAGGCCGCCAAGAGGAAGCTCAAACGGCCGATCGGTGAGCAGGGTTACGCGCTCAAACGCTGCGGATCCACCTTGGCTCTCCAACAGGCCGCGCAACGCTTCCGGCGATCCATCGGCAGTCCAGGTGGGGCTCGATGCACTGAGGGCGCGAAGTGCCTCATCGTGATCGTCGGTCAGCGGCGCGATGACCTCGGAAGCCTTGGAAAGCTGAAGGACCGTCACCGTTGTAGAGGGATAGCGGTCGAGCAGGGCGATTCCCTGTTCGCGCGCGAGGCCGTAGCGTGTCTTCCCGGATTCGGTGCGCGTCTGCATGCTCGCGCTTCCGTCGAGCACGATCGCTATTCTGGAGAGGTGTGGACGCATCCCACGAAGCGCGGGCTGCGCCAGGGCGAGGGCCAACAGCGCAAGAACGAGGAGCTGAACGAGAAGCAGCGGCTCAATGCGTCTTCGGATCCGGGCAGCGCGCGAGCGGGGGGCGCTTCGCAACCCCTCCCACAGAAACAGAGCCGACACCTCGACGCGGCGGCTGCGCGCACGCAGGAAGTAGAGAAGGGCTATCCCCCCCGCCAACGTCAGCAGATACAGGGCGCCCGCGTTTAACAGGGTCACTGGAGTACGCCTCCGGCACGCAGACGTTCGTGAATCAGCCGCTCGAGCGGTAGATCGGTCGGAGCAAGGAAATACGGAATCCGGTGATCGGCGAGAAAGCCGTGCAGCGCTTCCAGGTAAGCCTCGAGGCGTTGTGCGTATTGAGAAAGCGTGCCTTGCCCCACCGTCAGTTCGAGGTGCCGAGCGGTCTCCACGTCCTCGATGCGTGTGTTGCCCTCAAGGGTTGGATCGAGTTCGTCCGGATCGATCACCTGGACGACCACGAGATCGTCTCCGCGGGCGAGCAGACGAGCGATCCCCCGCTCATACCCCCCCTCACATAAAAGGTCGCTTACAAGAAAGACGAGGCTGCTCTCGCGGGAGTGCTCGACGTACTCGAACAGCGTGCGATCGAGAGACGTCTGGCCAACCGGCGCCACATCGTGAAGGGCCCTCAAGATGTGGGTCATCTGTTGCATCCCGTGGCGCGGAGCAATCGCCGGCAGCAGGTGATCGGTGAACGGGTACAGGCCGACCCGATCGAGCCCGCGCAGGCCGAGGTAGGCGATCGCCGCGGCCAGACGGGCCGCATACCGCAGCTTCAACGGATCGCCCAACCTCATCGACGCAGAACAATCGAGCAGAATGGCAATTGGCAGGTCCACCTCGTGAACAAAGGTCTTGACCAACACACGATCGAGGCGACCGACGATGTTCCAGTCCACGTAGCGGAAGTCATCCCCCGGCGTGTAATCACGATAGTCGGCGAACTCGAGACTCACCCCGGCACGAGGAGAGGGATGAACACCGACAAGGCGACCCTTGCGTCGGCCCTTGACGATGAATTTCAGATTGGATAGGCGCTTCAGGAACGCCTCATCGATCAACGGTTCCATCAGACCACCGCAATCTCCTTCCACACCTCGGCAAGGAGGTCGGAAACCTCTATTCCTTCGGCCTCACCCTTGAAGTTGAGAATCACCCGGTGCACCAACGCGGGGTGAAAGACCGCCTCTATGTCTGCCCGACGTACGTTCGCCTCCCCAGCAAGGAAAGCGTGCGCCTTTGCGCCAAGGATCAGGGCGATGGCGGCGCGGGGACTTGCGCCATACTCCACGAACTGCCTCACCTTCGGCGTGGCGTGCGCACTGCGCGGATGGGTCGCCAACACGAGGCGTCCTACATAGCGTCGCAACTCTTCAGCAATCGGGATCTCGCGGATGACGGGCCTGGCAGCGAGGATCTCCTCCCCCGTTGCCACCGGTTTGGGAAGACGCAATCCATCCGCCTCCGTGTTTCGCTCCGCGATTTCCACCAGTTCATCGAGGGACGGATAGCCGACCGACGCTTTGAGCAGGAATCGATCGACCTGCGCCTCGGGAAGCGGATAGGTTCCCTCCATTTCGATCGGATTCTGCGTGGCGAGAACGATGAACGGCTCATCCAGGGGATACGTCGATTTCCCAACCGTGACTGTCCGCTCTTCCATCGCCTCCAACAGGGCCGACTGGGTCTTCGGGGTCGCCCGATTGATCTCGTCTGCCAGGACGACGTTGGCAAAGATCGGGCCTGGAGAGTAGGTGAATTGCCTCTTTCCGTCGTCCTCGGTAATGATGTCCGTTCCAACGATGTCTGCCGGCATCAAATCGGGGGTGAACTGAATGCGGGAAAACCCCAAATCCAGTGCACTTGCCAGCGTGCGGACGAGCAGGGTCTTCCCCAACCCGGGCACACCTTCCAGCAGCAGATTTCCCCTGCATAGAAGCGCAATCAGGGTGGCTTCGATCACCGGTTCGTGTCCGACGATGACGCCCTCAATCGCCTTCTGCAACCGCTCAAAGGTCGCCTGCGCAGTCTCCAGATCCTTGTCTGTGATCATGGTCCTCCTTGGGTGATGGCATTGAAGTATCGCTTAACCACGTCCCGCGTCTCGGGGGGAATCAAGCGCCCTTCGAGTATGGCACGAAGCGTCTCGTAATTGACGAAGTAGAGGCCTTCCTCTCCCTGCGCTACATCCGGCTCCAACGGCACACCTTTGGTGAGGAACTCGTCGAATTCTCCCGTGGATCCGACCCGCGCCGCTAGATCCGTGGGGACGAAGCCGGGTTGTTGCTCACTCGGCACCGTCTCCCCCGAAACTCCGCTCGTTCCACCACGGGAGTCGATGTCTTCCTCGCCACGACCGGGCTGACCCTGCTCGGATGCGCCGTCGTCTCTGTCTTCGCCGGTCGCGCCCCGAGGCGTCTGTGCTCCGTCGGCAGTGGTTTCCTCCTCCGGCACCCCGGGTGGGGTCCAATCGAGGGCGGTTTCACTCTGCCTGACATCCTCTGGTGTGGGACGGATCTTCTCCTGTTGCTCGGCGGATTGGTCGGCCTGTGAACGGGCAATCGCCCGCGACAGGCCGAGTGCTTGCTCCACCTGGTCCTGCAGAGCTTCCGGATCCGTTTCCTCAACAAGGTTCTCCAGGGTCTGTCGCAACTGCGGATCGGCGACGCCAGGGAGCATCTGCCCAAGGGCACGCCGCTCGTCTTCTGTGAGGCCTGCCTGCTGCCCCTGCCGCAACTGCTCTTTGAGACTTGACAGAAGCTCTTCCAGTGCCTGTGCCCGTTGTTGCTGTTCCTCGATGAGCTCTCCGAGAGATCCTCCCTCGCTGAGCACGGCTCCCCCTGTGGCGGGCGCTGTCCAGATGTCGCTCAACACGTCCTCGAAGCTGTCGGGGGGAGGAGTGTCCGCTTGCTCAAGGGTTGTAGTCGATGATATCTGCGCCTCCTGCGGAAACGCGGGCACAGTCGGTTCCGGTAAAGCGGTCGTTGCCCGGTCTTCTCCGGCCGTCCGCGCCTCTGCGAAAAGCGGTTCGGCGATGCCGGTCAGCGGAAGGGGCGCGAATGCAACAAGCAGTGAAGAACCAACCAGAAGCAGAATCCCAACCGCCAAGGGTCCCACGTGCGAAAGGCCGACGGGAAGGCCCTTCTTCCACGGAAGCGGTCCATCCTGAAAGTGTTGTTCGATGCGACGCCGAAAGACTTCCCGGCCTCCACGTTGGCGCAACTCGTACAGCGAGCTCAGACGCTCCGAGGTTGCCAGTGCCTGGTCGATCTGCAGCAGAAGGCGTGGAAGGGAAACCTTCGGTCTTCGAACACCGAGGAACGCGAACAGGGCACACGCAAGCGGCAGCGCGATCACACCACCAAGCGCCGGCCAGCTGAGGTTCAGCAGTCCAAGGCGGCATGCCGCGACGATTGCAAGAGCCATCGCACTGGCTACTGCAAGCACGCCTCCGGCGAGGTGAAGCCCCCGCAGGCGACGGGCCCTGGTCTCTACCACACGCAGCAGGCGCGACAGGTTAAACACCGACATCACCTCCCAATCCCCGGCGCAAAAAGAGCCAACACCCGGAAAGCAGCACCAGCGGGACCGCAAAAGCGACGACCAGCGGACAGAGACTCTCCCCGTCCAGTATCCGCGCCACTGCCGCCAAGGGACTGACGGTGGGAACGCTGAAAAGCGGGACCGCGTAATAGATGGTGAATAGGCCGTACTTTAGAAGAAAACCACGCGGAGCGTTGCGTCGGCCCGGATTCTCGATCAGCCGGGCCGCGGTCGCACAGAGAAGAGCCACAACCGTCATGTAGAGGATGATCAGGACAAATGCTCCTTCCTTGCCAGGATGCAGGGCCCACGCGAACACGAAATAGGGCAGGATGAGGGCTTGGGCGACCAGGATCCTGGCTGCAAGCAGCACGACCACCGCTCTTCCCCGCTCTCCTCGCGCGGCGCTCGTGGCACCGATATTGAGTCCAAAGATTCCAAGAAAGAGCGCGTAGGCGTGGAAAAAGATCGGAACACCCGGCAAGAACGCGATCCGGTCGAAATCACGGATTAGCCGTGCAGTGGGAATCGCAAGAAGCAGGCCAATTCCACAGAACAGCAACAGAGCAAAGAACGGTTGCCAGCTTTCCCGATCGATGAGCCCGTATTGCCTATTCACGATCCTCTCCAGCAACTGCAACAAGTACAAGATCTCTCACTTTTGTTCGAGTCTTCTCACTGCGTTCCACGCTTATCCGCTCACGCGCTCCGACCAGCCACACGCCTTCCCCCCAGAAGAAATCCGCACAGAGTGTACGGAAAAGCGCGGTGCAATACTCCTGCCCCAAAACGACATCTTTCAGCGCAACGGCGTTTCTCAGGGCGAACGACTCCTCTCCCACAGGAACCTCGCCAATCGGGAACGCCGTCTCACCAACGATCACAATCGCGCTCTCCAGCGGCCCATCCAGTCCGTTTCCAACTCTCACTTTTCCGTCTTCGAGAGTGGAGACCGTTACGGGGAGCACACTGGAAGAAAACGCCCTTAAGGTCCGCCGCTCTCCCCTTTCCAGGGACAACGATGCTTCGTCGCCTTCCGCCTCGATATCAAGATCGTTCTCCTGCAAACTACGCGGCAGCTCCTGGATCAGGACGGCACTGCCCTGCACGTCGATCCGCGCCGGACTGGTGGTGGCCTTGAACAAACCAAGATAATCAATCTCACTTCCGAAATACCCTTGAATACGTACGCCGCTATTTACAGCATATACATCTGCACCAATACTTGCTTGGTTTATATACAAACCAGACAAAACGCAAAGCACCCCGCTTACAGCAAGCAGCGCTATCACCGTTTGAATCGTTCTTTTCGTACGGTGCACGATCACGGTAAAGCCGCAAAGACTGACCAGCACAAGAAGACTCGCCGCCGGGAAGCCGGGCCGCTGCAATGACGTTGCCTCCCGCAGATCTTCCACCTCCGAGGCAAGTGACAGTACGTTCGCCGGCGCAACCGCCGCCACGATCTCTGAGAATTCGTCCTCCACTAGATCGGCCGGCCTCACCGTGATGAGGAAGACCGCTCCCGCGCCGTAGCGGCGCAAAACCAGCAGTGGTAGATCGTCGCGAGCCAAGACTCTATCGGCCCCGGAACGCATCACTCCGCGCAACGTCGGCAGCCCGTTAGTGTCGCTCGGACTTGGGTCGGCAAGCGGCAGCAGCTCCCGCAGGGACGGGGAATCAAGGAGGTAGAAGTCGGCCCCACTGAACACAACAAGCGTCCCTCCGACCAGCACCCACTGCCCGATCGCTTCCCACTGGTCTTTGGAGATTCTCTCGGTGATGGATCCGATCCACAGACTGCTCACTGCCTCGTAGGCCGCCCAATGAACGGGAAGCGCATTCGGATCGATGGCCACGAACGTTTCGTCAAAATGAGGAGACAAGGCCCCCACGGCAAGTGGAAACGGCGCTTCCTTGCGATATGCGCGCAGTTCGACCGCCTCTTCAGCCAAGATCTCCTTTTCCTCACTGAGCAGATCAACCCACAATGGATCGATAAAATCGTAGATAGGGATTACGTGTTCCTGCTCCGTCGCTTCACTGAGGCGCAGAGGGATCTTCGTTCGGCTCTCTGCCTCACCGCGCCACGGATTGCCCACCTTCTGCGTGACAAGCAAAAAACCGGTAAAGGAGTTCCCTGCACCAGCAATTTCAACACGGAGTGGCGCGAGGTATTCCGGAACGAAGCGGCCGTCAAAGCCTACCGTTACCGCAAGGCGCGGAGTGGCCGTGGCACCAACGGTCATCAGAACAAAGGCAACTACGAACAGCGTCCCAGCCTGTGATCTCTTATTCATCCGTTCAACAGCCGGGGAGGCCTTGTGAGTACAACCACTCTAGCAGGCTAGCACGTCATTGTCAAATCAATTACTGAGGGAGTTTGTCCACAGCGATTGCCGCGTCTTCGCTCAGGACGTCGGCATAGATCTGAGTCGTCTGAATGGAGCGATGCCCAAGCTGTTTCTGGACCAAGCGGATGTTGTACTCGGATGCACGATACAGAAGCGACGCGTAGGTGTGGCGGCACGAGTGGATGGAGAAGCGCGAGGGTAGACCTATCGCTTCCGCGTTTGTCTTGAAGATGCGATAGACCGCGGTGCGGGTCAGCGGGCCGTTGCGCGACGAGACGAACAGCGGTTCCCGGCTGCCTACGGGCTCACCGATCCGCTGCTTCCAGCTCAGAAACTCAAGCAGATGATCGCGCAAATCCTTTCCCATCTTGATGCCCCGCTTCTTGTGGCCCTTGCCGTCCCTGACGATCAGCGAAGCGGCCTCCCGATCCAGGATGACGTCGCGAATCCGTAAGTTGCAGATCTCAGAAACCCGCAGGCCCGCGTCCAACGCGACGTGCAGGATGGCCCAATCGCGGACTGGGTTCGCACGGCCATCGGTATCGGTCGCCTCGGCCCGTCGCCGGCAATGGCCCTTCAACGCCCGCACCTGTGGTGGGGTCAGGAAGTCCTCGTGAGTGACGTCTAGCGGCATGCGTCCCCTTTCAGAACGTTGCGATACCGTAGCGTGTGACGCAACCCAGGCAGAGGAAAAATGTCGCAACAAAAGGGCACTTTTGTTGCGAAAGAAGCTCAAACAAGCGCAATAGCCCTTTCCAATGGCTTTCCAAGCTCTCAGGCCACGGTTTTCACGCGCGTGCGCGATTCCTGCACCCTCGTATCGCCTACGAACAGACCCAGGCTCGATCCGCAGGAGGCGATTTACGGGCCTCTCATTCGATCGTGTACCGCTCGATGATTTTCCTCTCCTCTCCGGCGACCTCTCCGAGCACCTCGAAGTGCGACTCGATCCCGGATCGCTTGAGTTTCTCTCGCAGCAGATTGTCGAGTTGAAAGATCCCGGCGGAGTTGGACATCTCGACGTGGATCTTCACCGGCCGCTCGTCCCCCTTCATGATCCGCACTTTCTTTATCGCCATCGCGGAGACAGAATGGATCGTCGGCTCGCCGGCGGTAAACGGGATGCGTGCTCGACCCGCTTCCATGTCCAGCGCATCGGCGACCTTCACTATCCCTGCCTCGACGGTCAGCGGAGCGATGTCACGACGGTGGGCGTGGATGGCGTGGAGGATCTCTCCTTCGAGAATCGTTGCCGGCTCCTCTGAATACAGCCCTTCGAGGAACTGTCGAATGAGGGTCGGGGCAAGGATGAGGGACAGCTCCTCGTGGTTGTGACGGTGGATGACGTGACCGATGTCGTGCAGCACGGAGGCCAGCACGACAATCACCTCTGCGTCCTCCGCGACCAGGCGGTGATCGGCGACCACACTCGGAGTCACGCCGCCTTCAACAAGAAGCCGCAGCAGCTTTAAGGCGATATTGGTGATGATCTTGATGTGGACGGGACCGTGATCGTTGATGTGCATGCGGTCGATCACCATCACGTTGGAGGCGGCCCACAGCGTCGCAAGCCGAGTGGAGGTATCGATCCGCGCCACCACCTCCTTCAAGCGCGCGTTGCCCCGTATCGGCAGGCTAAGCCCCATCGGCTTCCTCCCTCAGGGATTCCCACCACGACCTCGGCGCAGCGACATCCTTGTTCGTTTGCTGTTGTGATTCCAGAAAGGCAACCCGCTGGCGCAGGAAGGCAATTTCCTCTTTCAGAGCGGAGATCAACTCGTCCCGTTCCTCCACATTGGTCTTCTTTTGTGTGAAACTGGATGAAACCGACATCGATGCATGCTCCTTATTGTAGGCGCTACTTTGTATAACCCCGCTCGCTTCCGTCAGGGTTAATCCGCTATCATACAATTCCTGCAGTTGCCGAAGAAGCTCGAGGCCGCCGTCTGAGACCAGAATCTGATTGTTGGGACCGCGACGCAGGTGGAGAGCTAGGACATCCTTGATCGCCTCGATCCGGTTGCGCACTTGATTGGCGGTGCTAAGGCCCAGGAGTTTTCGCAAATCGCTTATTGTGTGCATGCCAGCCACCCCAACTAACAATACCGCATCGACGGCTGTTAGCCAATCCATTGTGACAAGGCAAACGATCGAGTAGGCTGTTGTCACGATGAAGATCCGACGGCTCGATGAAGCGCTTGCCGGCAAGATCGCTGCAGGCGAGGTGATCGAACGCCCCGCGTCGGCCGTGAAAGAACTTGTGGAAAACTCCCTCGATGCAAAAAGTGAGAGTATCGCCGTCGAGCTTGAACAGGGAGGCATCCGCTGCATCGTGATTCGCGATAACGGCGAAGGGATGGACGACGACGACCTGTTGGTGTGCGTGGAACGGCACACCACAAGTAAGATCACACTAGAGCCTGACCTCGACCGGATTGCGACCCTCGGTTTTCGCGGCGAGGCGCTGGCGAGTATCGCCGCGGTGTCCCGAATGCGCATCATCTCTCGGCCGCGGGGCACACAGGAGGCTCACGAGGTTCGAGTGGTCGCGCAAGCAGTAGACGGACCATTTCCGGCCGCCCGTGCGCCCGGCACTACGGTGGAGGCACGGGAACTGTTCTTCAATCTCCCCGCGCGGGCCCGTTTCCTCGGTACACCCCGCACCGAATCCCTTCACGCAAACCGTGCGATCCGCCGACTCGCGCTTGTCCGCCCTGCGGTTTCTTGGTCACTGACACACGGAGGCAAAAGCGTACTCGAAGCGCCACAGGTTGGCAGTCTCCTCGATCGGATCGCCCAGCTCTACGGTGTGGAGGTGGCACGGGCGATGATCCCGGTAGACGTCTCGCGTGAGGAGATCAGCGTATCCGGATTCATCAGCCAGCCCGACCTAAGAAGGGGAAATCGCCGCGATCAACTGTTTTGCGTCAATGGCCGGCCGGTGAGCGATCGCGGACTGTCCTACGTGCTCGCCAGTGCCTATCACGGGATCCTTCGTCGTGGCAGCTATCCACTTGCTGTCATCTGCATTGACCTTCCGTTTGAGCAGGTTGAGGTGAACGTCCACCCCCGCAAGGAGGAGATACGCTTTGCCGAGCCGCGACGCGTGCAGGAGACACTCAACCGCGCCCTCCAGGGCGCCCTTGCGTCGCGGTACGTTGTTTCACCGCTCCTTGCGTCCGACACGGCTCAACCACCACCCCTTGAGAGGACCAAAGCAAGTATCTCCCCTCTCGAACTTCGACAGAAGGTCGGCACAATACGAACGGCCCACGGAGCGGAAAAAGTGAGAGTTGGCAACGAACGCCGAGTCATCGGTCAACTACTGCGAACCTATCTACTCGTTGAATGTTCAGACGGCCTGGAAATCGTCGACCAGCACATCGCTCACGAGCGGATCCTGTTTGAGCGACTGCGCCGACAGTCCCAGTGTGGGGAGGTGGCCCGCCAGCAATTTCTCCTTCCCGTCCGCGTCGAGCTGTCCTTTGAAAGCGCCGCCCTCGTTGCCTCAAGTCGAGAACAGCTGGAACGGGTGGGGATCCTCCTCGAGGAGTTTGGTGGTGGAACGTTCCTGTTTCGCGAATACCCAAGCCTTCTTGCAGAAGCACAATCCCGCCATGGCTTTCAGGAACTGGCCGAACGAATCGCAGCGCTGCTTGAGCAACGGGAAGAAGTGAAAGACGTGGTGTTCGACCGGCTTCTCGGCGAGCTCGCCTGTGGGGCGGCGATCAAGGCCGGGGCTCGAATGCCGCTAGCGGAACAGCAAGCTCTGGTCGATCAGCTGATGCAGCTTGAGAATCCCTACACGTGTCCGCACGGCCGGCGGATCATCTTCACAGTTTCGAAAGAAGACCTTGATCGGCGATTCCAGCGAATCTAGGCAGGAACGAGCACGCGGAGAGCCTTCGGTGCAACAGTCACTTCAAACGAATCTCGCGGTAGGTGGTACGGCTCTCCGTCGATGTGAGCGATCAGCCGTGCCGGTGAAGAGATACTCACCGCCCGTTCCTGTCGATAGTGTACCCGCGAGAGCTTCAAGTGACTCCCCTTGCGTGCTTGCGGCAGTCGTATCAACCTTTCGAGCTTGGCGAAGTCCTCAATCGCGGCGATATCGATTAGCTCGTCGTTGATGTCGGCGAGTGGAGCGAGCTTGAATCCTCCCCCACAATACTTGCCATTGGCAATCCCAAGCGAGATGCACGTGTGTTCCTCAGCCCAGTTATCTCCTGACAAGGAAACCGGGAATGCCTTGAACCGGAAGACCTCCTTTACGGCAGCGTAGAGGTAGGCAAGGGTCCCTCGCATGTGCTCCATCTTGAGTACGTCACGCGCCACTTGAGCATCGATGCCGATTCCCATGCCATTGACGAAGTAGCGATCTTCCCCAACCTGGCCCAGGTCGATCTCGCGGACACGCCCTGCCTGCAGAAGCGTGATGGCATCCGTGTGATCAGCAGGGATTCCGGTCATGCGGATGAAGTCGTTCCCTGTACCGGCCGGAATTACCCCCAGCGTCGCTGCAGAACCGACCAGGCCATTGGCAACCTCATTTACGGTGCCGTCACCGCCCATTGCGACGATGTGAGTGAACCCTGCGTCGATCCCCATCTGGGCAACATCGATCGCTTCCAACGGTTCGTTGGTGTAGTGGAGATCATAGTCGATGTCGCGTCGATCAAGCTCCTGCTTCACCTTGGGGAAAAGTTCCTTGCAACGACCCTGTCCGGCAATCAGGTTAACAACGAGAAAGTACTTGCGTTTTTCCATGATCAGGATCCTACGGGAGGATTCGGCCGTATGTCAAGCCGCCACCCTTTGCCGGGTCGCGCCACCCCGCTATACTGAAGGCGCTATGCGTAAAACGACGCCAATGATGGAGCAGTACCTTCGTGTCAAGGCGGTCCATCCTGATGCGATCCTCTTCTTCCACCTCGGCGATTTCTATGAGGCGTTCTTCGAAGACGCGGAGGTGCTGGCGCGCGAACTGGACATCGTGCTCACCTCACGCAACGGGCACCCGATGGCCGGAGTTCCGGTGCGACGCGGCGAAGCCTACGCCAATCAGCTCCTTAAACGCGGTTACAAAGTCGCCATCTGCCAACAGGTGGAGGATCCCCGAAAAGCAAGCGGCTTGGTGAAGCGCGAGGTCGTGCGGGTCCTCACCCCGGGAACGACCCTCGATGAGGGAGCGCTCGAAGCAGGGAAAAACAACTACTTATGTGCACTTTATCCTGCGAATCGCCAGTTCGGGATAGCCTTTCTCGACCTGTCAACCGGCGAGTTTGCCTGCTGCGACGCAGGAGATCTTGACGCCTGTATTGGCGAGCTATCGCGCCTTTCTCCAAGCGAAATCCTTCTTCCTAATAACGCTCCGAAGGCACTGCTGGAGCTGCTCCCGGAGGCGACAATCACCACGCTCTCCGATGAGGTCTTTTGCGCATCGCACGGGCAGGCACCGTCCCTCGGGCTTTCTGAGACGGCCCTGTGCGCAGCCGGGGCGATCCTCGACTACGTCAATGAGACACAAAGAGGTACCGTCTCCCACATTCGTCCACTCAAAGGCCATCGCCTCGCCGACCACATGGATCTTGACCCGTTCACAGTGCGAAACCTTGAGCTTGTGAAACCCCTGCGCGAGGGACAGAAACGCGGGACTCTTGTGAGTATCTTTGATCAGACCGCAACCAGTATGGGTCGCCGCTTGCTGCGGCGGTCGATCCTTTCTCCGGTGACCGATCGGGAAGTGATCGAAGCACGCTTGGACGCGGTTGAAGCGTTGACGAAACAAGAATTGCTCCAACAAGAACTCCTGGCTCTGATCAAGGAGGTCCACGATCTCGAACGGCTGACCGGAAAACTGGGAGCCGGACGGATGACCCCAATTGACTTGCTTCGTCTACAGAAGAGCCTGGAACAAGCCCCCCGAATCGCTGAAAGGCTACGGGCAACTCTTGGACAACGCGGCTCTGAAGCCCCGAGCCTCTCTCTTCGGCAGATAGGAGAAGCCCTGTCTGAACCCGCCCTCGCGCCGCTTTGTGAAAGCCTTGACGGCATGCTTGTCGATCAGCCACCGGTCGACATACGTGATGGGGGACTGATTCGGCCGGGTTTCAACAAGCAGCTCGATCAACTACGAAGCGAAGCCCGCAGTCTCCGTTCCCAGATTGCCGCTCTGGAAAAGAGTGAACGCGAGCGAACAAACATCTCGTCACTCAAGGTTGGCTACAACCGGGTATTCGGCTACTACATCGAGGTAACACGACCTCACCTGGCCAAGGTTCCACCGGAGTATCGTCGGCGTCAGACTCTGGCCAACGCCGAGCGATTCATCACCGACGAGCTAACAGCCTACGAAGACGAGATCGCCGTCGTTGAGGAACGCGCCAACGCCCTCGAATTGGACCTCTTCCAGCAAACTGTGCAACGATTGATTGAGGAGATCCCGTTGTTACAGCGCGTCGCTGAAGCCCTGTCCCAACTTGATCTATTCCTGTCTCTTGCCATCGTGGCAAAGCGAAACGGGTACGTGCGACCGACCTTCACCAAGCAGCATTGCCTCACCATCCGCGCCGGTCGCCATCCGGTTGTGGAGCAGGTAGAGGAGTTCGTCCCCAATGATCTTGTGCTTGACGAGGGCAAGAACCTCGTCATTCTCACCGGACCAAACATGTCGGGGAAGTCGGTCTACCTGCGCCAGGCCGCGCTGATTTGCTTAATGGCTCAAATCGGCTCGTTCGTCCCGGCCGAAGAGGCTGTCTTACCCGTCGTCGATCGCATCTTCGCACGTGTGGGGGCAAGCGATATGCTCGTCGAAGGTGTGAGCACGTTCATGATGGAGATGCTCGAAACCGCGACCATCCTCAATCGAGCCTCCGCCCACAGCCTGATCATCCTCGATGAGATGGGCCGAGGAACGAGCACCTTCGATGGGGTCTCCATCGCCTGGGCCGTGGCCAAAGAGCTGACTGCACGGGTCAAAGCAAAGACGCTGTTTGCCACCCACTACCAAGAACTGACGCGTCTTGCGGATGAGTTCCCGGCGGTGGCCAACCTGCACGTAGCCGTCAAAGAGGTGGGCAAACAGGTCGTCTTCCTCCACCGCGTCGAGCCGGGCATAGCAGAGGGAAGCTACGGCGTACACGTGGCCCGGCTTGCCGGGCTCCCCGAACGAGTCACGCAGACGGCCGATCGCATCCTGGAAGAGCTCCTTGCAGAGGCCCCGCTATCCAGTCTCGGCAAAACCAACGAGCCATCAGAGGCCTTGCCTCTGTTTGGCTCCGACGACCATCCAGTTCTAAAGAAGCTGCGCAAACTCGATCCCGACAAACTCACACCCCTGGAAGCGCTACAGCTGCTGGCCCGTTTGAAGGAGCACCTGTAGGCGACCATCCGCCTTTTTCAAAGAGGGATGCTTAAGACGGATACCTGCAGCAAACTGTACGACTGAACAAAGGAGACTCTTTCTCGCGTTTCACAATCGGACAAAGGAGCTGACGGAGACCGCGATGGCAAAGCAACAACAGCCACCCATCCACCGGTCGGTGTTGCGGAAGCAGGTCGCCCTGCTCATCAATCCGCAGCCTGGCAGGATCTATGTCGATGGAACCATCGGGCTTGGCGGCCACACCGAAGCACTGTTTGAGGCACAGCCTGAGATCACCGTCATAGGAATCGATCTCGACACCGAGGCGCTCGATATCGCGGGCAAGACGCTGTCCCGTTTCGGAGGCAGGGTTCACCTCATCCACGGCAACTTCCGAGACATCGCGAATCACGTGAATCGATCAGGAAGCAAGAGCATCGCTGGTCTCCTTCTCGATCTTGGCCTGTCCTCTTTGCAGGTTGATTCCGCGTCCCGCGGATTCAGCTTCCGCCTCGACGGCCCGCTCGACATGCGGATGGATCCGTCTCAAGACCTCACCGCCTCTGA